>CAMAZK010000094.1 GCA_945863205.1 Akkermansia muciniphila | reverse complement strand
GAGCTTGAGCGTGTTGGCGTGGTAGGCCTGCGTCTGGCGTTTTCCGGCGCCGATGACCTCGACGAGCACGTTCGCTTTAGCGAACTCGCCCGGCAGCGGCACGTCGAGCTTGGTGGCGTCTTTGGGAAGGGCCTGCGTGGCCGTTTTGTTCGGTTTGATGATGCTGAATCGGCCCGCGTCCTGGCTGACGAAGGGATTGCTGCTGAAACTGAACTCCGGATCCATCAGGTAGTAGTTCAGCGTGACCTCGGAGAGGTTTTTCCAGTTGAGCGAGATCGTCTGTTTTTCGACTTTGAAGTCAAAACCGGGCTCCGTGGCCGCCAGAGTGCTCTGCTGGGCCTCGCGGTCCGGTTGGTTGGGCTTTTCGGGTTTCGTCGTTTTCCCATCCACCTCATCCGCCTGGGTGAGTACGTCCTTGAAGAGCGTTTTCCACCTCGGGGGCAGGTCGGACTGGTCTGACCTGTCGGACCTGTCCGACGATGCCAGGCGCTTCGAGGCTACACCACGCGCCGCGGCCACATCTCCCTCATAGAAGGCCGCGTAGCACTGGAAGTAGTCGTGTTGCAGCCGCGTCGGCAGTTTCGTGGCATCAATGGCCTTGAAGCGTGCCAGTGCCTCCTCGACGCGGTCTTGGAGGAAGAGGTAATAAACCACGCTCATGCTGTCCATGGCATCGAGCTGCGGCTTGTGCGCCAGCGCGGTGAGGAGCTGCGTGTATTGTTGGAGCACCGCCGGATTCGCGATGCGCCACTCGCTGCCGAGTCGATGGGCGCGTTGATTGACGAGCGGTGAGTATTCGAGGTGCTCGTAGCTGCGCAGTTCGATGGGCTCGATGGTGAGCAGCTTGCTGGCGAAGTAGGGACCGTAGCCGTCGTCATCCTTCAAAAGCTGGCCGAGCATCGCGGCGTCGTTGTGCAGGAAAGCGTAGCTGAAGACCGCATCGTCGCCGACATGATGCTGGTTCATGAAGCCGACGAGCTTCTGGTAAAAATCACCCTGCTTGCAGCGCCAGGCGACGCGTTCGAGGTCGAGCGATTCGAGATTGTTCTGATCGAGAAAGGTGAACACCTCCGCGTCGCTGCCGTATTGAGAGACATAATCCCACGAGGCTTTGTCCACTTCGGTGAGCTTGGACACGACGTTGAATTCAAACGGCTTCGCTGCAGCTGAGCCGGTCGCGGTGGCGACGTTGACCGGAAAGTGCGCGAACTTGATGCCCGCTTTGGCCGAAACGACCGGGAAGTAAAAGTGATACTCGAAGGTCTGCGTCGTGTAGGGCTCCAGCCGCACCTGACGCGAGTTCGTGGCCTTGCTGCCGAGAACGGGCAGCGCCCCCTGCGGGATCTGCAGCAGCACCACGGCCTTCACCGGGCTGCTGGTCGGATTGGTGACGACGATGTTCGCGCCATAGGTCGCGCCGGTGAGGAACTCGGAAGTCACATATTTCTCGAACTTCTCGTTCCCCTCCTGCCGATAGCGATCACCTTGGCGGAAGAAGCTCTGCGAGACGAGAAGCTGGCCTTGGGCGTTGTTATCGGCCGCTGCGGGTTTGATTTCCTTGTGATACACGATGCACGGCCCGCCCGCAGTGAAGGTGAACCGGCCGTTCTCCGCCTTCGTCGTGTGCTTCGGCGCCTCAAACGGCAGATCGAGCACCGCCAATGCCAGCATCATTTCCGTGAAGTTCCGATGCGCCTCCGCCACATTCGTCGAAACGAATCCCCCCTTCGATCCCGCCACCACCCACGCCGCGTAATCGCGCCAGAACGCGTTCACCGTGACGAGATCGGCGTTCTGCTCGGTGATGCCCAGCTTGTAGTAATTGTTCTCCGCCCACTCCTTCGTCGGCCCGAGAGCGCGATAGAAGACGCGAACTTCCTGGCGGGCGGCAGCAGCGGCGTCTTTGCCGAAGTAGCCGAGGGTGCCGCCATTGAGCGTCAAAGTGCCGGCAGTCACAGTCGTGGCTCCGGTGTAGGACAGCGCACCGCTTAAGGTCGCCGTTTGGTTTAGGGCCATCGCACGACCGTCCGCACTGTATTTGAATGCCTCTTCTTTCCGTTGTCTTTCAGCCAAGCCAATCTCGCGATCAGCCAACCCACTGGATGACATCCCTGGAGCAGCAAAATGATCGGCAGCCGCTTCGGCGGGCATTGGTGCTGCCGCCGCTGGAGCCATCGCGAGTGCAGGCATCTGTGGCGCATCCGCATCAGCCCTGCGTTTAGCGTTTTTGAAGCCTCCTTTGTCGTCATCGCCATAGCCGCTCTCCATAGCCCGGCCCCGCAGCGCTGTTTCAAACAAGCGATCCGCTTCCTCGGGATTCGGCGGAATCATTTCCCAGAGTTCGCGGACATGCCGTGCGGCATGCGGCGCTTCGTTTTCGATGCGCTGGGCCAGCAGGATGCGCTCGACGATGTTGAGACGCGAGTAAGCCCAGGGTTGCAGATACTTCTGGAGGTCGAGGCCTAGCAAATACTCGTCCATGTAGGTCTTGTCCTTCTTGTGGGCGATGTAGGGCTTGATGACCTTGTCAAAGAACGGCTTGTCCTTGCGGGAGAGGAAGAAGCTCAGTTCATGGCTGGCAAACTCGCCGTATTTGGATCGCTTCTCGGCATCGGTGAGTTTCGGCCAGTTCAAGATGAAGGCGAACTTGTTCAAGCTCCGATCATGGCCAGGCATCAGCAGACTGTAGCTGTCGAAATTGAGGAGCAACGAATAGATGCCCTCAAGCGTGTCGTAGGTTTCGAGCTCGCTGGTGAGGATGTCGGCAAGGGTGAGCGTCTTGCCGGTTTCGAGCACGGTGATCTCTTTTTTCTGCGTGAAGGGCTTCGCAGGGTCGAGATTCCGCGCGAGGCGCTGGTCGGCGAATTTCGTGGGCACCTCCGGCAGCGTGAGCGTGCGCCAAGAGGCGTTTTGCAGGTCCTCGGCGTAGATTTGCACGTGCTGGCGATCGCCGAGCATCTTGCGCTCGATGCGCACGACGCCGTCTTTGTCGGGGATGAGGTTGTAGATGACCGGGGCGGCGCTGGCGAGGAAATCGAGGTTCGTGCCGCCTTGCGGGCCTGCCTGGGCTTTCATTTTCTTCGCGGGCATGGCTTTGGGAGCTTCGAGGGCTCCCGTGGCTCCGCCGCGAGTCGTAGAGGCACCTTCACCGGCTTGATTGCCGAGCGCATCGAGATCGGTGCTGCGAATCTCCCACGGATTGAGCAGCAGGCCGGGGCGGGTGAGCATGTTGCCGGGGAAGAGCTTCGCGTAACGGCGTTCGAGGATGTAGCGGTATTCATCACCGATCTCGCGGCCGGCGGAGTAGAGGTTCGGATTGCGTGCGGGCGTTCCAGAGGCCGCGCCGAAGCGTGCGAAGCCGCCGAGACCGCCGAAAAGGCCACTACCAGGATCGAATCGCGATGCGGCGACATGCACGCGGGCAAACGGGCTGCTGTGGGCGAGTTTGATGGTGATGAAGTCTTTGTCGGTGGTCGTCTCGGTGATCTGGAGTGGCGAGTTGCCTTTGAGTTCGAGCTGGCGATGCTTGCCGAGGGCCCAGCCGCCGATTTGGGTGCCTGCGGTGACTTTGATCGAGATCGTTTGGTCGCCGAGTTGGAGTGAGTAATCGCCGGGTTTGAGGCCGGTGATGGTGAGGAAGCCGTTTTCGGCTTTGAGGAGGGCGGCGAGGTCGGAAGTGAAGGTTCCGGCGGTTTGGGAGAGAAGTGACACAGGCTGCCAGCCTGTGGGTTTGGCGGCTGCGGCGTTTTCCTGAACAGGCAGGCTGCCTGTATCACGTGCCGGGACGCGAAGCGTTTCACCTTCGATGGCGTGAATCGTCGTCGTGAGCGTGTTGTCGGCCTCTTCGATCGGCCAGGTGCTTTGGCGGCCGTTCGGAGCTTTGGCGGTGAGTTGCTCGATGCCGTCGAGTTTGCCGAGGGCGACGCGGCCTTTGTCGTCGGTTTTGAGGGCGTGGGTCTGCACGCGGGTGAAGTCGCGGTGCTTGAAGGTGAAGATGATCTGCTGGTCGGCGACGGGTTCGCCGTTTTTGCCGAGAAGCTCAAACACTCGGCTGCCGTCGAAGGTGCTGAGGTGGCCGTCGTTGGTGGCTTCGGTTTTGTCGATGCCGTTGAGCGTCCAGGTGTGGCTGGCGTTGAGATCGCGTTTCGTGCCGCCGGCGCTGAGGACATCCACCTTGCCGCTGAGCGTGACGCTGAAGCTGGCGAGGCGCTCGGGCACGGTGAGCGTGTGCGTGAGGACGCTGCCGGCGCTGAGTTTGAGGTCTTTGACTTCGCGCGTCGTCGAAATGCCGTCGTGCGTGGTGCTGGTGATGGTCAGTTTCGGCTCGGTGAGCAGTTCAGGGGCGAGATGCGTCTCGCCAAGCATCAAAGCCGTGCGCACGGCCAGCGTGGCCTCGCGACGAGCGAGGAGTTGCTCGCGTTCGATGTGGAATTGCGCGTCGAGGCGGTATTCCTCGGCGTGGTGGTTGAATTGCGTGAGCGTGGCGAAGGTGCCGGCGGCATCGCCGATGATGAGGTTCTTCGTGCCGGGCTGGTTGGTGAACGGAATGGCGATGCGGCCGAGTTTTTCATCGACGGTGAGTTTGCGGCCTTCAAACCACGCGACGGCGTCTTTAACCGGCTGGTTCTTTTCATCGAGCACGAGCACCAAATCGCCTGCGGGGCCGGTTTGCTGCAAAACGTGGTATTGGCCGGTGCGGATGAGCGCCCGGCTGCTGCGGCCGCCGCCGATGAATTCGATGATCCAGGCCCCGCGTTTGCCTTTGAGGTCGCGGAATTGGGAGGCGAAGCGATTGCGGGTGAAGGGGCCGGTTTCAAAGACGTGAACCTGCTCGCTGTTGGCGACGAGGCCGTCGAGATTGAGGTCGGTGTTGAGCTGGCGCTGCTGCGTCTGGAAGAAATTGAGCGTGTTGAGTTCGAAAATCTTCACGATGAGCTTCGGCGTGTTTTTGACGACCACATCGAACGCGATGTCATCGCCCGGCAGGAACTGCGGCGCATTCGTGGCGGGGAATTCGATGTCCACGCGGTCTTTGAGCGCCTGAAACTCCGTGGGCGTGATGAGCGAGGCCCAGCGCTCGGGATTGCCGATGCCATTCGTGATGAGCGCCTCGGCGAGGATGGGCTTCAGCCACGTGTCGCTGACGTGCTCGATCCACGGCGCGAGGAGATCGCGCGGATTCGAGTCGGCCTTCGCGGATGTGGCGAAGAGGTGAAGGAAGTAGTCGCGGACGAGTTCTTCGTCGTTGTGGATGGGCGGCGAGCTGATGAGCGGATCGCTGAGGTCGGCGTCGAGGTCGCACCAGTCGGAGTTGTAGGTGCGGAGGAACTCCTCGTTGATGTAGGGCAGTCGGCGCGGGAGCTTCAGGTAGCTGAGGAAGCGCTCGCGATCATAGACGCCCTTTTTGCGGTCGTGATCGAGGCGGAGGTAAAGAATGCGGGCTTTGAGGGTCTTGTGCGATTCGATGCCCGCCGCGAAGGCCCACACGCGGTCGAGCCAGGCCTCGCGCTCCGCTTCGTCGAATTCGAGGTTCACATCGGCGCCGGGGGCCAGTTTGCGCAGGTAGGTGTAGATGAAGCTGGTGCTCCTGCCGTGCTCGGCTTTCAGTTCATCGAGCTGCGAGATCAAAAGCTGGCGATGAATCGGAAGATCGCCGAAACCGATGCTCGGCTCGGCTTTGAAGTCCGCATTCAGCGCGGCAACGAGATTGGGCACATCCGGACGCTGTAGTTTTTGCAAAACGGAGCGGCGCTGGTCGGGCGTGAGCGGCACCTGGTCGCGAATCAGCGCGGCGAGGGCGTCCTGCGAGAAGCTCTGGAGGCCGCGATCGTTGCGAAGCGCGTCATTGAGGAAGACCTCCCGGGCGATCCGGGCCTGATCGAGGCTGGTGGGCAGGTCCGGTTTTTTGTCACGCACCTCCTGCTGGTGATCGTGGCGGATGTTGAGCCGGCCGATGAGGTAGCTCAGCGTCGCCTGCGGATCGCGCTCATAATTGATGATCGCCTCGCGGTTTTCGATGATCCGGCGCTGCTCGTTCTCATTGGGCGAGCGCTTGCGCCACTGGTTGAGGATGTCGTTGAGCTTCGCGGTGTCGCGAACGTTCTGATAGTGCAGGGCGTGGAAGAAATAGAATTCCTCCGAGCCGGGGACGAGTTCGGCGAGGGCCTTTTCACGGTCGGCGGCGAGGGCGAAGCGCTCAATGAAGCCGATTTCATTTTCGGCGAGGGCCGTGAGCGGCAGGAGGACGGCAAGAACGATCGATTTCATGGCCTTTGAGTGGGTTGGGGACGAATGATGCGCCGAGCATCACGGCTGAAGCGAGCTTTTATTGTAAAGACTCTGTCAATTGGCAGATGTTCCCATCCACGGAAGGCCAAAAAAGCGTTTGAAAGGAAGGGGTGCGGAATTACTATCGCGCCCCTTACCCCCAAGACCCATGGCCGACGCTGCAAACAAATACGCCCACAACGCCCCCGGAGCCTACTATGTCGATGACCAGTGCATCGACTGCGACCTCTGCCGCGAAACAGCCCCGGCGAACTTCAAGCGTGACGACGACGGCGGCCACTCCTACCTCTACAAGCAGCCGGAGAACGACGAAGAACGTGCGCTCTGCGAGGAAGCCCTGACCGGCTGCCCAGTGGAAGCGATCGGCAGCGACGGGGAGTAATCCCACCCGGCAGCACGCGCTCGTCAGGGAAGAACCAGCCAACGGGGTACGATGACCTCGTCCAGATTGACGCACTGGTTGGACTGTGCGTTTTCGGGAAAGGAGAGGCGCATCGTGTACCCTTTGAATCCCGTGGGGCCCGTGGAGGCCAGATCGGTCTCCAGCCACTGCCCCAGCTCCGTCGAACGACGACAGAAGGCGTAAACAGAGTTGTCACCGCTTTCCGAGGTGACCTTGACGCAGAGGAATTTCGACGAGTCCGCGAATTCGAAGTTGAAGTATTCGAACCGGCGCACGTAGGCGCGGAGCAGGATGGATTTTGTGGGGCGTTTCGTCCTGAAGTCGAGAAATGACATCTCGCCGTAGCCGACGAGACTTTCCCAGTCCACCAGGAAGCGCCCACCCGGGCCACGCCGCATGGCGACCTCCAGAGAGCCGGTGGGCCGGCTGCTGGTGTAGCCAAAAATCAGGATTTCAGCGCCGTCGATTTCGTAGCGCGCCTTGCTGACGAGGCCCCCGGGGAGGGGATCGGAGGCACCCTGTGCCTCGTAGTAGTCCTTCATCAGTCCAGTCACCCGGTCGGGATCGAAGACCATCTTCACGCGATCACTCCATGCTTCGGTCTTCCAGTATTGATTGAGAAGTTCCAAAGCCTCCACGACGTCACTGCTTTCTTCGATCGGGAGCACTTTGATCGTGGACACCCGAGGTTGATGGGATGTGGGCGCTGCGGCGACAGGTTCTTTAGGCACCTGCGGCGCGGGAACGGGCGCTGGCGTGGCCTCCGGGGCGGGAGACGAAACAGAGGGGGCTGGCGGCACCGCGACGGGCGGCAGTTCCCTTCCCAGCACCGGTGCGGACTCGTAGCGCGGCGCGTCCAGAGTGAGCCCCATGCTTTCCAGTTCCCGCGCCTTCTCCTCAGCCTGGGCGGCCATTTGGATGAGGACCGTGCGGCGCTTCACTTCATCGAAGTACCACTGCCAGCCCATGAACAGCACCAGCGTCAGGCATCCACAAGCAGTGATGCAGACACCCATGAAGGCGCGATGGGGACCGAGGGAACCGGAAGTCATTGGTAACAATTCGTGGCTGGTGGGCGCGCAATACTGGCGGGTAATCTTCTCTTACTCAAGCACTTGGTTGCCGCAATCCGGACCCGGGCCTACACTCGACACCTCCCATGAACTACCCCGAAAAGGCCCGCCGCGTCATCCAGCTCGAAATCGACGAGTTGATGCGGCTGCACGCCCGCATCGACGAGACGTTCTCCCGCGCCATCGAGGCGCTGCTGGCCGGCGTGACCACCGGCGGCAAGATCATCGTCTGCGGCGTGGGCAAGAGCGGAAACATCGGCCGCAAGCTCGCCGCCACCCTCAACAGCACCGGCGCCACCACCGTTCTGCTGGATGTCGGCGATGCGCTGCACGGCGATCTCGGCGTGGTCGGCCCCGGAGATGTGGCCATCATGCTCAGCTACAGCGGGGAGACCTCCGAGCTTCTCAATTTACTGCCCCACGTGAAGCGCTTCGGCCTGCCGGTCATCGCCATCACGGGCGCAAAGGAGTCCACCCTGGCCCGGAATGCGGATGTCACCCTGGACGTCCACGTCACCCAGGAGGCCTGCCCGCTGAACCTGGCCCCGACCTCCAGCACCACCGCCATGCTGGTGCTCTGCGACGCCCTGGCCATGGCCTTGCTCGAGGCGCGCGGTTTTCAAGCCGAGGACTTTGCCCGTCTCCACCCGGGCGGCTCGCTCGGTCGCGCCCTGCTCACCCGCGTGAGCGACGTCATGCGTCGCGGCGAGCAGCTGGCGAACATCACGCCTGCGACCACCGTTCGCGAGGGACTGCAAGCCATGACGAAGGCCCGCAGCGGAGCCGCCGTCGTGGCGAACGCGGATGGCACGCTCGCCGGCGTTTTCACGCATGGCGACTTTGTGCGTGCCTTCCAGCGTGACAACGCCATCGCCGACAAGCCGGTGAGCGAATTCATGACCCCACGACCGGTCAGCATCCAAGCGGACAAACTGGCCGCCGAGGTCCTTGCCACCCTGCAAACCTTCCGCGTCGATGACATCGTCGTCGTCGATGACGCCGGCAGACCCGTCGGCATGGTGGACACGCAGGATCTCACCCGCCTGCGGCTGATCTAGAGTTCCAAGTTCCGAGCCCTGCGCATTGAAACTTTGAACCTGAAACTTGGACCTTTTTAGAAGTCCGTCACCTCGCTGTAGTGCCGCACGCGATACCCGCGCTTCCGCAGCAGTTCGATCAAGCCGGTGTCCGAGGTGAGATGGCCGGTGCCGACCAACACCATCACTTTTTCGCCCTTTTTCAGCATCTGCTCCAGAGGTCCCACCCAGGCCAGATTCCGGGCCGTGAGGAAGAGGTTCATCAGATCCGGATACTTCTCCGCCTCGCTGAAAAGCATGCCCTGAAGCGTGTCCAGATCGCCATGCTTCCAGGCCTTCAGCAGCTTCTCGAACTCCACAGACACCGTGCTGACCTCCGCCAGCGTCTGCGCCAGCAGATCGCGCTGCTGCGGGTCGCTGAGGGAGGCGAAGAGCTGGATCTGAAACTCCACCGTTTCCAGGCCGACACCCGGCTTGCCGTCTTTCTTCGCCCGCTGTTCAAAGTGCGTGTCCACCCCGTTGTCAGGTTTTGCGCCCAGAGCCGCATACTCCATGGATGTCACCAGCAGCGCCACAAACCAAGGCCGGAAGCGGTTCATCGAGGAGGCCTCCAGCCCGTGCTTGACCGACCACTTCATCACCGCCTGCCAGGTTTCCCGGCTCACATTCTTTTCCAGAGAGCTGTCTGCCGAATACATGCCCAGCTGGGACATCCGGCTGGTGAGTTCCGGCCCTGAAGCTGCACCAGGAGGCAGTTCCAGCACCAGTTTGTCCGAATACATGTAGGCAGCCTCGTAACCCGGAGCCAGCGGGTAGTCCTTCTCACGCAAAATGTGAATCGTGCCACAGAGGAAAAGACGCCCGCCGTTCGGTCCGTCCACCACCCACACGCTGCCGTCTCCCGCCCCGTCGGAGACAAACGCCGCCGCGTCCGGCGTGGCGTCCGCCTTCACCTCCTGGCGTTCACATGCCGCCACGCAAAGGCTCAGCGAAACGGCAAGAATAAGTCGGCGAAAAAACATCGGGCGATTCAAACACGCGGCGAGAGCGGGATGCAACCGCCATCTGTGCTTTAAGCCAGCACCGGCTTCACCACATGCCCGTGCACGTCCGTCAGCCGGAACTGACGCCCTTGGAAGCGGAAGGTGAAGCGCTCGTGGTCGATGCCGAGCAGGTGCATCAGCGTGGCTTGGAAGTCGTGCACGTGAACGCCGTCCTTCGCCACGTTGAAGCCGAACTCGTCACTCTCGCCGTAGGTCATGCCGGGCTTCACGCCGCCGCCGGCCATCCAGATCGTGAAGGCATAGGGATGATGATCGCGGCCCCATTGTTTCGTGTCCTCGATCTTGCCCTGCAGGAACGGCGTGCGACCGAATTCCCCACCCCAGATGACCAGCGTGTCCTCCAGCAGGCCGCGTTGCTTCAGATCCTTCACCAGCGCGGCGCTCGGCGCGTCGGTGTCGGTGGCTTGAATCTTGAGCTGCGTGTTCAGATTCCGATGCTGATCCCAGCCCGCGTGCATGAGTTGAGTGAAGCGCACCCCGCGCTCCGCTAGGCGACGCGCCATCAGGCAGTTGTAGGCGAAGCTGCCCTGCCGCAGCACCTCCGGGCCGTACATGTCGAGAATGTGCTTCGGCTCGTCGGAAAAGTCCGTCAGGTCCGGCACGCTGGCCTGCATCTTGTAGGCCATCTCGTATTGCGCGATGCGCGTGGCGATCTCGGGATCGCCGAACTCCTTCAGCTTCATCTCGTTGAGGCCCGCGATGCCGTCGAGGATCGTGCGTCGCACCTCGCGGCTCATGCCGTCAGGATTGCTCAGATACAAAACCGGATCGCCGCTGCCGCGAAACTTCACGCCCTGATACTTCGACGGCAGAAAGCCGCTGCCCCAGTAGAAGTCATAAAAAATCTGGCCGCAACTCGCTTCCTTGTCGCGGGAAGTCATCACCACAAAGGCCGGCATGTCCTCCGCATCGCTGCCCAGACCATAGCTCAGCCACGAACCGATCGCCGGACGCCCCGCCTGCTCGCTGCCCGTCATGAAAAACGTGATCGCTGGCGCGTGGTTCACCTGCGTCGTATGCATCGACTTGATGAAGCACAGTTCATCGGCAATCGCCGCCGTGTGCGGCATGAAATCGCTCACCGTCGCGCCGCTCTGACCATGGCGTGAGAAATTCGAGATCTCGCCGAGCACCGGCCGCGCCGTCTGGCCACCCGTCATCGTGCTGAAGCGCTTCCCCGCAGCCACGCTGTCCGGGATCTGCGTGCCGTGCATCTTTTTGAGCATCGGCTTCCAGTCGAACAGATCGACATGGGACGGCGCACCGTTTTGCAGCAGATAGATCACCCGCTTCGCTTTTGGCGCGAAATGCGGCAGGGCCGGTGCCATCGCATCCGGCCGCTGTGCAGCAAAACCCTCCCGTGTCAGCAGCGATCCCAGCGCCGCGCCACCAAGGCCCAGCGCCGTCTTCCCAAACAAGGAACGGCGGGTCAGATGCAGGCAATTGGCGTCGAGCGGGTTCATGGCTTCAAAAGATCCTCCGACGTCTCACTTCGCGTTCTTCGCGATGAACTCGATGATCGGCGTCGAGTCATCAAGGCCGTGCGGATGATGACCGACGCCGGGCTTGCAAATGAGCGTGATGTCGCCGCCGAGTTCTTTGTAACGTGATTCGATGAGGCCGGTGTTTTCGTCCCACGGCACGACGTCATCGGCGTCGCCATAGACATGCAGCAGCGGCACGTGGTTTTTCGCCAGCGGAGCGAGGCTGTCCACAGGATTGCCCTTGTAGGCGAGTGCTTCGGCCTCGTCTTTGAAGCCCCAGAGTTTCATCACGAAGCCCCAGTTGCGTGGATCGCCCTTCCCTTTGCCCTTGCCGCCGGGCCAGCTCTTGAAATCGCAGACAGGCGCGTCGCCGTAGATGCAGGAGACCTTGTCCGGATTCGCGATGGCCCAGCTGTAGCAGTACAAACCGCCACGGCTGAGGCCGACCAGCGCAGGCTTTTTGCTCAACCCGTAGCCCATGGTGAGTTCGGCATGGCATTGATTCCACAGCTTCACGGCATCGGGGCAGCCGAGCATGTCGTTGATCTTCATATAGACGATGTGGAAGCCCCTGCCGAGCAGTGCGATGTCCGGCGCTGGCTTGTGACCGAAAAACTCGCCATGCCACACCCACGGACGACCTGCAGCAGGGGTTTTCGGTGCAACGACGGTCACGGTCTTGCCTGCGATGGTCAGTTCATGCTTCGCGTAGCCGTTCCACTCGCCGGTTTGGTTCGGAAAGGTGATCTCCTTCGATTTCGCCAGCTTGCGTGCCTCGGCGTCGAATGCGGCGGCTTTTGCTTCGGCTTCCGGCAGCGGCAGTCCCGGTGCATTGCCGGGACGCTTGTGCCCGACATGACTGAGCCAGGCCGGACGCAGCAGCGCGTGCCTTTTCTTCACCGCCGCGAGAATCGCCGCGCCGTTCGGATGATCCGGTGTGCCGTCGGCCTTCACCTTGAGACCCCAGGCATCGAGAACGGCCCGCGCCATGAGGAGATGCCCCTCCGGACCGGGATGCACGCCATCTTTGGCAAAGGTGAAGGCGGGATCGCTTTTCCGCCTTTCCGCGATGGCGGCGTTCATCGGGCCGTGGATGTCGTAAACGGTCCACTTCGCCTCGTTGCGCATGTCGAGCAGCCAGTCGGCGTAGAAGTCGAGCACTTCATTGTAGCCCTTGTAAGGGTGCGAGCCGTCCACCTTGTCCGCCGGAGCCACTTTGTGCGCGATGGGCACCGGATCGAACACTGGCGGCGTGAGGTGGATGATGCGGGCGCCGGTTGCGGTGACTTTCTCGTGCAGCTTCTTCATGCCGTCCTGAAACGCCTTGGTGCGCACCGCGCCCAGCGGCAGGTAGATGCCGTCGTTCATGCCGTAGCAGGCGAAGACGAGCTGCGGCTTCGCCTTTTCCAGCACTCGGTCGAGACGCTCGTGAAGATCAGGACGCGGAAATTTGCCACCCGCGTGGCCTTCCTCGCTCAAACCGCTCACCGTCTCGCTGCTGAGGCCCAGCGGGATGATGATCTTGTCCGAATCGGGATGCTGCGCGATGAGCGCCGCCTCGATGAACTCGATGTAGCCGCCGCCCTGCGTGATCGAATCACCGAGGAAGACGATGCGCTTTTCGGCGGGCAGTTCGGCCGAGACGATGCCGGTGGCGAGGAGGAGGCTGAGGATGAGATGTCGCATGAGATTTGAGATTAGATCCCGACGAGTTCGCGCAGCGGCGTGCCGGAATCGGTCACAAGGCGCGGGCGCTGGATGGGATCAAGGAATTCGTCATTCGGATGAATGCCGAGCAGGTGGAAAATCGTCGCCGCGAGATCCGGCGGTCGCACGGGGCGATCCACGGGATGGCCGCCGATCTTGTCACTCGCACCGATGATCTGGCCGCCAGCGATGCCAGCCCCGGCCATGGCGACGGAGAACACACTGCCCCAGTGATCGCGTCCGCCGTTCTTGTTGATCGTGGGCGAGCGGCCAAACTCGCCCATCACCACGACGAGCGTTTCATCGAGCAGTCCGCGTGATTTCAAATCCTGGATCAACGCCGCGTAGGCCAGGTCGAATTGCGGCGCGAGCACCTCGCGCACGCGCTGGCCATTCCGCTGATGCGTGTCCCACAGCGGACTGCCCGCGTTGAAGTCCCCCGGCTCCCGCGGCCAGTTCACCTGCACCAGCCGCGTCCCCGCCTCGACGAGCCTCCGCGCCAGCAGCACGCTCTGCCCGAATTTGCCGCGCCCGTAACGATCCCGCATCGCCGCCGGTTCACGCTCGATCTCCAGCGCGGCACGGCTGGCTTCGGAGTGAATCAAATCAAAAGCCCGCTGCTGCATCGCATCCGCCTCGTCGATCAGCGGATTGGCGAGCGCAGCCCGAAAGCGATCATCCATCTGCCGCAGCAGGCTGCCGCGCTCGGAGAAGCGCAGATCCGTCATGCCGTCGGTCAGGCTCATGCCCTCGATCCGCATCCGCGCCGCCGCCGGATCGCATTTGATGAGTTGCGGATGCCACGGCGCCCCCATGAAGCCGCCATTCTGTCCTGGCCACACGATGTTGCCGTTATTCTCGATCCGTTCCGGCAAAACAACCGACGACAAGGGCGAGCGCTCGCTCGGTTTCAGCGCCCCGATGACCGCGGCGATGCTCGGCCAGTCATTGCCGCCCGGCGGGACGTTCTCCGCTTTGGTGGCCGGTTCGTAGCCGGTCAGCATGAAGGCCCCGCTTGTCGAGTGCGCGTTGATGCCCGTGGTCATCGAGCGGATCACCGCGAGCTCGTGCATCCGCTTCGCGGTGCGCGGCAGAGTCTCCGAAAAATGCACG
>CAMAZK010000093.1 GCA_945863205.1 Akkermansia muciniphila | reverse complement strand
TGACAGGCCTCAAAAAGCCGGCACACCTCACTCTCCTCGGGGCATCATGATCATCTTCCTTGAGGTTATTGAGAACCTCCTGCCTCACGACCGCAATGTCCGCTGCGCGTTCCAGGCGTCAGCCCCCAGCACCGAATCGCATGCCGTGGAGAGGCCGAGGCCAATGCGTATCGAAGATATCAATCCTTGGAGCCTGCCAGGCACCCGGTAGAAGCAGAGCGACTTGCGCCGCTCGACTTCGACCACGACGGCTTCACGCAGGAGCTTCAGGTGATTCGAAAGGTTCGGCAACCGCAGTTCAAGGATTGCTGAAAGGTCACTCACGCACAGAGGCCGTTCGACAAGGAGCGCGATGATCCGCCAGCGTGTGGGGTGAGCCAAGAGGCCAACGGGACTGAGTGTGGATCGAAGCGACATGGGGCAGATGCGAAGGCGGGGGCGTCAACTGAAACACTTCGAGAGCTCTATTCAGCAAAAGCTGAAATGCTGCGAACTCGGCGATCACCGATTGATAATATCGGTGTTCATTGCTGGGCTCGGAGTTCACATTGGCCGCTGAGGAGCCGCATGGTCTGGCGGGAACATGTGTCTCCGGTTCGCACAGCCCAGTCGTGTTTTCCCATCATTTCCACGTCTCTGAGCTCGGACTAAGCTCTCTGATAGCTGTTTGCAAAAGACTGATATTCAATGAGTTGTGACACAAAAACGAGCCACACTCAACACAGTCTCGGAACAAAAAAGTGGGAAACGAAAAAATTGCGTTCTCATGGAATTTGCTTGGTGGGGGGCTTACCCAAGGTCACAGACGCGCACGGAAAGAGATTCCCTGGCACGGAGCGGCTCACATCGGCACGCAGTTCGCACTTAGGCATCTGCCGGAACTACTCCAGCCTCGACAAGCGGCATGAAGTCGAATGAGCAGCCGTTCCACGACAGTAGAGTCTCTCTGGGCGCGATGGCACTCCATCGCGCATTACGGCAAATGGGCGAAAGCGGCTAAACCCTACTTTGCTAAAGTCTGTCTTTCTCGCGGTATCATTCTCCGCATGACCGATTCCCACACCCAGCAGGTGCTCCAGCTTTTTGTCCGCCATCAGCCGCGGATCAAGGGTTTCATCCTTGCGCTGCTGCCTGACTTCGCGGCGGCGGAGGATGTGCTGCAGGAGACATTTCTCGTCGTGCAGGGGAAGTCGGCGGACTTTGATCCGGGCACGAACTTCCTGGCATGGGCCTTCCGGATTGCGCGCTTTCAGGTGATGAAGGCGCAGACGGCGCATCAGCGCCATGCGGAGAGGCTTTCGGATGCGGTGCTGGAGTCGCTCGCCGACAGCGCTCCGGTGGAGCCGTGGGATGATCAGCGGCTCGCGCTGCTGCCGAATTGCCTCGACAAGCTAGCCCCACAGGCGCGGCGCATCGTGGATTTGTTTTATCGCGACGAGCACAAGCCGCAGGAGATCGCCCAACGACTGTCCTGGACGCCTGCGGCGGTCAGTGTGGCCCTCAGTCGTGCCCGCAGGGCGCTACGCGAGTGCATTGAGCGCCAGCTCGCATTCCAAACCCATTCCATTTCATGAACGACGAACGTCTCGATCATCTCATCTCGGCTCACCTGCATGGTCTGCTCTCATCGAACGAGCGCACCGAACTGGAGCAGCGCCTCCAGCACTCCGCAGCGGATCGTGAGCACTTCTGGCAGGAGGCGGAACTGCACTCTATGATGCACGCCTCACTGCAAACGGACATCGTCCTCCCAGAGCGTCCGCGCCCTGCCGCCACTCCTTGGTTAGCCTGGCGTCCACTGACCGCAGCGGCGGCGGGGATTGTGTTGGGCATGTTCTGCACGTCGGTCGTGTTCGGTTATGTGATGCCACGCGCGGTCGCGACGGCCTCGCGGTTGTTTGCGCTGGTGGATGGCAGCTTTGAAAAGACGATGGGGCGCGTAGCTTCGGGCTTTCCGTCCGAGTTTGGTAAATGGAGCGGGGATGAGGCGGAGGTAATCGAGAATCTCTCGTTGAATGCAAAGGAAGGAAAACAAGCGCTTCGCTTTGTGCGTGCGGAGAGGGAACCCGCGCTGCCGAACTACGGCGCGGCTTCTTGCGATGTGTATCAGCTTGTCGATTTGAGGTCGTTGAAGGCGGACGCTGACCCTGGTGAGGCTACGCTGGAGCTGAGCGCCCGGTTCATGGATGCTCGGCAGAAAGCGGGGGAGAAGGTGAAGTTCATCTGCCGACTTTATACTTTCTCCGGCACATCGGATTCGCTGCCTGCCGAGTGGCCGCTGTCGCAAAAAGAGGCGCTGGCAGCCGGGTCGGGCACCTTCGACAGCTTCGGTGGAGCTCCAGCCACCTGGCAGCCAGTGATGACGAAGGTGCTGCTTCCTCCGGGCGCGGATTTTGCGGTGATTCATCTCGTCGTTCACAAGCCGAAGACTCCCACAGGCACCGAGGCGGTGTTTGGCGATCAGTTCGCCGATGATGTGCGCCTCACGCTTAAAACACAGCCCGTGCTGCCGGTGCGGCTCGCCCAGAGATGATGCCCCCGCACATGAGCGATCCGGAACCCACCGAGCACACCCAGAAACTTGCCCGCATGATTCAACGCCACCTTCCTCACGCTCCCGGTCGCGCTTTGGACCTGCTGCCCCAGGTGCCCTGCCATCACACTCGCCATCGTCTGGCACGGTTGATCGCTTCGGCGTGGTCTCGCTCTGACATCAATCAAGCCTGGAACGCTGTTTCCGCTTCATCACTGCCCGCCGCCGACAAGCAGGTGCTCTTCAATGAGCTTTGGAGCTGACCGGCATTCCCTCATTCATTCCTGCAAAAGCCATGTCCTCATTTCCTTCCGTGACTGCTCTCCGATTCATTCTCTCCGTCGTCCTCGCGAGCATGTCGTTCACCATGCAGGGGGCGGAGATTCCCGCCACGGATGCTCGGATCCGCGCTGCTCTTTCGCACTACAACTGGGCGGTCCGAGGGGATGCCATCGCTTCATCCATCGGCGGAGCGTCGATCTCGGTGAAGTTCAGCGGCACGCGGAAGGTGGCGCTGCGGGTTGATACATCGGCTTTTCCCGGAAAGGCGGCATCGACTTATCCGATTCTCGCCTGGCAGGTGAATGGCGGCGCGGTGCAGACGCATCAGCTCGCCGCAGGGGATTCTTCGCTGGTCCTTGCGGAGGGCGTGGCGGACCCGGTGATCGAGCTGTTCATCAAGGGCATGTCTCCGTGGGAGGATCGCTGGACGGGCGATCTGCCGCCGAACTCGGTGAAGATCACCGGCTTTACGGTGGACGATGGCGCGGTGGCGGAGGCGGTGCCGCAGCCGGAGAAAATCTGGCTGAACATCGGCGACTCCATCCTCGCGGGAGACGCGGCGGCCTATGCCGAGGGGCAGGGCAGGCCAAAACGCGATGAATGGGCCGCTTCCGATGATGCACGGGCGAGCTACGGGTGGCTGCTGGCCCGGCACTTCGGCCATCGCGAGGCACGCATCGCGTTTGGAGGTTACAACTGGGGCGGCGGTCTGGGAAAGGTGCCTGATCTCGCCACGGTGATCGAGCAGCGCGTGACCTCACCCGCTCCCGCCGTGGTGCTGGTGAATCTCGGCACGAATGGAAAACCGACGGATGAGCAGGTGATCGCCGCTTTGAGGAAGCTGCGGCAGCGGTGCGGGGCGGCGACGAAGATCTTCGTCATGATCCCCGTCTCTGGTGCGGCGCGGGCGGAGGTGACGCGGGCCTTCAAGACCTGGCAGACCGCCACGCCGGATGCGCACGCGCATTTGATCGATCTGGGCAAGGTCACCTTCGCCACCGCCGACAAGGTGCATCCCACGACGGCGGGACATCAGGCCATTTTCAAAGCCGTGCTGCCGGAGGTCGAACGTGTGCTCGGCCCTGCCGTCGGTGATGACCGGACGGCCAAAGAGCCTGAACCGGCTGCTGCCGCGCCCGTTTCCAAACGGCAGCCGACACCCGGCAAGCCGAACATCCTCGTCATCGTCACCGACCAGCAGTTTGCCGAAGTGATGAGCTGCCGCATGGGCCGCGAGCACATCCACACCCCGGCTCTCGACAGCCTCGCCGCGCAGGGCACCTCATTCACCCGTGCCTACTGCGTCTTTCCTCTTTGCGGTCCGTCACGGAACTCGATGTTCACCGGGCTCTACCCGCAGCAGCTCAGGTGGAAGCCGGTGCATGACAGCGATTGGTCGATCTACCTCGGCCGTTACCTGCTCGATGCCGGATACGACACCGCTTACAGCGGCAAATCAGAGCTGCGGGGCAAGGAGATCGCCTTGCATGGCTTTCAGTCCATCCTCGCGCCCCAGGGTGGCCCCACGCGGATCGAGGCCATGCAGAACGGTGGCTGGGATGCTTGGGCGGCGGGCGAGGCGGTGAAGTTCATCGCACAACCACGGGATGAACCCTTTCTCCTCGTCGCCAGTTTTTTAAACCCGCACAACATCTGCGAATGGTCGCGGCGGCTGGCCGGGCAGAAGCAAGACCTCGACTGCGGAGAGATCGGCGAGCCTCCACCGCTGGAGAAGCTCCCGCCCGCCCCGGCGAACCTCGCCCCGCAGCGCGATGAGCCGGATGCCATGACCCTGATGCAGCGTTCCTATCAGGCGGGTTCGCAGTTTCCCGTGGGTGGATACACGGCGGATGAATGGCGCAGACACCGCTGGGGCTATTACCGCATGGTCGAGCTGGTGGATCACCAGATCGGGCGGCTGCTCGCAGCCCTGCGCACGGCAGGCCTGGAGGAGGACACGCTCATCCTCTTCACCTCCGATCATGGTGAATGCGCCGGAGCGCATGGATGGAATCAAAAGAGCGTGCCTTATGATGAATCCACCCGCGTGCCCTTCATCCTCAGTTGGAAAGGCAGGACACAGCCCGGCACTTCCGACAAGCTCATCAACACCGGCATCGACCTCGTGCCCACCCTGCTCGCCGCCGCCGGGGTGGACCAGCCCGCTGCCCTGCCCGGCCGCAACGCGCTCCCGTTCGTGCTCGGACAAACCGTGGGCGGATGGCGCGAGGAGGTCATCAGCCAGATGAGCATGTCCCAGGGTGCCGCAGTCGATGGTTTCAAGCCGTCCGTGAAATGGTGGATGCTCCGCAGCGTCCGTTACAAGTATTGCCTCTTCAGCCATGGGGTGCGTCGCGAATCCCTCGTGGACATGCAAGCAGACCCGATGGAGACGATCAATCTCGCCACTGACCCGGCCCACCGTGCCGCCCTGCTCGACCATCGCGAGCGCCTCGCCCGCTATGGACGCGAGCATCAGGACAAAGGTGTCGCCCTTTCCCTCGCCCACGAAGTCAAGCCCATCCCCTTCCCACCCGGCACGACACCCTCCAAAGCTTCGCCGACGAAGTGAACCAAGCACACGGACACCATCCCCCTGCCATCCCTCCACCACTCCTCCATGCCCACCCGCAATTTCTTCACCGCCATCCTCATCGCCTGCGCCTTCGGTGTAAGTGCCGCCGAGCCAGCGCCGTCCACCATGCTCGCCGGGCCGTGGCTGCCGGAGAATCCGCATCAGATCGATTTCGCCGCCTTGCCAAAAGTGCCCAGCGAGCACGTCGTCATCAGCAATGTGCGGGCGCAGGGCGCCGATCCGACCAAGCTCGACAAAAAGGCGGGTGGTGTGAACCAGCACAACTACCTCGCGCATCATGACAGCCGGTTTTGGGCGATGTGGAGCGATGGGCCGGGCATCGAGGACCAAGTGGGGCAGCGGGTGAAGTATGCGACGAGCCCCGATGGCCTGAAATGGAGCCAGCCGCAGTTCATGACGCCCATTCCGCCGAACTCGGGCCCGGATTCACCTCACTACGGCACGCGCACAACCAAAGGGATGCGCTGGATCTCGCGCGGGTTCTGGAAACGCGAGGGCGAACTGCTCGCGCTCGCTTCGCTGGATGAAGCAGCAGGCTTTTTTGGCAAGAGCCTCGAACTCCGCGCCTTCCGCTTCGACAAGGCCACCAGCGAGTGGCGGGATGCAGGTCTCGTCTTCAAAAACGCCATCAATAACTTCCCTCCCATCAAGCTGCGCACCTGCGACTGGATGATGTCCCGCCGCATGTTTGACTACTCGAAGAGCGGCGTGCATTTCCTCGTCGGCGGGGTGAAGTCGCTCGACGATTGGCAGTCCTTCCCGGTGCTCGGCAGCGCCTCCGAGCTGAAGGCCGAGGAGCCGGACTGGTGGATTTTGCCCGATCACCGCCTCGCCGCCGTCTTCCGCGACAATCGCCGCAGCGGCTTTCTCTACCGCTCTCTCTCCACCGACGACGGACGCACCTGGACGACCCCGGTGAAGACCAACTTCCCCGATGCCACCTCGAAGATCAGCGGCCTCCGTCTCCGTGATGGCCGCTACGTCCTCGTCTCCAATCCAAATCCGAAGAAGCGTGATCCTCTCACGCTCTCGATCAGCGAGGACGGCCTCGTCTTCCAAAAGATGCTCTACCTCGTCGGTGAACGTCACATCGACTACCCGCACGTCATTGAGAACGATGGCAGCCTCTTCATCGCCTTCGCCGGAGGCAAACAAACCGTCGAAGTGCTGAAAGTGAAGCTTACCGATTTGGATGCGGTGCAGATGCCGGAGAAACCACTTGAAGTTGCGCCTGCCGCTATTCGCAAAAGCGAGTTCATCCACGAATCTCGCACCTATCCGCAGATTCATGCTACGACCTTGGCTGAGACACCGTCAGGACTCGTTGCAGCTTGGTTTGGTGGCACTAGAGAGGGGCACGAAGATGTGTGCATCTGGGTATCGAGACAGCTCCCTGACGGCAAGTGGTGCAAAGGCGTCGAAGCGGCCAATGGAGTGCAGGCAGATGGCACGCGTCATCCCACCTGGAATCCCGTGCTGTTCCAGCCTGTGGATGGCCCGCTGATGCTCTTCTACAAGGTTGGGCCGAACCCGCAAATGTGGTGGGGTATGCTCACGACTTCCACCGACCACGGCCAGACTTGGGAGAAGCCATACCGACTCCCAAAGGGCACTCTAGGCCCTGTCAAAAATAAGCCAGTCCAGCTCCCCGATGGTAGCATTCTCTGTCCCACCAGCGAAGAGATCCCCGCAAAGGCCAGGGGCGGCAAAGAAACGTGGACCATCCACTTCGAGCGCACACCGGACTTCGGCCGGACTTGGTATCGCACACCGCCGCTTCACGACGGCCAAAACATCCAGGCCATTCAGCCGAGCATCCTGTCCCTTGGCGGCAACAGACTCCTCGCCTTGGGGCGCACAAAGCAAAGGAAAGTCTTCCAAATCACCTCCGACGATGCTGGCAAGACCTGGGGTGAGATTTCACTCACAGACCTACCGAACCCAGACTCCGGCACCGACGCCGTGACCCTCGCGGACGGACGTCACCTGCTCATCTACAACCACACCACGACAGGCCGCAGCCCGCTCAATCTCGGTCTGAGCAAGGATGGTAAGCTTTGGGAAGCAGCTCTTGTGTTGGAAAACACCGCCGGAGAATACAGCTACCCCTCGATTATTCAGACCAAAGACGAACTCGTTCACATCACCTACACATGGAAACGAGAAAAGGTGAAACACGTCGTCATCGATCCAGCCAAGCTCATTACACAGCAGATCGTGAATGGCCTGTGGCCGGACTGAGTGTCACAGAACCTAAAGACTGAAACCACCCAAACTTCATTCCAGCCCACATGCCCGTAACGATGACAGACCCACATTGTGTATCACTGAACAGCCATGAAGCAGGCAAGACAATGTCGGCAGAGATCCGATGCGCCTCCAGGCACAACACCACCTTCATGACGCCTCTCTCTGCTTTCCTGCTTCTGAGTATCGGCTCCTTGGCTCATGCTGTTGAAACCGCGATCCCGGCCAGGATCGAGTTCAACCGTGATGTGCGGCCCATCCTCTCGGACAACTGCTTCTCCTGCCACGGCAATGACCCGAGCCACCGCAAAGCGAAACTGCGCCTCGACGTGCGCGAGGATGCGCTGAAAAGAGAGGCATTTGTGCCCGGCGAGCCTGGGAAGAGCACTTTGATCGAGCGGATCAACACCCAGGACGGGGAGGACCTGATGCCACCGCCGGATTCGCACAAGAAGCTTACGATTCGTGACAAGGAGATCCTCAAGCGCTGGATCGCGCAGGGAGCGGAGTATCAGCGGCACTGGTCGTATGAGAAGCCAGTGAAGGCCGCGATTCCCGCAGGCCAGAACGGCGTGGATGCTCTGGTGCGGCAGCGCCTCGCGCAGGTGGGGCTGAAGCCATCTCCCGAAGCGGACCGACGCACGCTGATCCGTCGGCTTTACTCAGACCTGCTCGGCCTGCCGCCAAAGCCGGAGGAGGTGGCTGCCTTTGTAAAGGACGCGTCCCCGGATGCCTATGAGCAGCTCGTCGAGCGCGTGCTGAAGAGTCTGCACTATGGCGAACGCATGGCCATCGGCTGGTTGGATGTGGTGCGCTTTGCGGACACCATCGGCTATCACAGCGACAACCCGCGCAACGTCTGGCCTTATCGCGACTGGGTGATCAAGAGCTTCAACGACAACAAGCGCTTCGACCGCTTCACCATCGAGCAAGTCGCTGGCGACCTCATGCCGGATGCCAGCCAGGAGACACGCACCGGCTCAGCCTTCAACCGGCTGCTGCTCACTACGCGGGAGGGTGGTGCGCAGCCAAAGGACTACGAGCAGCGGATGCTCACGGATCGTGTGCGCGCCGTCGGTGCCGCATGGCTGGGCCAGACGACGGGCTGCGCACAATGCCATGACCACAAGTTCGATCCTTTCACGCAGCGGGACTTCTACGCGCTGGGTGCGTTCTTTGCCGACATCCAAGAACCCATCATCGGGCCGCCGGAGGACGGGATGGTCATCGGCAGCCCGGAGGATCTGGCCCGGCTGGCAAAGCTGGATGCCGCGCTCGGTCAATCGAAGAACAAGTTCGAGGCCATCCGCCCGCAGCTTGAAGCTGCACAGATGCAGTGGGAAGCGGACCTGAAACGCTACCGCGTGACGCTGCCTGAACTGCGCGAAGAGGCCAAGACGGGCGATGCTGAGCTTCAGAAGACGAAGAAGGCCGCCGCCGCCTTGGCGAAGGAGCCGAAGGCGCGGAGCAAGCCGGAGCAGGATGCCGTGCGCGACTACTTCCTCACGCATGGCACGGATTTGTTCAAACCGGAGCGCGATGCAGTGACCAAGGCGCAGAGGGAGCGTGACGCCCTTTATACACCGCTGCCGAAATGCCTGGTGACCACGAGCGGGAGCAGGCGCATCGTGCGTATCCTGCCGCGTGGCGACTGGAGGAATGAAAGCGGGGAAATCATGAAGGCCGCCCTGCCGCACTACCTGCCGCAGCCCAAGGTGGAAGGCCGGGACCTGACGCGCCTGGACCTCGCCCAATGGCTCGTCTCGAAAGACAATCCGCTCACTGCCCGCACGGTGATGAACCGGTTGTGGAAGCAGTTTTTCGGCACCGGCCTGAGCAAGGTGCTCGACGACCTCGGTGCCCAGGGCGAGCCGCCGCCGAATGCCGCGCTGCTCGACTGGCTGGCCTGTGAGTTCATGGACAGCGGCTGGGACCTGAAGCACATGGTCCGCGTCATCGCCACCAGCGCCACCTACCGCCAGGTTTCCACACCGACGAAGGAGCAGCTCGCCGCAGATCCCTACAACCGCGAACTCGCGCGCCAGAGCCCCTTCCGTATGGAGGCCGAGCTTTTGCGCGATCATGCGTTGGCCACGGCCGGGCTATTAGTGCCAAAAATCGGCGGGCCGAGTGTGAAACCTTATCAACCGGACGGCTACTGGGACAATCTGAACTTCCCTACCCGCACCTATGATGCCGACAAGAGCAAGGGCCAGTATCGCCGTGGTCTCTACACCTGGTGGCAGCGCAGCTTCCTGCATCCCAGCCTGCTCGCCTTCGATGCACCCAGCCGCGAGGAATGCACCGCCGAGCGCAACCGCTCCAACATCCCGCAGCAGGCGCTCGTGCTGCTGAATGATCCCACCTATGTCGAAGCCGCCCGCGCCTTCGCAGCCCGCATTCTCGGCGAGTGCAAAGGGGATGCCACCCAGCGCATCCAGTGGGCCTGGCAGCAGGCTCTGCAACGCGCTCCCGACGCGGATGAAATGAAGACCATCCAGCCGCTCCTCAATGAGCGCCTCGCCGCCTACCGCGCTGATGCGAAAGCGGCGGAAGCCCTGCTCAAAGTCGGCCTCGCGCCCGTGCCAGCCACTCTCGACAAAGCCGAACTCGCAGCATGGACGCATATCGCCCGCGTGCTGCTGAACCTCCACGAAACCATCACCCGCTCCTGAGCCATGCACCCCAACACTCCTTCTGAACTTTCCCGCCGCGCCTTCCTCGGGCGCACTTCCCATGGCCTCGGTGCCGTCGCTCTCGCATCGCTGCTCAGCCCCAGCGTTGCTTCCGCCGCACCCGCGCGCGGTGTCCTGCAAAAACTGCCGCTGCCGCAGAATGCCAAGCGCGTCATCTGGCTCAGCATGGCTGGCGGACCCTCGCATTTGGAGACCTTCGACCCTAAGCCAAAGCTGGCGGAGATGCATGGGAAGCCGATGCCCGAAAGCCTCACCAAAGGCCAGCAGCTCGCCCAGCTCCGGGGCCAGAAGCTGACCTGCTTCGGCCCGCAGCATGCCTTCGCGAAGTTTGGCAAGAACCAGATCGAGATTTGCGGCCTCCTTCCTCACATCGGGTCGGTCATTGACGACATCTGCCTCATCCGGTCGATGACGACCGATGCCATCAATCACGATCCCGCGCACATGTTCATGAACACCGGATCACAGATCGCCGGCCGTCCTAGCATGGGCGCATGGATCACCTACGGCCTCGGCAGCGAGGCGGCGGATTTGCCCGGGTTCGTCGTGCTCACCTCTCTCGGCAAAGGCGGGCAGAACCAGCCCATCGCAGCCCGCCAGTGGAGCAGCGGCTTCCTGCCCTCGAAGCATCAAGGCGTTCAGCTTCGCTCCAAAGGCGACCCTGTGCTCTACCTCACCAATCCTCCAGGCATCACGCCAAAGCTCCAGGGCGGTGACGTCGCCGCGATCAACACGCTCAACCGCCAGCGCGACGCCGTGCTCGCCGATCCCGAAATCGCCACCCGCATCGCTCAATATGAAATGGCCTTCCAGATGCAGGCCAGCGTGCCCGATCTCATGGACGTAAGCGCGGAAGGCGCAAAGACCCTGGAGCTTTACGGCTGCCAGCCCGGCGATGGCTCATTCGCCGCAAACTGCCTGCTCGCACGCCGTCTCGCCGAGCGCGGCACACGATTCATCCAGCTCTATCACAAGGACTGGGATCACCACAGCGGCGTCAAGGAAGGCATCGCTCTCAAGGCCCAGGAAATCGACCGCGCCTGCATGGCACTCATCACTGACCTCAAACAACGTGGCATGCTCGATGAGACGCTCATCGTCTGGGCGGGCGAGTTTGGGCGCACTCCGATGTCCCAGGGAAACGGGCGCGATCACCACAACAAGGCCATGTCCGTATGGATGTGCGGCGCAGGCATCCAGGGCGGCATCGTTCATGGAGCCACTGATGATCTCGGCTACGCCGCTGTGGATGAGATCGTCACCGTCCACGACCTCCACGCCACCATGCTCCACCAGCTCGGCATCCAGCACGATGCGTTCAGCTTCAAGTTCCAGGGCCTCGACGCCAAGCTCACTGGTGTCGAAGGCGCCAAGGTCATCAAAGGCATACTCGCATGAAACGAGACTCAAGTCTCCTAGTCCACCCATTCTTCTGTCGATCTACTCGGCCTCTGATGTGGTGCCTTCGATCACAGTATTCATCCCATTTTCAGTCTGCATGACCGGTCGCCTTTCACTCCTCCACCTGATTACGGTCCCAGTCCTTGTCTTCGCTGTCATCGCCCACAAGGCCGGTGCGCAGGAGGTTGTGCCCACGGAAGTCCGTCCCCCATCGAAGCCGATGACCAAGTCCAAGGAGGAAGGTGCCTCCGTCCCACGTATGTCCCTAGCGGACGGCATTGTTCGCGGCGGGTCGTTCGATCGAAAGGCGCAACGCATGTCCAAGGGTGACATTGCCCTCGGACTGCAGGAGGTCGCGTCGGGTTTTGCGGTTCCGATGGTGCTGACATTCGCGCCGGGACAAAAGGACCGGCTCTACATCGCAGACCAGATCGGCATCATACGCATCGTCGATCACTCACGCTTGCTCAGCGAGCCGTTCCTCGACCTGCGGCCTTGGTTAAAGGAACTAACGCCAGCCTACGACGAGCGTGGACTCCTCGGCCTGGCGTTCCACCCCCAATTCGACCGAAAGGATCACCCTGGCTTTCGCAAGCTGTATACCTTCACGAGCGAACCTCCCGGCCCATGCGAGGTTCCTCTGGAGAACGCCGCCGACAAGGTCGATCACCTCAACGTCGTGACCGAGTGGCGCGCCTCCGACGATGATGCCAGCCGCGTCGATGTCGGCAGCCGACGGGTAGTGTTCTCCTACGCCACGCCCAATTTCCATCACAACGGTGGCAGCCTCGCCTTTGGCCACGACGGCCTCCTGTATATCAGCGTCGGCGACGGTGGCACCGGGGCCGTGTTTGCCCCCGAAAAGCCCCCGGTGGGCATCGCGCAAGACATCGAGAGCCCGCGAGGCAAGATCCTGCGAATCGATCCGCTCGGTCTCGTGGGCATCAAGACCGGGACCGGTCAATACAGCGCCCCATCTGACAATCCCTATG
The DNA here is from genome assembly GCA_945863205.1 of Akkermansia muciniphila. Taxonomy (GTDB): domain Bacteria; phylum Verrucomicrobiota; class Verrucomicrobiia; order Verrucomicrobiales; family Verrucomicrobiaceae; genus Prosthecobacter. The sequence continues at coordinate 1,593 of CAMAZK010000093.1, read as the reverse complement.
TCGGTCGTCCGGGGCTCGATGCCATCTATGCCCTCGGGTTCAGAAATCCGTGGCGAATGAGCTTTGATCGTGCCACCGGCAGCTTGCTCGTAGGCGATGTGGGGCAGACGTTGCGCGAAGAGGTCAATATCGTGAAGCGCGGGGGGAACTACGGCTGGCCGTTCAAGGAGGGCGAATTTTACTTCAACGGCAATCTGGTCACGCTAACGCGGGATGTGCCTGGGGCCGACGAAGTCCAACTGGTTGACCCCGCGCTCAGTTACACACGCGAATACATCCAGTCAGGCGTCCTCAGCGTCGTCGGAGGTTACGTTTATCGCGGCGCGGCGATCCCCCAGCTGCGGGGACGCTATGTGTTCGCCAATTGGACCACCTCCGGCGGCCTGCATGGGCAGCTATTCCACGCCGATCTTCGTTCGGGAGAAATGAAGCAGTTCCTCATAGGTCCCTCGGATGAGCCGCTCGACGGCTACCTGGTCGCCTTCGGCGAGGATGCAGAGGGGGAACTCTATGCTCTGACCACATCTCTGGCAGGCCCCAAAGGGACCACCGGCAAGGTCCGTCGGCTGGTCACCTTCCACGGCGAAGTAAAGCCGAGGGTGACCCCAATATCGACGGAGGAGACCTCGCCCGGTCTTGCGGACTCTCCAATCGCTCGTGGGAAGCGACTATTCACTGAAAAACTCTGCGCCACCTGCCATCAGACCTCTCCCGCTGTCCCCGCCCCACCAGGCGAGGCACTGCATGCGCCCCGGTTTCTCGGCAAGTTTTGGGGCCAGCCCCTCCAGGTGCATGACGGCATCGGTGGTCCTCTCGTCGGTGTGGACTTCAATGAAGCCTATTTTGTCGAATCGGTGAAGGAACCTATGAAGAAGATTCACGAAGGCTCTACGCCCGGCATGGTCGTAGTGCCGATGACCGACGATGAAATCAAGGCGCTCATGGCCTATGTGAAGAGTCTGTCGAAATGAAACGAAGCAATTCAGTCGAATGGTGGGTCAAGGAGTTTCCGGTCGAGATCGAATCCGGGAGCGAACTCATTCAAGCTGTAGGCAGGCGGCACACTGACGGAACCTATGGCATCCTCGAAGAGATTGACCGCCGCTACGTCCTCGTCTCGAACCCAAATCCGAAGAAGCGTGATCCTCTCACGCTCTCGATCAGTGACGACGGCCTCGTCTTCCAAAAGATGCTCTACCTCGTCGGTGAGCGTCACATCGACTACCCGCACGTCATCGAGCACGATGGCAGCCTCTTCATCGCCTTCGCCGGAGGCAAGCAAACCGTCGAAGTGCTGAAAGTGAAGCTCAGCGACATGGATGCGGTGCAGATGCCGGAGAAACCCTTGATCGCCGCTCCCAAGCCATGACCGTTCCCATGCGATTCCTTGCCATCACGGCGCTCCTTTGCGGCCAAGCAGTCGCTCAGGACGTGGTCATCTACGGCGGCACGCCCGGTGGCATCGCGGCGGCCATTTCCTCAGCACGGCTGGGCCGGCCGGTGACGCTGGTCGAATACCACGACCATCTCGGCGGCATGACCACGAGCGGACTCGGCAAGAGCGACATCGAAAACCGCGCCATGATCGGCGGC
>CAMAZK010000092.1 GCA_945863205.1 Akkermansia muciniphila | reverse complement strand
GACCGAGTTGCAGCATTTTCGTTGGCAGAACGGCTACGGAGCCTTCTCCGTCAGCCAGTCCGCCGTCGAGCACGTGCGCGATTGCATCCGCCGCCAGCGCGAACATCATCGTGTCATGACGTTTCAAGACGAATACCGCAAATTCCTCGCCCCAAACACGGCATCGAGTTCGAGGAGCGGCATGTGTGGGATTGAATCACGCTCTCCTGCGCCCCTTCAGAGCGCGACCTTCGGAGAATCGGTGGTCTTGGCACACAAACCCAGGGCTACCGCCCTGGGCTGAATCCCTCGGCCCCTTGGGCCTCCAGATGTCGCGTTAAATCCACACGCTCAATGTTCATGACTCCAACACTCCACAACTGCACCGCTCCACTGTCACACGGATGCACTGACCTACTGATCAACTGGCTCGCCACCCCACCACTTCTCACGGGTATTCGTCATTCGCCATTCTGGTTTCGTCATTGCAGCGCTAACCTCCCGCCGTGATCTGCACGATCTCGATCACGTCGCCATCACTCACCGTGGCCGTCTCAATCTCACGCGGCAGCAGCGCGGCTTCATTCTGCTCCACCACCACCGGCTTGCCTTCCAATCCGACGGCTGCGAGCAGCGACTTCACCGTCTGTGCGTTTTCGAACTCACGCTTCTCTCCGTTCAAAGTAATCTTCATGGTTGGTCAGGGTGATTGAAATGGTCTCAGGCTGCCATCGTCGCGAGGATCGACGCATCCCAGTCCTTCCAGACAGGATCGAGGCCGCTTCGACGCAGCATCTCGGCGACGCTCTGCGGTGAGCGTTGATCCGCGATGCCGAACTGGCCTTCGGCGCGATTCGTCTCGGCCTTCGTCTCCACTTCGACGCGTTTGCCGCGCACGGTGAGATGCAGATCGTCGTTTCCGGCACCTGTGTAGCCACCCGGTTCGGTGTGACTTCCTGCGCTCATCACTGTGATGCCCAGCGGGGCCAGCGCATCGCGCAGCGGTGCTGACTCACGCGTGCTCAAAATGATGCCGACTTCCGGGAACGTGATGCGAAACGCGCAGATCGTCTGCACCAGCGCCCAATCCGGAAAATCCGTCATCGGCGTGAATCCACCCGCCGCAGGTCGCAACCGCGGAAACGCCACGGTGAAGGTCGATTTCCAGCAGTGTTTATAAAGATGCTCCAAATGCGCCGCGAGCCGCAGCGCCTCCAGTCGCCAATCGCTCAAGCCAAACAGCGCGCCGATGCCGATGCGGCGAAAACCGCCTGCATAACCGCGTTCCGGGCACGCCAGCCTCCAGTCGAAGTCTTTCTTTGGTCCCGCGGTGTGCATGTCCGCATAAATGCCGCGATCATACGTCTCCTGATAGACCACGAGCCCTTCCGCGCCCGCCTTGACCATGCGCTCATACTCCGGTGCCTCCATCGGTCCGACCTCGATGCCAATCGTCGGCACGAAATCACGAATCGCCCGGATGCATTCCTCCAGGTAGCCATCGCTCACGAATTTGGGATGCTCACCCGCCACGAGCAGGATGTTCCGAAAACCCTGCGCCAGGAGATGCTTCGCCTCCGTCACGACTTGATCCACCGTGAGCGTCACGCGCAGGATCGCGTTGTTGTCGCGCGAGAAACCGCAGTAGCTGCAGTTGTTCACGCACTCGTTCGAGACATACAGCGGCGCGAACAGCCGCATCGTTCGCCCAAAGTTCCTCCGCGTGATCATCCGCGACTCCTTCGCCATCGCCTCGATCTGCGCCGGCCCCTTCGGCTCCAGCAAGGCCGCAAAGCGCTCCATCAGCGGCGATTTACGCGCCGGGAGGGCATCGAGCGTGGGAATGAAGGAGGTGGGCATGGCCGGGTTTTTGGTTAATCCGCATTACGTCCGGTGCAATTGGCAATCACGACCGAACCGCTGCTGGAGTCTCTTTTTTGTGTGAAACGCCGACATTCTTCCGATAATTGGCCCGCCATGCGTCCCCTCCTCATCACTCTTTGTTCGATTGTCTGTCTGTTTGCCTTTGCCGCTCCCAAGGAGGAGGTGAAGCCGCTCAAAGTCCTCATGGTCTGCGGCGGCTGCTGTCACGATTATGAAAATCAAAAGATGATCCTCGGCGAGGGCATCAGCGCCCGTGCCAACGTCGAGTTCACGATTGTGCATGAGGAAGGTCCGGAAGGCAAAAAGGACAAGCTGCACAAAATCTCCCTCTATGAAAAAGCGAACTGGGCACAGGGTTTCGACGTGGTGCTGCACAACGAGTGCTTCGGTGGAGTGACCGACGTGCCCTTTGTGGAAGGGATTGCCAAAGCGCACTTTGACGGCGTGCCAGCGGTGATGCTGCACTGCTCCACCCACAGCTACCGCGCCGCGCAGACGGACGAATGGCGCAAGTGCCTGGGCCAGACCTCCATGAGCCATGAAAAGAACCGCGACCTGAAGGTGCGGAACGTGGCGGAAGACCACCCCATCATGAAAGGTTTCCCGAAAGAGTGGCTCGACCCGAAGGACGAGCTCTACAAAAACGAAAAGCTGTGGGAGAACTTCAAGCCGCTGGCCACCGCCTTCGGCGAAGACACGCAGAAGGACCACCATGTCATCTGGACGAATCAGTACGGCGCAGGCCGCGTGTTCGGCACGACCCTCGGCCACGGCAATCACACCATGGAAGACCCGGTTTACCTCGACCTCGTCTCCCGCGGTCTGCTGTGGGCTTGTGGAAAGCTGGATGAAAACGGCAAACCTCTGCCCGGCTACGAAGCGAAGCAAAAGTAGGCACCCTGAGGCGGCCTAGCGCATAAGGTCCACTTCTGCCTCATCGATGGGTGGCAGGGTGTCAGGCTGCGCTCTGCGCTGGTAGCGGTGGTAGCCTTCTGGATTGAAGACCTCGCTATGGCTGTGCTTGTAGCCGGCCGGATCGAGTTTTCTCCATAGGCGGTCGCGCGTCTCGTAGGAGCAGCCTGTCAGGATCAGCAGGGTGGCCAGCGCGAGAACGGAGAGGCGCAGGACGGGGGAACGGGTGTCGTGGGGGATCATGTCGGTCAGGGCGGGTGTCTTATTTTTGTCCATAGTAGGCGCCCGGCCCATGCTTACGCAGGTGGTGTTTTTCCAGGATGTGACCGGGGATCGCTGAGATGCCCGGATTCAGCGTGGCGGAGCCGAGCGCCATGTGGGCGCACATTTCCAGCGCGATGCTGTTGTTGAGCGAGTCCATGGCGTTTTTCCCGAAGGTAAAAGGCGCGTGGTGCAGCTGCAGCACTGCGGGCATCTCTAACGGGTCGAGTTTCAATTCGCGAAGACGCTCCACGATGGCCACGCCGGTGAAATGCTCGTAATCCTCCGCCACCTCATCCGGCGTGAGCGCCCGCACCACCGGAACCGTGCCGTGAAAGTGGTCCGCGTGCGTGGTGCCGTAGCAGGGCAGTTCACGCCCGGCCTGGGAGAGCATCGTGGCATGCAGGCTGTGGGTGTGGGTGACGCCGCCGATCTGCGGAAATTCGCGGTAAAGGACGAGATGGGTCTTCGTATCGCTGGAGGGCCGCAGGGCGCCTTCCACGACTTTGCCTTGAAGATCGAGCACCACGATGTCGTCCGGCTCCAGCGCGGAATAATCCACGCCACTGGGCTTGATGGCCCACAGGCCGGACTCGCGGTCGATGCCGCTGACATTGCCCCAAGTGAGGCGGACGAGTCCGCTGGCGGGGAGGGCGCGGTTGGCTTCGCAGACTTGTTCTCGCAGTTCGGGGAGGGTCATCGGTGTCGATCAAAGACCATTTCACCCTCATTTCCAGCAACATAAACACGTCCGGGGGGCGTTTAACCAGCAAGCCTTGAAGGTTGACGCGGAATGCCGCCCCGTTGACCAGTACCGTTCATCCACATGTCTGACACCGCCGCCCCACCTCCCGTCCCCGCGACCGCCACCTCAGCCGCAACGCCGAAAGCGGCCAATGTGCCCGATCAAGATGCGATTATAGCAGCCTCTGCCTGGGTCACCCCGCTGCGGACCGAAATTTCCCGAGTCCTCGTCGGTCAGAGCATGCTGGTGGACCGCCTCCTCGTCGCCCTGCTGACCAACGGCCACGTCCTGCTGGAAGGCGTTCCCGGCCTGGCCAAGACGCTCGCCGTCCGCACGCTGGCTGGCACCCTGCAGGCGAAGTTCCAGCGCATTCAGTTCACGCCCGACCTGCTGCCTGCGGATGTCATCGGCACCATGGTTTATCACCCGAAGGACGGCACCTTCACGCCGCGCCTGGGGCCGATTTTTGCCAATCTCGTGCTGGCGGATGAAATCAACCGCGCCCCGGCCAAGGTGCAAAGCGCCCTGCTGGAGTCCATGCAGGAGCGACAGGTCACCATCGGCGAGACCACCCACAAGCTCCCGGATCCCTTCATGGTGCTGGCCACCCAGAACCCCATCGACCAGGAGGGCACCTACACGCTGCCGGAAGCGCAGCTCGACCGCTTCCTGCTGAAAGTGCGCGTCACCTACCCCACACCGCAGGAGGAGCGCCAGGTGCTCGACGCCATGGCCACCTCCGCACCGAAGCTCGACGTGAGCCAGGTCACGGACATGACCGCCATCACGAAGTCACGCGCCGTGGTCAATCAGCTCTTCATGGATGAAAAAATCCGTGACTACATCGTGGCCATCATCAACGCCACCCGGCAGCCGGAGACGCTCGCACCGCATCTGAAGCTCCTCATCCGTTGCGGCGCCTCTCCACGCGGCACGATCAATCTGGCGCTGGCCTCGAAGGCGCTGGCCTTCCTGAACGGACGCAACTACGTCATTCCGCAGGACATCAAGGACCTCGCTCCCGACATCCTCCGCCACCGCATCCTGCTCTCCTACGAAGCGGAAGCCGAAGGCGTCACCACCGAGGACGTGGTCAAAACGCTGCTCGACAAACTGCCGGTGCCTTAATCCCGAAGCATCGTGAACCGGGAACCCGTGCAAACCGACAACGACGCCCGCCTCACGCGCATCCTCAAGCGCGTGCGGAAGATTGAGCTGCTAACTCGTGGCATGGTGAAGGACATGCTAGGTGGGCAGTACCACTCCCGCTTCAAGGGCCAGGGCATCGAGTTCGACGACTTCCGCGAGTATCAGCCCGGTGACGACGTGCGCTTCATCGACTGGAACGTCACCGCCCGCATGGACGACCCGTTTGTGCGCAAATACGTCGAGGAACGTGAACTGACCGTCATGCTCTGCGTCGATGTCAGCGGGTCCGGCGACTATGGCAGCCAGGAGGACTCGAAGCGGGAACGTGCCGCAGAAATCGCCGCCGTCTTTGCCTTCAGCGCGGTGCAGAACCAGGACAAGGTGGGAATGACCCTGTTCTCGGACCAGGTGGAGCAGTATCTCCCCGCCCGCAAAGGCGCACCGCACGCCCTGCGCATGCTGCGCGACATCCTGAACTGCTCACCGAAGCACCGCGGCACCGATTTGAAGGCCATGCTCGATCTGGCGCTGAACCGCATCCCGCACCGGGCGCTGGTCGTCATCGTCTCCGACTTCATGACCCCGAGCACCACCTGGGAAAAAAGCCTGCGTGCCGTCGCGGCCAAGCATGACGTCGTCGCCGCCCAGATCGTGGACCCGCGCGAGATCGAACTGCCGGACGCCGGGCGCGTCTGCCTCGAAGATCCCGAGACAGGCGAACAAATTCTCGTGAACACCTCCCACCCCGACGTGCGCAACCAGTTCGCCGCCCGTGTGGCGGAGCGGCAGGCCGCCCTGCAGCACCTGCTGCGCCGCAGCGGCGTGGAGGGCATCACCGTGCGCACGGATGAGGACTATGTGCCCGCCTTGAAGGCCTATTTCCGCAGCCGTAAAAGAAGGAGGCGTGGATGACGGCGACAGACTTTATCACCGGCCTGCTGGCCCAGCTTCCCGCCGGCGTGCCCCCTCTGCCGCATCCGCAGTTGCCGCCGCCAAGCGCCGTGCCCGTGCCTCCGCCATGGTGGATAGGCTGGGTGGTGGGCCTGCTGCTCCTGCTTTTGATCGGACTCGTCGTCTGGCTGCTCGTGCGCCCGAAACCCGTGCCGGCCACGCTGCAGCGTCAGCCCTGGACCACCGCCTTCCGGGCGCTGAACGAGCTGCGTGGGCGCTTTGAGACCCTGCCGCCGGCTGAAATGGGCCACCGCGTGTCGCAGGTGCTCCGCCGCTACCTTGCCGAGCGCTACGCCATTCCCGCCCCGGCCCGCACGACGAATGAAATCTTCGAAGGCACACAGGAAAGGCTGCCCGGCGTGCCCATTCCACGCGCCCAGGGCCTGTGGCGTGAGCGTTTCGAGCCGGTGGCCCGTCTCTGCGACGACATTTCCTTCATGCCCGCGCCACGCACGGCGGCGGAGTCGGCGACGTTGATTGATGAAGCCCTTGCACGCCTGCAGGAGGAGAAACCATGACGATCCCCGGCATTCCAGACTTCCAGATCTTGCACCCGCTCTGGCTGCTGCTGCTGCCGCTGGCGCCGCTCTTTGCGCTGCTGCGGGGTTCCCGGCGCGGGAAACGTGCCGCCATCAAATTTCCCGCCACATCCCTGCTGCGTGATCTCGGCCGCCCGGCACGCGGCGGCATCGGCGGCTTCATTTTTGGCCTCGTCCTTCTCAGTTACGTCTTCGGCATCGCGGCCCTGTCCCGACCGCAGAAAGTGCTCTCCTACGACGAGGAGAAGGCGGAAGGCATCTCCATCATGCTGACGGTCGATGTCTCGCTCTCGATGCTGATCGAGGACTTCAAGATCGGCGGCCAACCCGTGAACCGCCTAACCGCGGCGAAGCGCGTCATGGCGGACTTCATCAAAGGGCGCAACAGCGACCGCATCGGCATCGTGGCCTTCGCCGGGGAAACCTACCTCCCCTGCCCGCTCACGCTGGACCGCGACTGGCTCATCAACAATCTCGACCGCGTGCAGACGCAGCGTGTGGGAGACGGCACCGCCATCGGCTCAGGCATCGCTTCTTCGGCCAATCGCATGCGGCTTGAGAAGACCCCGAGCAAGGTCATCGTCCTGCTCACCGACGGTGCGAACAATTCCGGTCGGCTCAGCCCGCAGGACGCGGCGAAGCTCGCCGCCACGCTCGGCGTCAGGATTTACACCATCGCCATCGGCACCCCGGGCATCCACAGCATCCCGGATCCCCGCCGCGGCACCTTCACCCCGGTGGGGCAGCAGTTGTTCGACGAAGACACGCTCAAAGAGGTCGCGAACATCGGCAACGGCCAGTTCTACATGGCTCAGAGCCTCGATTCGCTCAGCGATGTCTTCAGCACGATCGACAAGCTGGAGAAGGTGAAAATCGAGCGGCGCAAGATCACCGAGGCCGAGGAGCTGTTCTTCTGGCCGCTGTCCATCTCCGCCGCGGCCTTGTTCCTAGCGCTCCTGCTTTCCCTGACCCTTCTGCACTCAGCTCCTGAACCCTCCGTGACCTGAATTTCGCATGACCTTCGCCCACCAGCACCTGTTGTGGTTCCTGCTCATCATTCCCGCCCTCGTGGGACTGAAGCTGTGGGTGGACGCCCACGGCTCGATGGCGGAGCGGCTCTTCACCGCCACCCGGCTGCGCCCCTCGCTGGTGATTGGTCGTTCGCTCTGGCAGTCTTGGATCGTCTATGCGCTCTACGCGCTGGCCATGACCTGCCTCATCATCGCCGTTGCCCAGCCGCGCTGGGGGGACGAGCAGCTCGAGGTGCCTGACAAAGGACGCAACGTGTTCATCGCTATCGACACGTCACGCTCCATGCTGGCGCGGGACGTGACGCCGGACCGGCTCACCCGTGCACGCCTCGCCGCGAACGACCTCGTCACCGCTCTCTCCGGGGAACGCGTGGGGCTTCTGGCCTTCGCCGGTCGCGCCTACCTGCAGGCACCCCTGACGACCGACCACGACGCCATCATCGAATCCCTGCAGGCCTTCGACCACACCATCATCGAGTGGGGCGGCAGCAACATCGGCGATCTGCTCGACGTCACCCTCCGCGCCATCAAAAACCTGCCGAAGGGGAACTTCGCGCTCGTCATTTTCAGCGACGGTGGCGATGCGGACCAGAACCTCGTGCCCTACATCCAGCGGCTGACGAAAGCCGGCGTCATTGTGGTCAGCGTCGGTGTCGGCACGGAGGGCGGCACGCTGATTCCGAATCCCGAGATGCCCGGTGATTACATCCGCGATGATGCCAACAACGTGGTGCGATCCCAGCTTCAAACCGGCGTGCTGCAGCAGCTTGCCACCACCACGGGCGGTCGATTCATGAAACTGGGACTGCAGCCGCTGAACCGCAGCGCCCTGCAGCCGGTGCTGGACCGCCTCACGGAGCAGGAATCGGCCAACCGGAAGACCTCCCGCCCGATTGAGCGTTTTGCATGGCCGCTGGGTTTGGGTATGTTCTTCCTCATGCTCGCCTGGATCATCAGCGCCCTGCCCCGCTCCTCCCCGCGTCCGCTCGTGCTGGCGCTGGCCTTCTTCACCTTCGCGCCGGAGTCTTCCGCTCAGGCCATGTCCCTGGGAGACACCCTGGCCTCCATTTTCCAGTCCAGCGGCCCGACGCCCGAGGATGCACGCGCCGCGCTCGAAGGCGGCGACTTCAAAACCGCCCGCGAGCTCTACAGCAGGCTGCTCGACGATCCCCGGTTCTCCCGGGGTCGCGACGAACTGCTCTACGGCATGGCCGCCACCGAACACGCGCTGACCAACTACGACGGCAGTGCCAAAAACTTCAGCGAAGCCCTGCACACGCAGGATCAGGCCCTCCGTGCCCGTGCCCACCGCGGGCTCGGCCACACGCTTTACGACCAGGGTGCCAAAGGCCTGGAAAAACAGCCCAAGATCACGATCGAACGCTGGACCGACGCCCTGCGACATCTGGATGCCGCCGCCGAACTCGACCCGGAAAACGCCGAATTGCGCGAGAACCGTGAACACGTGTCCAAGATGCTCGACGAACTGCGCAAGGTGACCGAGCAGATGGAACAGCAGCAGAAGGGTCAAAAAGGGCAGAAGGGCCAAAAAGGCGAAAAGGGTCAGGAAGGTCAGAAGGGCGAAGGAGAAGAGGGCCAGGAAGGCGATCAGGACGGCCAGGGCAAGGAAGGCAGCGACCCCAACGGCAGCGGCGATCCCAAAGAATCCGAAGGCAAAGGCGAAAAGAAGGATGCCGACGACGGCATTGGCGGCAAAGACGCCAAGGACCTCCCGGAAGGCCGGCTCCAGGCCGCACGTGGCGACCAGGACGGCGAAGAGCCGGGCCAGGGCATGAAACCCGGCGAAGGTGAGGGCGAAGGCGGCGACGAGAAAAAACCAACTGCACGACCGATCGAATCCGGCGACCAGCGCAATCCCCGCACCGGCTACACTCCCGGAGAGGCTCAGGCGCTGCTGCGGCAGTACATGGATGAGATCACCACCCCCGTCAGCAACCGCTACCACACACCGCCCGCCAACAAAAAGGACTGGTGAGGCGGGCCTTGCGGCCATGGCGAAGCCCGAATGAGGAATGACGAATGAAATCCCAAGCCCAAATGCTAAAAAATTCCAATAAACCGGTTAACAGACCGCCTCCCGTCGCCGCAGGCATGTTCCCTGTCATTCGTCATTCGTCACTCGTCATTCGCCATTTTGCCGCCGTTCTGTTTTGCTCATGGTTAAGTGCCGCTGCCTCGGCGGCGACCGTCCGCGCCTACCTCCAGCCGGAAAGGGCGCAGACCGGCCAGGTCGTGACCTACGTCATCGCCGTGCAGAATGGCACCGTCCAAAGTCTGCCGCAGCTCCGCCTGCCATCCCAGGTCCAGATGAACACGGGAGTCTCCAGCTCCCAGAACATCGAGATCCGCGGAAACCAGCGGGTTTTCGCCACCCAGCTCGCCTGGGGCGTGGCCGCCACCGAACCGGGTGAGTTCGTGATCCCTCCGCAGGAGGTTCTCGTGAATGGAGAGATCCTGAAGACCAACGAAGTCCGCCTCACCGTCTCCGAAGCGCCCACCACTCCCGGGGCCGGCAATCCGGATGACGCGAATACACCGCTGTTCCAGATCGAGGTCGGCAAGACCGAATTCTATCAAGGCGAGCTCGTTCCGATCAACGCCAGCCTGTTCGTGCCCCGCAGCGTGATGCTCCGCCGCGTGGGTCTCATCCAGGTGGACAAGACCGACTTCGCCATCACCCGTTTCCCCCAGCAGGCCGACCAGGCGGAAACCGTCATCAACGGCATCGGCTACATCGTCATCACCTACCGCAGCGTTCTTTCCGCCCTGCAGGCGGGGGAGCTGAAAATCGGCCCGGCATCCTGCGAACTGCTCTACGAGGTTTACGACGAAAGTGGCGGCGGCATCCGCCGCAGCCTGCCCTTTGGCATGGTCATGGGGAACGCAGAAACCAAGAAAATGGTCATCAAGAGCCAGGAGGTGAAGGTCAAGGTGCTGCCCCTGCCCACCGAGGGAAAACCCGCGAACTTCACCGGCGCGGTCGGCGACTTCAGCATCAGCGCCACGGCGACGCCGACAGAACTGTCCGTCGGCGACCCCCTGGCCGTGGATGTGACCATCAGCGGCAGTGGCAGTTTCGATGCGATCGACGCGCCCGCCCTTGTGCCGCCTGACGGCTGGAAGGCCTACCCGCCGCGCCGCTACAATGTGGACGGCTCCGTCGATCCCAACCTCCCGCCTGCCACGCAGAGGACCATCGGCTACTCGATGGTTTTTGTGCCCGAGAAAGTGCTCCCCGAACTCCCCCCCTTCGAACTCAGCTTTTTCAGCCCGACGCAGGGGAAATACGTCGCCGCCCGCACCTCGCCCATACCCCTCACCATCAAGCCAGCCACCCTCGCCGCAGCGGCGGACGCCGCCCAGGGAAGCGGGGGCGACACACCCAAGCCGCCTGCCGTTCAGCAGCCGAAGCCTAACATCAGCGACATCCTCATGACCGTTCCCGCCTCTGCAAGCTGGCTGGACACCCGGGTCGCCTCAGCCGCTCCGCTAACCGGCAGCACCCGCTTCTGGGCGCTGCAGTCCGTTCCGGCTGCGCTTGTCATCTTCGCCACCCTCTTCACCTCGTGGCGCCGCCGCCGTGAACGCGCCGTCAGCGGTCTCCGCGGAGAGCTGCGGCAGCTTTGGCGCGGACTGGAGGAGTCGGGCCTGGGAGACCGGGACTTCCTGCAGCGTGCAGCGCACTTCATTCATCGCAGCCATGCTGGCCGAGAGGTGGAGGACGAGGCTTTGTGCGCAATCCTCCGCCAGTATGAAGATCAAAGTTTCACTGCCGCCCCATCCGCACCGGCTCTCGACGGAAGTGAGCGCGGACGCATACTGCGCGTGCTCTCGCCGCTCCTGCGGCAGACCGCGCTGATCATCGCCGCTCTCAGCCTCTTCACCACGGCGGCGGCGGGTGCGGACGCCTCACGGGATGACATTTACAGCCAGGCCCGCGAGGCCCTGGAAAAGGGCAAGTTCACCCAGGCCCAGTACCTCGGCGAATCGCTCACCAAGAAAGATCCGCCAGCGCTGAGCGCCGCCGTCTTCTCCCTCATCGGCCACGCCCGCTACCGCCAGGACGACCTCGGCCGTGCCGCCCTGTGGTACCAACGCGCCGAACTCCTGGACCCCGCCAATCCCGAAATCCGCCAGAACCTCCGGCACCTCGACGAAAAAACCCGCTTCTTTCGCTTCGGCCAGGCCTCCCCGCTCGCCGAATGGAGTCTGCTCCTCACCCGGAACACCTGGATCATCGCCGCTTCGACGGGCGTCTGGATCATGCTCCTGGCTCTCTTCTGGTTCATCCTCTCCACCAGCGCGAAGATACGTGGTCCTGTCATCGGCTTCGTCCTCATCATCGCAGGATTCATGCTGTTCCTGCCCGCCGCCGCCTTCGCCGCCATCCGCCCGGAACCGGACGCCCGGGTGAAGGACGTCATGGTCATCACCGCCAAAGATGTCAGCGCCTACACCGCGGCGACGGTCACCTCCGGCAGCGTCATCGACCTCCCGCCCGGCAGCCAGATCCGCCTCCTGGAAAAACGCGGTGCTTGGAGCTACGTCGAAATTCCGGCCTCCGGCGGATTGCTGCGCGGATGGATCGAGACGCCGGTTTACACGCCCCTTTGGCCTTGGGACTCCAATCTGCTACCTTGAGTCCTATTTACCCGCTCCAAATGCGGCGAGTTCCTTCCCCTTCCCGTCCCAGACACGCAGGAAGCTGTCCTCCCCCCCGGCGATCAGCGTGGCACCGTCTGCTGTGCTGACGGCGGCCTGCATGTAATCCGGAAGATTTGCCATGGCACGCACCTCTGCGCCGTCGTCGGTGACGATGCGGACGCGGTTGTCGCCTGCGGAGGTGACGATTTGATTCGTGGCGCCGATGAACTGCAAAGACGTGACCTCCTTGGTCCAGCCTTCGACCTTTTTCTTCCGCTCACCGATGATCATGTCCCAGGTCACCACGGTGCCGTCTGCACCCGCAGTGGCCAGCACGCGGCCGTCGCTGCGGTAAGCGATGCCCATGACGTGATGCGTGTGGCCTTCAAACAGGTTCACCTGCTTGCCGGAGGCGATGTCGGTGACACGCGCGATCTTGTCCGCAGCACCGGAGGCGAGGTATTTGCCATCGGGAGAGAAATCGAGACAGAGCACTGTGTCGCTGTGCTTTTCCTTCCACGTCTGCGTGACCTTGCCGGTCGCGACGTCGAAGAAAATGATGTCGCCGGAGCGGGAGAGTTCGCCTCCACCCGTCGCGAGCGTTTTGCCGTCGGGACTGAAGCGCAGGGCGTTCACACGGTCGGCAAAGAGACCTTTCTGATCCACCTTGCGCTCCAAAGTCCAGCGCGGTGTGCTGCCGACGGTCTGCGTGCTCGCCTTCGTGGCAACGAATGATCCGTCCGGTGCGGCGGTGATCGTGGTGGCCGCGGCGACGCTGCCGGAGCTTTCCTCGATCGGCGTGCCGGTGGCGGCGGCCCAGACACGCAGCGTGCCATCGTCGAACAGAGACGCCACGCGCATGGCGTCGGCGGAAAAGGACACTGCCACGGGCTTCGCAACCGTTTTGGTCAACGACTGCTTCAAGGCGGCGAGTTCGGCAGTCGCTTTGTCCTGCGCCGCTTTGGCAGCGGTGATCGCTGCGTTTGCGGCGGCGACGGCCTTGGCGTTGGCGGCTTTTGAATCCGTGATGCGTTTCACGTCGTCCTCGGCGTCCTTCACGTTGCTTTCGGCGGCGGAAACGGCGGCCAAGGCGGACATCTCGGTCGTTTTGGCGGTGATGAGCTTGTCCTGCGCGGCCTTGAGCTCCTTGTCGAGCGCGGCGTCAGGCTTGCCGCCAGGCGCGGCTTTGATCTTGGCGACAACATCATCCACCGTCTTCTGCGCTGCGGCCTTCTCCGCAGTGGCGGGCGGCACGTCCTTCTGCTTTTCAGGCAGCACCTTCTTCATGGTCACGATGGCTTCCTTGGCCTTGCCGAGCAGCACGTCCAGCGCCTTGTCCTGCGCCTCGATGCGGGCGATCTCGCTCTTCTGGAAAGCCTGCTCCAGCGACTGAGCGGCGACCGTCCAGTCCAGCTCCGCCGTTTTCTTCGTCGCTGCCACGCTGCCGCGCAGATCGATCACCGGCTTTGCCGTCGCGGCGTCCCAGACGCGCACGGAGCCATCGTCACAGCCGGTCACGACCTGCTTGCCATCGGCGGACATCGCACTGCTCACGACGACGACTTTGCCGGCGGTCGCGATCTTCTTGATCAAATCGGCGCTCGCAGGTGCAGCCGCGCTCTTCGCACCATTCGCCGTCGGCTTGCCGGCGCTCATCTTCCAAATCTTCACTTCGCGGAAGCTTCCGCTCGCCAGTCGCGTGCCATCCGGACTGAAGGC
Source organism: Akkermansia muciniphila (assembly GCA_945863205.1). Lineage (GTDB taxonomy): Bacteria > Verrucomicrobiota > Verrucomicrobiia > Verrucomicrobiales > Verrucomicrobiaceae > Prosthecobacter. Next base: position 548 of record CAMAZK010000092.1, on the reverse strand, counting down.
CAGCGACTGCACCAGCGCCCGATGCGCCGCGCCGTTCTTCTCCGCCGGATCGCTGATCTGCATCACGAGCTGACGCGTGGCCAGATCGTACAGGAAGATCTGGTTCGAGCGGCCACAGGCGGCGTAGCGACCGTCCTTTGTCATCGCGACGGAGTAAATGGGATCGACGCTGGACGCGAAGTCCTTGAGCACGACCGCCCGCTCCAGAATCACCGAGTCCTTGGCGCCCTGGTCGATCCACTGTTTGAGGATCGCGATCTCTGCCGGCGTGAGATCCACCGCACCTGCCTTGTTGTTCACCGGCGGCATTTCCATGTCGTGCTGATGCAGCGAGGCCTGCACCACGAGGCTCTGCATGCTCTTTCCAGGAATGATCGACGGCCCGTTTTCACCGCCTTTGATCATCAGCGCCGGCGTCTCCATGTTCAGATCCGCTTTTGTGGTCGTCTTGTTGTGACACGAAATGCAGTTCGCCTTCAGGAACGGATAGACGTCCTTGAAGAAGTCGAGATCGGCAGCGAATGCGGCTGACGAGGTGCCGAGGAGAA
>CAMAZK010000091.1 GCA_945863205.1 Akkermansia muciniphila | reverse complement strand
CTGCTCGATGGGGTTCTGTGTGGCGAGCACGAAGAAGGGCGAATCGAGCGTGTAGGTGCGGCCGGCGACGGTGACTTTGTGCTCCTGCATCGCCTCAAGCATGGCGGCCTGCGTTTTGGCGGGAGCGCGGTTGATTTCGTCGGCGAGGACGATGTTCGCGAAGACGGGGCCTTTGGCGAATTCGAAGGCGCGTTTGCCGCCGGGCAGTTCCTGCAAAATGTCGGTGCCGGTGATGTCCATGGGCATCAAATCCGGCGTGAACTGGATGCGGCTGAAGCTGAGGGACATCGTTTCGGCGAGACGCGAGATGAGCAGCGTCTTCGCCAGGCCGGGCACGCCCATCAGCAGCGCATGACCGCGGGCGAAGAGGCAGATGGAGAGCTGCTCGACGACTTTGTCCTGGCCGACGATGATCTTTTTGAGTTCGTTGCCGAGGCGCTGGTAAACCTGGCGCAGTTCGTCGATAGCGGCGACGTCGTCTTGGGGGAGTGGGGAATTGGACATGCTTGGATTTTCTGAGTGTGCACGAATGGCACCAGAAAACCAACGTTCTGACAAGGACGGCGTGTGCAAAATGAACCGGACGACGATCCCTCCGATGCGGCACGACCCGGCCATAAACAGAAACCCCGGGTCCGCTGAGGTGCGGGCCCGGGGTCAAAAGCAAACGACAGCGACGCGCGGACTAGGCGCTGCGCTTCAGATAATACTGCTGATAAACGTTTTCGTTCAGACGCAGCTTGGCGCGCAGGGCGTCCAAGGCAGTAGGAGCTCCGTTGAACTGGATGTTCACGAAGTGGCCGGCCTCGACATGGCGAGGATTGAAGGGGAACTTGCGTTTGCCGAGGTTGTCGATCTGCTCGAGCTTCAAGCCAGAGCTTTCCATGTCACGGCTGATAGTGCTGACGAGAGAGTCGATGGTTTCTTCTTTGCCTTTGGTGTCGAGCACGATGAGTGCCTCGTATTTGCGATTCATGGGTGTTGCGGGGTTGCGGGTTGAGTTTCGGGTTGTCGGTTGAAGACATTCATGGCGGCATCCACGCCACGATCAATGGCGGATGTGACGGCATCTGCGGCACGCTGGATGACGTTTTGGAGGAGCGACTGCTCTTCAGCACGGAAAGCGCCGAGCACGTGACCGACCATGCGGTCACCAGCCGGGCGTCCGTCCTCCGGAGCGATACCGACCTTCAGGCGGGGGAATTCTTCCGTGCCGAGGCAGGAGATGAGAGAACGAATGCCATTGTGTCCGGCCGCAGAGCCGCTCTTGCGGATGCGCATGCGACCGAGCGGGATGTCCACATCGTCGTAAACGACGAGGGTTTCGGCAGGCGAAGTCTTGTAGAAATGACCGACGGCCTGTGCGGCTCGTCCGCTGTCGTTCATGAACGTGAGCGGTTTGAGCAACATCCCGCCTGTGAACTTGGCGACCAACGCCTTCCAGCGCTTTTCCTCCCGGAATACCACTCCCTGGCGTCGTGCGATTTCGTCCAGGACCATAAAACCGATGTTGTGGCGTGTGTCGCGGTAGTTTTCGCCGGGATTTCCGAGACCGATGATGAGTCGCGGCGCCTTTACGCCGCTGCTCGTTGAATCCGTCCCGGAAGCCACATCTCAAAAAACGGCGGAAGGTTACTTCTTCGCAGCGGCTGCAGGAGCGGCTGCGGCTGCAGGAGCGGCTGCGGCTGCGGATTCCACCTTGGGCTCCACGCACATGATGACCACGACTTCGGCTCCAAGACGAGGGGTGACGCCCTCTGGGAACTTCATGTCACCGATGTGGACGACCTGTCCGAGCTGGAGCTCGCTGATGTTCACTTCAATGTTTTCCGGGAGATCCTTCGGCAGGCAGTGAACTTCCACTTCGTGATGAAGGAATTCGATCAGTCCGCCCAGCTTCTGTCCAGGGGACTCACCCACGGTGGCGACCGGGACGTTGGCGTGGATCTCTTCATCAGAAACCACGGCGTGGAAATCGATGTGAAGGATGCCGCCGCGGAGGTAGTCGTGCTGCACTTCCTGGACCAGGGCGAGTTGCTCGGCACCACCTTCCATCTTTAGAGAGACGAGAATGTTGTCCGAAGAGCTGGTCTCAAGCAGCTTGGAAAAGGTCTTGCCGTGCACCTGGAGATTGGTCGGCTGCGCCTTGCGGCCGTAGAGGGCGGCGGGAACAATGCCTGCCTTGCGCAAGCGCTTGACTGCGCTGGTACCAGAGACGTTGCGGGGGTCTGCCTGAAGATCGAGAATTTTGGCCATTGTCGTGTCCCGGACGGGAAGTGTTGGTTTTGGAAAAAGGGCGCGGAGAATACACGCCTACTCCCGCGTGTCAAACAGGGAAGTGACGGACTCGTTGGCGTGAATGCGGGCGATGGCGTCCGCCAGGAGCGCGGAGATGTCCAGCGCAGTGACCTTCCCCCCCACGGCTGCGGCCTGCGGGGTGGAGTTGGTGGCCAGAAGTTCCACGATGGGGGACTTTGCGATCCGGTCCCGCCCTTTGTCGCCGAGGACGGCGTGGGAGACCCCCGCGTAAATTTTCTGTGCTCCGTGCTTCAGCAGCAGGTCCGCAGCGGCGGTCAGAGTGCCGGCCGTTTCGGTCAGGTCATCGACCAAAAGGACGTTTTTCCCCTTCACGTCGCCGATGACGCTGTGGGCCTCGACCTCCTCGGCGCTGACGCGGTTCTTTGCCACGATAGCCATCGGCGCCTTGAGGGCCTTGGCAAAGGCATGGGTCATTTTGATCCCCCCGACATCCGGCGACACGACGACCAGATCTTCGAGTTCGCGCTCGCGGATGGCCTTCATGAGCACCGGGGCTGCGTACAGATGATCGACCGGAATGTCAAAAAAGCCCTGAATCTGACCGGCGTGGAGATCGACGGTGAGCACGCGGTTCACGCCGGCGGCAACGAGCAGATTGGCCACGAGCTTCGCAGTGATGGGCACACGCGGGCGGTCTTTGCGGTCCTGGCGGGCGTAGCCGAAGAAAGGCAGCACCGCAGTGATGCGCGCGGCGCTGGCGCGGCGAACGGCGTCCACCATGATGAGGAGTTCCATCAGGTTCTGGTTCGTCGGCGGGCAGGTCGGCTGGACGATGAAAATGTCGCTCCCGCGGATGTTTTCGTGAATCTGGACAAAAGTCTCGCCATCCGGGAAGGTGGTGAGTTCGGCGGCGCAGAGCTCTGTGTGGAGGTTTGCGGCGATTGCCTGAGCCAGTGTGGGGTGAGCTGAACCGCTCAGAATCTTCAAACTTTCATTCATGCGGCGCGGAGTTAGTCGAGTCTGTCACCGAAATCAACCCATGGCGCATTTCCTTGATGAGGCACTTGTGTTTTCTCGCAATTTCTCATACCACTCCTGGCGTTTCCGCCAGCGTTGAAGCCCTATTTTCCCTACCGGTTCATCACATGAATGGCCCAGCCGATACCTCCCCACCGCCGAGAACGACCGGCGGTGGCTGGCGTTGGGAGCCGCCCAGCCCGGAGGTGCTGCAGCAGTTGCTGCCACAATTTGAGGTGGAATGCCTGATCGGCAGAGGCGGGATGGGAGCGGTTTACCGGGGCATCCAGAGCAGCCTCGAGCGCCCCGTGGCCATCAAGCTGCTTCCGCCCGCCATCGAGCAGCAGGACACCGCCTTTGCCGAACGCTTCAGGAACGAGGCCAAACTCATGGGGCGCATGAACCACCCCGCCATCGTCAGCGTCTATGATTTCGGCCACACGAGCGACGGCCAGTTGTACTTCGTCATGGAGTATGTGAATGGCACCGATGTGCAGCGAATGATCGCCCGGGAGGGCCGCCTCCCGGCAGAGCACGCCCTGGCCGTCACGGCTCACCTTTGCGACGCCCTGGCCTACGCCCACAAGAACGGGATCGTCCATCGGGACATCAAGCCCTCCAACGTGCTCATCGACATGGAAGGCAGGGTCAAGGTGGCCGACTTCGGCCTCGCCAAGCTGACCACCAACAACGCGAACTCGGGCCTGACCCAGACCGGCATGGCCATGGGAACCCCGGACTATCTGGCACCGGAGACTCTGACCCTGGGTTCAGATGTGGACGGGCGCGCGGATCTCTACGCCGTGGGCGTGATGCTCTACCAGATGCTCACAGGAGACATCCCGCGCGGCATGTTTCGGATGCCTTCGCAGAAGTTCCGCAACATCGACCCGCGCTTCGACACCATCGTCCGGCGGGCGCTGGAGCACGACCGCGAGGAGCGCTACCAGACGAGCATCGAAATACGGCGGGATCTCGACGTGATCCTGACGACTCCCTATGCCGAACCCGGGCGGGAATCCAGCGCCGCGATCCCGAAACAGGTGCCGCAGCCCCAAGGACGCACGGTGGTCCCTTCCGCCCGGAACCCCGCCCAGGCGTCCCAACGCCATGCGCACCGATTTGAGGCCGCGCCCGCGCCAAAGCCTGCCACGTCCGCTGCTTCCTCGTCCATCCCCTACTTGATCGCGGCGCTCGTCTTTTTGGGCGTAGGCGCATGGTTCATCGTCCCGAAGCACGACGCCGCCCTAGAAGCAGCACCGCCAGACACCACGGGCGCCCCCTCCACCCCCAACCCCTTCGAAGCACCGAACGGGAATTCCATTCCCGCTTCGATGACGACCACGACGCCACCGCCGCCCCCCAGCCCGGCAGGAACGCCAGCCGCCTCCACGCCGGTCATCGCCACAAAAACACCCGCCGCCGCGCCATCCACGCCGCCCGCCGCCGGAACCTCGATGATTTCCCCTCCGCAGGCGACTCCACCGGTGACACTCCCGCCGCTGCCGCCCCCATCGACGACCGGCCCCGTTTTCGACCGCCTCTCCACACTCGAATCGCAGTTTCAAAACGCATTCGAGCGCGAGGTGAACGCCGCCTACGCCGGCCAGATCGCAGCCCTCGGAGCCGGATACGTCACTGCGCTCGATCAAGCAGTCTCCCAGGCCACGCGTGCCGGCAAGCTGGACGAAGCCATCGCCCTGCGGGATGAAAAAACCCGCTTCACGACGCACAAGTTCATGCCCTCCATCGACCCCGCCGGCCTGCACCTGAGCGTCATTCAGCTCCGCAACACCTATCGGGCCACTGAAAAGACCTACTCCCAGCGAAAGGACGCCAACTCCCTCCCGCTCTACGATCGCTACATCGAAGTCCTCGACAGCCTTGCCCAGGAACTCCGTGCCCAGGGCCGTGCGGGAGACGCCGACCGCGTGCGCATCAAGCGCGACGACGTCGTCGCCCGGCGGAAGCAACGCGCTGCCAAAGTGTCCTCCATCACGGTTCCACCGCCGCAGTCAGCACCCTCTCTCGTCAGCCTGTATAACGGGTGCTCACTCAACCGCTGGCGCGTGGTAGGAAACGCGGATTCATGCAAAGACATCACAGCCACGATGCTCTAAAAGCGGGCACAGCTCGCAGTGCTGTGTCTCATTCGATTCCACCATGCCCTGGCTCCACCTCATCATCGCCGGACTTCTCGAAGTCGCCTGGGCCATCGGCCTAAAGCAGACGGAGGGCTGGACGCGCCTCTGGCCCAGCGTGATCACCGCGCTGCTAATGATGGCGAGCTTCTTCTTCCTCTCGCTCGCTCTGCGTTCCCTGCCCATCGGCACCGCCTATGCCATCTGGACCGGCATCGGAGCCGTCGGCACCGCCTTGATCGGCATCATCGTCTTTGACGAGCCCCGCACCGCCGCCCGCCTCGTTTGCATCGTCCTCATCGTCGCCGGAATCGTTGGTTTGAAACTCACCAGCGGCTCACAGGCGTAAAACCTCCAGAGCTTCGACATTCGTCATTCTGAATTCGTCATTTCCTGCTTCTGCCAGCCCCTTCATTGACAATCCATCTCTCAACCTCTTCATTCCACCTCATGTCCCCCAGCCAATACTCCGATTTCCCCACCAGCATCGCTCCGCAGTCCAGCTACATGGTTCCGACCGTGATCGAGTCCGAAGGACGTGGCGAGCGTGCCTATGACATCTACTCCCGCCTGCTGAAGGACCGCATCATCTTCCTCGGCGGTGAGGTGAATGACACGATGGCCTCCATCATCATCGCCCAACTCCTCTTCCTCCAGATGCAGGACCCGAAGAAGGACATCAACATCTACGTCAACAGCCCCGGCGGCAGCGTCACCGCCGGTCTCGCTATTTATGACACGATGCAGTTCCTCACCTGCGATGTCTGCACCTACAGCATCGGCCTCGTCGCATCCATGGGCGCGGTGCTCCTCGCCGCCGGCACCAAAGGTAAGCGCTACGCCCTGCCGAACAGCGACATCATGATCCATCAGGTCTCCGGCGGCGCACGCGGCACCGCGTCCGATGTCGAGCGCACGGTCGAATACATGTTCAACCTCAAGAAGCGCCTCAACCGCATCCTCGCCCACCACACCGGCAAATCCGTCGAGCAGATCGAGCGCGACGCCGACCGCGACAATTACATGTCCGCCGCCCAGGCCGCCGAATACGGCCTCGTGGACAAGGTGCTCGAAGGAAAGAAGGACCTCTCTGCCGAATCGAAATAACAACTCTCAAAAAAGGGCGGGACTAAAACTCCCGCCCTTTTTTATGCACACGCATCGCGCCCCACCATGAAACTCGGCTTCGTCACCGCTATCCTTCCGGACCTCTCCTTCGAGGAAGTCCTCCACTTTGCCCGCCACGAGGGCTTCGCCTCTGTCGAGGTCATGTGCTGGCCCCTGGGCAAAGCCGAACGCAAATACGCCGGCGTCACGCACATCGACGTCATCGGATTGACCCAGACAAAGGCCCAGGAAATCCTCTCCCAGTGCCAGGACCAGGGCGTCGGCATCAGCGCCCTCGGCTACTACCCGAACATGCTCGATCCCAATCCCGAGGTCTCACGCTTCGCCGTCTCCCACTTCAAAAAAGTCATCGCCGCCGCTCCCAAGCTCGGTCTGCAACTCGTCACCGGATTCGCAGGCCGCGACTGGACGAAAACCGTCGATGAAAACTGGCCGCGTTTCCTCAAAGTCTGGAAGCCCATCATCCAATACGCCGAAGACCACGGCGTGAAGATCGCCATCGAGAACTGCCCCATGTCCTTCACCCGCGACGAATGGCCCGGCGGAAAAAACCTCATGACGACGCCCGCCATCTGGCGCAGAGCCTTCAGCGACATCGACTCGCCCAACTTCGGCCTCAACTACGACCCCTCGCACTTCATCCTGCAGGACATGGACCCGCTCAGCCCGCTGGCCGAGTTCAAAGCCAAGCTCTTCCACCTCCACGCCAAGGACGTCAAAATCAACCGCGCCGCCCTCAACGAAGTCGGTCGCTTCGACTTCCCGCTGAACTGGCACCAGCCGCGCATACCCGGCTTCGGCGACATCCACTGGCCACAGTTCATGGCCGAACTCATGCGCATCGGCTACGACGGCCCACTCTGCATCGAAGTCGAAGACGACACCTTCGGAAAAACCCTCGAAGGCCGCATGAAAGCGATCAAAGTCGCGAAAAACGTCCTCGCGCCGTTTTTGGGGTGATCAGTATTGGAACACGAGCTTCTTGCTCGTCTCATCCTTCGTGAACCGAAGCTCGGCTTTGCCTGGGTTGCTCCGCAGGTGTAGCAGGTTGACCTGATCTTTGAAGAGATCACGAAAGATCGTGTGTTGCAGACTCTTGCCCTTCAAACCTCCCGGCAGCGCGACCTCAAAAAACAACGTCACCGTCGGATCGCCGCTCTTCTTCGTCTCCTCGTCGATCTGGCGGCCTACCCACTCGATTTCTGCCGCTTTGCCCGCCGGATCGGTCACCACGAAGCTTTTGGCGAGGTAGGCCATGGTCTGCGCGTCGAACTCGGCGGCGGGTGTTTTGTCGAGCCGCACCTCGCGCTCGCACTGGCGGACGAGGGCAGTTTCGAGGTCGTCGATGAAGACGGTGAGGCTGACTTCGAGCTTTTTCGTCTCCGGATTCCATTCCGCCTCAGCAGTGGACTGGTGCACCGAATGCGCGTGGAGAGCGGACGCTGCAAACACGAGCGTGACGAAGCAGCGGAACGCAAAGTAGCCAAATCGCCCCCGCGAGATGAGCCGAGGATGCCGACCCTGCAGCAGCTTCACGAACCATCCCATGGCTAATTCAAACGCCCCCTGATGTATTCGGAGAGGTTCATTGCTTGCGGAACGCTGTGCTCATCACGCGGAGCAATGATGGCTACTTTTCCTCCCCCTTCTCCGGCTTCGTCAGCTCCCGCATCGGATTCGGCGCCTTGTCCTCCTTGAAGAGCTGGAACTTGCTCTTCACGGCGCGGCACGGCCAAAAATTGTTCTCCACGTCGGTATCCACGAGCTCCTGGCGCGGATCGAAGGTGATCGCTTTGAGCTCCTTCTTGGTGAACAGCAGCTTCGAAGCCTTCTGCGTGTTGAATCGCCAGATTTCGACGGGCAGCTTCATCTCTTCGGTGCTGCCGTCGGTGTATTCGATCTTCAAAATCACCGGCGTGACAAGTCCGCCGACGTTGCTCAGCTCGATGGAGTAAAAGTTGTGCTTCGTCTGGAGCAGCTTCGGGTCGATCTCCTCCTCGTTCAGCTCTTTGATGAGCGATTCGAACTTCTTCTTCTCGCTTGGCAGCACGGTGGTTTTGTCGAAGCTGTCGTAGAAGTCCTTCAGCTCAGGAAAACGGTCCACGCGCTTCGAAATCGGGTAGTTGCGCTCCTTGGTGGTGGTTTTCGGCAGCTCGTCTTCATCCTGTTTCTTTTTCTTTTTTTCGATCGCCGGGTCTCGGGAGTCGAGCTGTAGCCATCTCACCTCATCAATCGAGACATCGACGTGATCGACACTGAAGAACCAGCCGCGCCAGACCCAATCGAGATCGACACCGCTCGCGTCCTCCATCGTGCGGAAGAAATCGCTCGGCGTGGGCCGCTTGAACATCCAGCGCTTCGCGTAGGTCTTGAAGGCGTGATCGAATGCCTCGCGGCCAAGAATGTGCTCGCGCAGGATGTTCAGCGCCACGGTGGGCTGGCCGTAGGCATTCGGGCCGAGATCGGCGATGGATTCGCTGTTCGTCATTACCGGCACACGGTCCGTCGTGCGCATGTAATCGACCATTCCGCGCTCGTTGCGCCGGTGCTTCCAGTCGTTCTCCCATTCCTCCTCCGTCAGGTATTCCACGAATGAGTTCAGACCCTCGTCCATCCATGTCCACTGCCGCTCGTCGCTGTTCACGATCATGGGGAAGTAGTTGTGCCCCACCTCATGAATCACGACGCCGATGAGCGCATACTTCGTGCGCTCGGGATAGGTGCCGTCTTTTTCGGGCCGTGGGCCGTTGAAGCAGATCATCGGGTATTCCATCCCACCCACCGGCCCGTTCACCGACCACGCGACGGGATACGGATAGGCAAAGGTGTACTTCGAATACACCTGGATCGTGTGCGCGATGGCATGGGTGGAATACTTGTCCCAAAGCGGCATGCCTTCCTTTGGATAAAGCGACATCGCCATCACCGGCGGGCGGAACATGCGGTCCGCGATGCCGCCCTCGCGCTCCGGCGTCGGCGGATGCGTCGCGCCCTCCACCGCCATCGCGTCCCAGATGAATTTGCGCGACGAGGCGAAGGCAAAGTCACGCACATTGTCCGCCTGGAACACCCAGGTCTTCTTGCCCTTCGGCTTGCTCTTCTCCGCTGCCTTCGCCTCCTCCGGTGTGACGATGAACATCGGCTTCTTCGTCTCGCTTTGAGCCTTCTTGAGGCGCTCACGCTGAGTTTCGGTCAAAACGGCCTCCGCATTCTGCAAAGCACCCGTCGCCGCCACGAGATGATCGTCCGGCACGGTGAGGCGCACAGTGTAGTTCCCGAACTCGAGCGTGAACTCGCCCGTGCCGAGGAACTGCTTGTTGATCCAGCCCGCGTAGTCCGTGTACGCCGCCATGCGCGGGAACCACTGGGCGATGGTGTAGATGCAGTTGCCGTCCTCTTTGAAGAACTCGTAGCCCGTGCGCGCATTGATGCGCTCGCAGTCGTTGATGGGGTAGCTCCACGCGATCTTGAACACAAAGTCCGCCCCTGCCGCCAGCGGTGCAGGCAGATCGAGCCGCAGCATCGTTTTCACGATGGAGTGCGGCAGCGCCTCGCCCTTCGCATCCGTCAGCTTGCTGATCTTCATCTCGCCATCGTACTCCTCGTAAGCCAGGAGGCGATCCAGCGCCGAATAGCTGAACTTCGTGAGATCCACGCCGCGCTTCGTGTTCGGCACCGTCCGCGAGTCCGCGTTGTGAGAGAGGTAGTTCTGATCGAGCTGCACCCACAGATACTCCAGCGCATCCGGCGAGGCATTGTGATATGTCACCGTCGCCTCCGCCGTGATCGTGCGCTTCACGTCGTCCAATTCGACATCGATGTCATAATCCGCCCGGTTCTGCCAGTATCCTGTCCCAGGCGCTCCCGAAGCGTTCCTTTGCGCCGAGGGCGTGGGGATCGAGGGATCAAGCTGCTGAAACTTCTGCACCGGGGCGCCGGATTCAGCGGCGGCGAGCAGGACGGGGGAGAGCAGGAGCAAAAGACGCTTCATTGCCGGTTATTCTCCAAATCCCGACGCGAAAGGCAAGCGCGGTGTGCTCCCTCGATTTGGTGAGGTGGCCCCCGTTCTTCCTCTTGCCACTGCGCTGCGCTTCTGATTGCATGCAAGGCATGAATCCGCCCAACGACTCCCTTTCCCGTCGAGATGCTCTCAAAGCCACCATCGCCTCGGTCGGTCTTTCCGCGCTCGCCTTTGAGCCTGCCAAGGCCGTTCAACCGGCAGTCCCGGATGCACGGCGCGGCTCGACGAAGAAGTATGACATGCTCAAGTCGATCAATCTCTGGGCTTTTCCGTATCCCGAGCGCATGACGCTGCGTGAGTGCCTGCAACTCGCCAAGGACGCCGGTTTCGACGGCATCGAGCTGAACTACGACCTCGACAACGACCTCTCCCCGAAGCACGGCACGGCGGAGTATGTGAAGATCCGCAAGATGGCCGACGAGATCGGGATTCAGATCAGCGGGCTGTGCTCCTTCCTCTTCTGGCCCTATCCGCTGACGAGCAACGATCCCGCGAAGCGTGCGCAGGGCATGGAACTGGCCGGAAAGATCGCGCAATGCGCGCATGACCTCGGTGTGGAGAATGTGCTCGTCGTGCCGGGTGCCGTTCACATCCCTTGGCGCACGGACCACGAGCCGGTGGCGAATGATGTGTGCGATCAGCGTGCCCGCGAGGCCGTGACCCAGCTCGCGAAGCAGGCGGAAAAGCTGAAGGTCTGCCTCAACATCGAAAACATCTTCTTCAACGGCTACCTCATGACGCCGATGGAGATGAACGCCTTCGTGGACAGCTTTGGCAGCGAGCATGTGCGCGTGCACTTCGACACGGGAAACATCAGCATGTTCCAGTTCCCCGAGCACTGGGCCAAAGTGCTCGGCAACCGCACGAAGAACGTCCATCTGAAGGAGTTCACGAAAAAAGGCACCGACTTCAGCCTCGAAACTTTCCGCCCGCTGCTCGACGGCACCACGAACTGGCCCGCCGTCACCGACGCGCTTGCCGACACCGGTTACAAGGGCTTCCTGACCTTCGAATACTTCCACCCGTATGCCCATTACCCCGAGGCGCTGATCTGGCAGACCTCGGATTCGATGGATCGCATCCTTGGCCGCAAAGCATAGTTGCCGTCTCGCTCCGCGAGATGAGCTGGAGGCTTTCGCCCTGGAGAAAACATCTCGAACTTTTCCCGCCAAGCCGTTTCTGCGAGAGCCCATGGCTCATCACGCGGAGCGATGATGGCTACCTTGCTTCGCATGAAGCCGATTGAGCAGGGCTCAAACTGCGCGTATGACAATCGCACCATCGCATGTCTTGGGAAGTCATCACACTCCTGTTCCTCGCCGGACTCAGTGCCGGCTTCATTGATGCCATCGCAGGTGGTGGTGGTTTGATCTCGGTGCCAGCTTTGTTATGGGCCGGATTGCCGCCGCAGATGGCATTGGGCACGAACAAGATGCAGTCCACCTGGGGCACGCTGATGGCGGTAAGGAAGTACGCGAAAGCAGGACTCGTGTCGTGGCCGCAGGTGCGGCTCACAGTTCTCGTCACGTTCCTCTTTGCCTGCCTCGGCACCTGGACGGTCACGTTGGTGAGCAATGAGGTGCTGAAGAAGATCGTGCCGTGGATGCTGCTGGGCATCGCGGTTTATGTGCTGCTCAGTCCGAGGCTGGGGAAGACAGCGGCGAAGGCGAGATTGAGCTTGGTGGTGTTCGCTTGTATCGCTGGAGGCGTGCTGGGCTTTTATGATGGCTTCTTTGGCCCTGGAACCGGCACGTTTTGGGCGATGGCCTGCATCTCGCTGCTGGGTCTTGAACTCACACGCGCCACCGCCTTCACGAAGGTCGTGAATCTCACCAGCAACATGGCCTCGCTGCTTGTCTTCGTGATTTCAGACCGCGTGCATTACCCCATCGCGTTTGCCATGATCGCGGGACAGCTCATCGGTGGACGACTTGGGGCCTCGATGGCGATCCGGCATGGAGCGCCATTCATTCGTGTCATTTTCATCACCGTCGTCTTCGCGATGGTGATCAAACTGCTGTGGGATCAGTTTGCCGCGCACTGACACTTTGAGGCGTCCGGTGTGAATATGCAGACCGTATTTGCCTGCCACACCTCATCGCCTATGATCGCCGCTCCCATGTCAACCATTCAGTCAACCGCCAGCGGACTTCAGTTCCCGAAGTTCGATCTCTCACGCCTGCTGGGCACCGTTTTCAAACCCACCTTCGGTCGCAAGATTTGCATCCTCATCGACCTGCCTGATCTCGCGGAGGCGAAGGATCACGCGTTCTTGACGAACCCTGAGCGGCCGATTCAAAAGCGTGCGCATGAGCATTTTTATCTGGGGCTGAAAAACGGTGTCGCCGAAGAGTTAGCGCTCACTGGCGGTGAAATGTACGCCTACACGCAGACCACCGGCAGCAATCTGGACCTGCCGGATCTGTGCGTGGACATGGACGGCAAGGAACTGAGCCTGGAGAAGGACATCTACACAAACTACGACATCATCCTCTGCATCTCCACCTTCAGCGCCACCGCTCCGCTGACGGCCTTCGCGAAGCAGTATGGCTTTCGCGGTGCGACGCTGCATGGCGTGAATGAAGTGATCCTGAATTCAGGCCTAGCGGTCGATTATGAAGTCGTCAGCGTGGAAGCGGAAAAGCTCCGTCTCGCAATGACGCGTGCGGATGCGATGGAGATCGATTTCACAGTCGAAAACGGACCTGACATGACCGTGCGTCTCGAATTGAACCAGCAAGAAGCGCAAAAGAGCCACGGTCTCTGCCAGGGCGACACGCCAGACATCGCGAATCTGCCTGCGGGCGAGGTCTATTTCGTGCCCACTGGTGCGGAAGGCACCTTCCCGCTCAAATACGAAGACGGCACACTCGGCAAACTCACCGTCACGGGTGGCTGCATCATCAAAGCAGAACTCATCGCAGGCAAACAGAGCACCATCGACGAGCACAACGCCAAACTCGCCGACGATCCGATGACCGGCGTGCTCGGCGAGCTTGGATTCGGCACGCAGGTGCTGCCCGTGTCCGGCGCGGACATTCAGGACGAAAAAGTGCTCGGCACCTGCCACCTCGCCACGGGTCGCGATGATCATCTCGGCGGTCATATCACTCCGCAGAAGTTCAAGCGCCATCAAAACGCCACGCACGACGACATCCTCTTCGCGCCGCACAAGACGCCGAACTTCGACATCAAACAGACCCGCATGTTCCGCGATGGCAAAGTCACCGTGCTCAACGAGCACTTCCAGCCCTCGAAGTATCTGCTGGATGCACTGGCAGCTGAATAGATTCTGCGCCTGATGAACATCTACGAAACCCGGCGTCTGCTCGACGAATACCTGCTCTTCCACTACGGCCAGCCTTCCGAGGTGCTGCCGTGGGAGAACGGGCCGCGTGAGGCGCTGGACTTTCCAGTGCGCACGGTGATGGAGCTGATCGATCTGCCGCGCACTCCTTGTGAAGCGGTGGCGCTTGATTTGGGCTGTGCGGTGGGACGGTCGAGCTTTGAGCTCGCGAACTTCGGCGTGAGCGTGCTGGGCATCGACTACTCGCAGAGTTTTGTCGATGCGGCGGCGGCGCTAGCGCTTGAAGGGAGCATGAATTACGAGCGTGTGGACGAAGGCAGCGCTAGGACGGCGCTGGTGGCCAAAGTGCCGGAGAATCTGCGACGAAACCGCGTGCGCTTCGAGCAGGGAGACGCGATGAACCTGCGCAGCGACCTGGGCGACTACGACATCGTGCATGCGGCGAATTTGCTGTGCCGTTTGACCGATCCGCTGAAGCTGATCGAGCGGCTGCCGAGCTTGGTGCGGCCAGGCGGGCAGCTTTTGCTGACGACGCCCTGCACCTGGCTCGAAGAATTCACGCCGCGCGGCAACTGGCCG
>CAMAZK010000090.1 GCA_945863205.1 Akkermansia muciniphila | reverse complement strand
GGAGTGACGCCATCTTGGTGTCAGGGGACCACGCCTTTGCAGGCGCAGCTACGGGAAAACGGAGCGCGGGTGTGTCGCAGACCACTCGCCTGTTTGGGGGGCGGAGAGCGGAGGGCGGAGGGCGGAGGGCGGAGGGCGGAGGGCGGAGGGCAAGGGCAAGGGCAAGGGCAAGGGCAAGGGCAAGGGCAAGGGCAAGGGCAAGGGCAAGGGCAAGGGACCACGCCTTTGCAGGCGCGGCTACGGGGGACGGGGTAAACCCCGAACGACGAGCGCTGAAGCACTGCCACCTCGCTAGGGCTCTGTGTTCTGCGTGGCTCCTGACTGACTTGATGAAAAAGACAGCAGAATGACCTCGGAAGGGATTTATTCTGCTGTCCCCATTCTGCTGTCGATCCGGCTTGGGAAACCAGTAGTCACTCCCTGCTCCACCTCCCGGCCCCAGGGATTCGGGTGCTGTGGGATGAATCGATGGCTGAGTTTGAGAGGGCAAACGATGAGGGACTCAAAATTCAGAGTCCCGAACTCAAGCCTCCTTTTTTGCCCCTTATTTGTTGTCTCCACGTTTGATCCCACCGCTTGCTGCTTTCTCTGCGTCCTCTGCCTCTTTGCCCCTCTGCGGTTGAGTCGTGGGTGCCTTGGGGGACCACGCCTTTGCAGGCGCGGCTACGGGAGCCCACGTCTTTGCAGGCGCGGCTACGGGGGACGTTGATTTCGGATCGTGATCGTCGCGATACTTTTATTCGTCTTTGCGGCGGTTTTCATTCATCATGGTTCCGCCATGTCTTCCAGCCTTCCCCCTCTCCGCAGTACTCACGACCTCGAGCGCATCCTTGAATTTGAATTTGTCCGCGCGACGGAGAATGCCGCGCTGCAGGCGATTCACTGGCTGGGACGGGGGGAGAAGGAGCTGGCGGACGGGGCGGCGTGCAGCGCGATCTACGGGGTCTTCGACATCCTCGACATTCGTGGCGAGGTGGTGATCGGCGAGGGGATCAAGGACAACGCGCCGGGCATTTTCGTGGGCGAGCATCTGGGCACCTGGCGGGATGGCACGCCGCGTTTCAACATCGCGCTGGACCCGATCGACGGCACGAGCAACATCGCCAAAGGACTGCCGAACAGCATCGCGGTGATCGCGGCGGCGCAGGTGCCGGATGGGGCGCCGAATGCGATGAAGAGCATCCCGAGCTTTTACAGCCACAAGATCGCCTACGGTCCGGCGGTGAAGAAGGCGCTGCTGGGGAAGGGGGACCGCTGCTTTCTCGACATGCCGATCAGGGACGTCATCACCTTCGTGGCGGAGGCGCTGGGCAAGCATGTGCGTGATCTGGTGGTGTCCACGATGGATCGCCCGCGCCATCACGAGATCATCGAGGAGATCCGCCGCTCCGGCGCCGCGCTGCGGATGGTGACGGATGGGGACATCGCCGCTGCGGTGGCGCCCTCCATGCCTGATCCGGCCTGCGATCTCTACGTGGGCATGGGCGGATCACCGGAGGGCATTCTGGCGGCGGCGGGTCTGAAGTGCCTGGGCGGTGACATGCAACTGCGGATGTGGTTTCACAATGACGAGCACAAGGCGGAGGTGGCCGCGCAGGTGCCTGCGGAGGAGCTGAACAAGGTGTTTCGCGTCAACGAGCTGATCGTGGGGGACAGTGCCCTTTTCTGCGCCACGGGCATCAGCGACAGCCCGCTGGTGCCGGGCTGCCGATTGTTCGGCCATCGCGTAGAAACGCACTCGATCCTGATGCGTGCGCGTAGCGGCACGGTGCGGCGCATTCACTCCGTGCACGATCTGGACCGCAAGGTGGTGCCGCTGCGGGCGTGAGGGGCAGGCGAGGATTTCGGTGTGGCGGGTGCGGGCAGTCCCCCTAGCACCCAGCGTTCTCCGAATCGCCGTCCAATCAGGACGAAAGACACCTGACACAGACGCGAAAAAGGCGGAGCCGAAGCTCCGCCTTTCGTGATTGAGATGGGATGTGAGGGGCGGATTATTCCTCGCCCTTCCAGCCGCCGAAGTCGGCGCCTTCGGTGATCCACTTTTTGATCAAGGCGATGTTTTCCGGGGTGACGCGGTCGCCTTTGCCTTCGGGTGGCATGGCGAGGTCGTCGGAGTCCGGGAGTTCCATGGTCTTGACGAGCCAGCTGGCGTCCGGCTTGCCGGCGACGACGTTTTCGTCAGGGTATTCACTGCCGCCTTTCATGATGACCGCAGCGCCGTCGAGGCGGAGCTTGCCTTTGGGCTTCTTGATCTTGCCGTCTTCTTCATGCTCCTTCTGGTGGCACTTGAAGCAGCTCTCCTTGAGGACGGGGAGCACCTGTTTTTCGAAGTTCACCTTCCCGGCGTCCTGGGCGCTGGAGGTGGTGATGGAGACGCCGAGGGCGAGCACGGCGGCGAGGGTGAGGGCGAGTGTGTTTTTCATGGGGTGGTATGAAACGTGGGAGACCGTGCAGTTGTTCACGGGGAATCCGTGTGGTCAAGCCGCAAGCCGGTGGCGCAGCGAAGCCGAGGGGTAAAAGTGTGGCAAGGTAAATATTTTGGTGGCCTTAAATACCTTAGTCTGCCAAATTATCACAATTGTCATGAGCCGTGCCGCTGCCGTTGCCTCCCGCCCCACTCGCGCCCGATCCACGGATGAGAAGGTGAGCCCGTGGAACGATGCCCATGGCATCCTGCTGCTGATGACCTCCGCCCTGCTGCTGCTGGCGCTGATTTCCTATGATCCGCGGGACATGCCGGACTGGTGGTTTCTGGCGCTTTCGGAGTCTTCGGGGCAGGAAACGATCAATTTCGTGGGCCGGACCGGGGCCTTCATCGCGGGAAACATCCTGTGGCTGATGGGCATGGCCGGCTACCTGCTGCCTTTCAGCATGACGTGGTTCGGAGTCAGCAAGCTGCACTCGAAAATGAAGATTACGCGCATGGCCTGGCTGGGCGTGGTGATCATGATCGTGACCGCCGCCGGCCTGATGGAGGTGCAGGACCTGCTGAATCAGCGTGACCATTTCACGCCTCTGGGCGGCGGCGGAGCGCTGGGCTACTTCGTCGGCGGCTCGATTCTGAAGACCATGTTTGGCAAGATCGGCGCGACGGTGATCCTGGGAGCGGTTTACATCACGGGTCTGTTCTTCACGACCGGCCAGCATCCGCTGGCAGCGCTGCGCAGCATCCGTGCGGAGTTTGCCCGCTGGCAGGCGGAGCGTGAGGCGCAGCGGCTGATCGAGGAGAAACTGGCCGAAGAGGCCGCCAACACCGCCCCGGGAACGCTCACACCCGTTCCGATGGACCTGCGCCGCAAGAAAAAGGGCCGCGGCGAGATCCGCGGTGACACGCCCGGCGCGGAGACGAATCTGGAGCTGCCGCTCACGTTTGAGCCGGTGCCGCCGAAGATCATCGACGCCTCCGTCTCGCGCTATCACGACGACAATTCCGACAAGCCGAAGCTGGCCGAGGTGTGGGAGAAAAAGCGTGCCCAGAAGATCGAGCAGGCTCCGCACGGCTCGCTGGGGAATCTCACCGTGCTGTTCAAGGACTACAAGCTGCCCTCGATGGAGCTGCTGAAGTGGCCGGACGACAGCAAGCGGGCGCCCACGGACAAAGCCGAACTCCTCGCGATCCAGAACACCATCGTGAAGGCGCTCGACAGCTTCGGAATCAGTGTCGAGCCGGCCGACATCACCCGCGGTCCGGCGATCACGCGCTACGAGGTGCGGCCCGTCGATGGGCTGCGCGTCAGCCGCATCTCCGCCCTGGATGCCGACATCGCACGCGCCACACGGGCGGAGCGCATCAACATCCTCGCCCCCATCCCCGGGAAGGACACCGTGGGCATCGAACTGGCGAACAAGGACAAAATCATCGTGCCGCTTCGCGAATTGTTGGAGGACGACATCTTCGTCAACGGCAAGTCAAAGCTCCCCGTCGCCCTCGGCAAGGACGTGTATGGCAAGACGATCATCGGCGACCTCGCCGCCATGCCGCATCTACTCGTCGCCGGTGCCACGGGTTCGGGGAAATCGGTCTGCATCAACAGCATCATCACCAGCCTGCTGTGCCGCTTTGCACCGGACGAGCTGCGGTTCATCATGATCGACCCGAAGGTCGTGGAAATGCAGAACTACGAAGACCTGCCGCACCTGGCGCTGCCCGTGGTCACCGATCCGAAGAAAGCCCTCCTGGCGCTGCGCTGGGTGGTGAAGGAGATGGAAAACCGCTACCAGATCTTCGCGCAGGAAGGCTGCCGGAACTTCGAAGCCTTCAACAACCGCAACCGCAAGCGCAAGGCCGAGGCGGACGCCGCCCGGGCTGCCCGCGCCGCTGCCGCTCCCGTCAAGGCAGGCACCGACGATGCCCGCGTCTCCGCCGAGTTCGCGAAAGAAGCTGCCGCGGACGATTCTGCGCCGAAGACCGCCGAAGTCGGCACGGTGGATGAAAACACCGATCTGCGTGATGCCAGCGGTGCCTGGCTGGGGGACTCCCAGCCGCCTCCGCCGCCGAAGCGGGAGGTCGTCATTCCCGACACGATGCCTTACATCGTCGTCATCGTCGATGAGCTGGCGGACCTCATGCAGACCGCGCCGGCTGACATCGAAGTGGCCATCGCCCGCATCACGCAGATGGCGCGTGCGGCCGGCATCCATCTCATCGTCGCCACGCAGACGCCGCGTGCGGACGTCATCACCGGCGTGATCAAGGCGAACATCCCGACCCGCATCGCCTTCCAGGTTTCCTCCGCGCTCGACAGCCGCGTCATTCTGGACCGCAAGGGTGCCGAGAACCTCGTCGGCAAAGGGGACATGCTTTACGTCCCGCCTGGCGGTGCGCAGCCCGTGCGCAGCCAGGGAGCGTTGGTGACGGACGATGAGATCCAGGCGCTCGTCGAGCACTGCGTCTCTCAAGGCAAGCCGGTCTTCGATGTCAAAGTGGATGCGGAAAGCGGTGAGTTCGGCGACGACGATGAAGAGTCCGGCGGCCTCAGCTCCGAAGAGGAGGAATGCTTGGAAAAGTGTCTCGAAGTCGTCCGCCAGGAGAAAAAGGCCAGCACCAGCCTGCTGCAGCGTCGTTTGCGCCTCGGCTACGGCCGCGCCGCGCGAATGATCGACCTCCTCGAAGACCGCGGCATCATCGGCCCGGGAGAAGGCGCGAAGCCGCGCGAGATCCTGGTGCAGATGGATTGAGGCGGGGCTGAACAGCTCACACCACCGCAGCCGCCAGCTCATTCATCGCCTGCTTCATGTCCGGGGGACCGAAGGAGGAGGTGCCGCAGACGAAGAGGTTCGCGCCGTTCTGTTTCGCGATGGGTGCGGTGTGGGTGTAAACGCCGCCGTCCACTTCGAGGTGGAACTTCAGGCCGTTCGCATCGCGGTGATCGCGTGCGGCGGCCAGCTTTGGCATCGTTTCCTTTTCCATGAAGGGCTGGCCGCCAAAGCCGGGCACCACGGTCATGACCAGCAGCAGGTCGATGTCGTTCACGTAGGGCAGCGCGGCTTCAAATGGTGTGTCCGGGTGCAGGGCGATGCCGCAGTGCAGGCCGGCCGCACGAATGCGCTGGAGCGTTTCGGTCACGCTGGTGTCGTAGTTTGCCTCGACGTGGATGGTGATGTTGTTCGCGCCCGCTTTGATGAAGCGCTCCAGGTAGTGGTCCGCGCGGTGGATCATGAGGTGGACGTCCAGATACATGTCGGTGCACTTGCGCACGGTCTGGACCATCTGGGGGCCGAAGGAGATGTTGTCCACGAAGGCACCGTCCATCACGTCCAGGTGCAGCCACTTTGCGCCCGCGTCTTCGGCTCGCTTGACCTCGGCACCCACCTGGGTCCAGTCGGCAGCCAGCAGGGAGGGGAGGATGAGATTCGTCGTGTGATCCATGGCCTCTGATAAGGTTCATGGGCCAAACTTCAAGGTTGGAGTTCTCCCGGGAGCCGACTATAAAACGCCGTGTCCGATCCGCTCATCATCAACCCTTACGACGACTCCCACTTCATGCGCGAGGCCCTGCGCCAGGCCCGCAAAGCGGCCAAGCAGGACGAGGTGCCCATCGGCGCGATCATCGTACACGAGGGCAGCATCATCGGACGCGCATGGAATCAGGTGGAGACGCTGAAGGACGCCACCGCCCATGCGGAAATGCTGGCCCTCACCCAGGCGGAGAGTGCGCTGGGCGACTGGCGGCTCACCGACTGCGATCTCTACGTCACCAAGGAGCCCTGTCCCATGTGTGCGGGTGCCATCATGCACTGCCGTGTCCGCCGCGTCATCTTCGGCTGCCCGGACCCGAAAGGCGGTGGTGCTGGCGGCTTCTGGAACCTTCTGCAGGCTCCCAATCTGAACCACCGCTGCGAGATCACCCCCGGCATCCTGCAGGACGAGTGTGTCATGATTCTGAAGGACTTCTTCGCCGAAGCCCGCCGCCGCCGCGCCGACGGTCTCGAACACAAAAAGGGGGCCGCCAAGGATGGCAGCAGCGGGATCGTTTTCGACGGACCGTGAGGCGGAGCTTTTTTGGGCTTCCATTTGCCGTGGTTGCTGAGGTAGCCTATCCCCATGAAACGAGTCGTTCCGTTTTCCGTGCTGCTGACTTGCCTCGGAGTCGGTATCATCGCCTTCTGGGGCCTTGATGGTCGTTCGAGGCTCGACACGTCGAGCAACATGAGGACGTGGATGGCGATGAAAGATATCCGCATCGCGCTTGAATCCTATCGTGTCGAATACGGCCATTTCCCGGGGCAAGCGATTCAGGTTCATGCTTCGGATGTGCGTGTGACGACGGTCGGGCCTTTGGTGGACTGCTTGATGGGGGAGAAATCCGAATGGAACCCCAAGGCAATTAGATTCGTCGAATTTCCTGACGCGCGCGGTGGCAAATTTGGCTACCTCCCAGCGGTTGGCGACCTTCCAAGTCAGGTCGTGGATCTTTGGGGGCAACCCTATGTCATCCTGCTGGACACCGACGGCGACCAACGGATTCGCAATCCCGACGCCACCAATTCCGATACCGCACTCTTTCTCATGCCGACTAGCCCACCCCCGGCCTTTCTTCCGCTGGAAACTGCCGTCTATAGCTTCGGGAAGGACCAGGCTGGCAGCACTGGAGATGACATCGTTTCATGGAGACTTTCTTATCCCACCCCTGATTCCGCTTTTTGACCTGATTGGCCGTGGATCATCCTGCCGGCTCTCGTTCTGTTCGGCGCTGCTGTGATCATTCGGGCTTGGCTCATCGGCTTTCGGCAGGCGCGGAGCCTTCCGCCGGACGGAGCACGCGGCGGATGACTTCGTAGCTGGCGAGGCGCTCGGGATCCGGGAAGTCGTGGTCGGAGTCGGGGTGGGCGATTTGCAGGTGTGCCCCTGCCTGTTGAAGCCGGAACACTGGAAGAGCGGCGGCTGCGATGCGGTCCACGCTTTGCCAGCTGAAGTTCGAGTCGCGCAGAGGTGCGTTCACAAAAACATGGCGCGGCGCGAGGCAGGCGATGAGCTCGTAGAAGTCGAAGGGCACGTCCTGCGGGCGGCCGATGTAGTCGCCCATTTTCGACATGTAGCGCTCCTGGTTCCAGCCCTGGATGTTGCCGCCTTTGTAGTCGAGAAAGGAGTCAAAGCCGCAGCTTGAGACGATGACGCGAATGCGGTCGTCGAAGACCGCCGTGAAGATGGCGTTGTGCCCGCCGAGAGAGTGACCGATGGCGGCAAAGCCGCGCGAGGTGTCCACAAAGGGCAAGGATTCGAGGAGATCGAGCCCGCGGAGGTTGTCCCAAACGGCTTTCATGGTGCCGCTGGGCATCTGGAGTGCTTTCAGGTCCGGCTGGTAGTCGGCGAGGAGCGGGTAGCTCGGGGCGAGGGTGACGAAGCCACGCTCGGCGAGTTCGGCGGCGTATTGGCGGTGCGGCTTGCCACCGAGGCCGACGACGACCTTGTGCCCGATCATGTTCTCCGTGGGGTGCAGGCAGAGGACGGCGGGCGTCTTGGCTCCCTGCAAGGCGGTCTTCGGGATGCAGAGGTAGGCGGGCACGCGTCCGCCGGGCTGGGAGGCGTAGGTGATCAGGCGGCGGACGTAGCTGCCGCAGTCGGTTTCCTCCAAGGTCTGCGGATCGAGGGCGCAGCGCATCCCGGAGCCGGGCAGGGGGCCGGCGACCTGCTGGAAGCCAGCCAGCGCGGCTTTGCGACGGGCTTCCCATTCCTTGGCGGTTTGGGCGATCTTGGTGGTGCCGTCGGCCGCTGGGTATTCGAGCAGGTTTGAACGGCTGAGGCCGCGGAGGGGCGGGAGTTCATCACCGAGGAGCAGGCTGGGCAGGGCGAGGGCAAAAAAGAGGCGGCGCATGAAGATCATACGCCGCCGAGGGGTGGACTTTGACAGAAGCGGGTCACTCGTCCCGCTGGCCGCCGAGGAGGTGCATGGCGAAGTAGAGGAAGGTGCCGAGAGCGCTGATGAAGGCCGCGACGTAGGTCAGGGCGGCGGCATCGAGCACTTTGCTCATGGCGGCGGTTTCTGCTCCAGGAGCGACGGCGCCGGTGTGGGCGAGGATCTGCTTCGCCCGGGCGGTGGCGTCGAACTCGACTGGCAGGGTGATGAGCTGGAAGACCATCACGATGCCGAAGCAAAGCGCGAGAATCGGGAAGGCGATCTTTGGCGCGAAGTAGGCCAGGCCCATGCCGACAAAGGGAATGGCATTGCCGGCCATGGTGGTGATGCCGACGGCGGCCATGCGCCACTGCAGGGGCGCGTAGAGCTTCTGGTGCTGGATGGCGTGGCCGCACTCATGCGCAGCGACACCGAGGGCGGCGACGTTGGTGCCGTAGTAGTTCTCTTCGCAGAGGACGAGGCGCTTGTTCGTGGGGTCGTAGTGGTCGCTGAGCAGTCCGTGGGTCGAGGTCACGGTGACGTCGCGGATGCCGTTTAAATCGAGGATGCGCTGGGCGATCTGGGCTCCGGACATGCCGGAACTGGCCGGAACCTGTGAATACTTGGCGTAGGCACTTTTGACGCGCCAGGAAGCGAGCATGGCGAGCACCGTGGTGACGCCGCAGATGAGGAGGTAGATGGGATCGAAGAACATGGTTAGTTTTTTGGGTTTACCTGCATTTACGCACCGAGGCGTGGAATGGAAGCGCGGGCACGTTGCAAATTGGTGCGTGATTTGTCACACAAAATCCCCTGTTGCGTCTGACCGTGGCTGCGATTGAGTCACCACCATGGAGTCTCCCCCGCAAGCCCCGTCCGATCCCTCCACGCCCGTCATCTGCCGAGTCACCCGGTGGTACTTTCGCCGCATGGGCATGCTGGCGGGGCTTTTCCTCGTGTTCGGCCTGGTGTTTCTGTATGACGGGATCTCCGGCTACCCGAAGTCGGTGGCACTCGCGAAGAAGAAGGAGTGGTTCACCGGGGAGTTTCTGACCTCCTTCGATGCAGCCAAGCGGGACGGGAAGCTGGAGCAATGGATCGCCGACGCCGAGGCCAAAGGACTCCCGACGGGGAGCGAGGGGGAACCGCCAAAATGGGTCAGCTATGCCGCGAAGAACGGCTGGGAGGAAAATCCTAAGCTCTATACGGAGCGCGAGATCGCGGAACAGTTCTGGTTTGGCTATGGCTGCCTGGCAGGGGCTGCGATCGTCGGGGTCGTGCTGCTGCTGAATCGGCGAAAGACCCTCTGCGGGGAGGCCGACCACTGGGTGACGCCGGAAGGCGTCAAAATCGCCTACAAAGACGTGTTCCGCATCGACAAGCGAAAATGGGAGCACAAGGGGCTGGCCTATGCCTGGTATCGGACCGCAGGCGGGGCTGAAAAGCGTGCGGTGATCGACGATTTGAAGTTCTCCTCGGCAGATCAGGTTCTGGAACGCCTCATGAAGGCGTTTAGCGGAGAGCTGATCGAGAAAATCAGCGATCCGCCCGCAGCAGGCGGGACGACCGCAGACGCCTCGGAATGAAGCCTCTATGGCATGCTTGAAAAAGGGTGGAATTTCCTCTTGCCAAAGCAAAGTCAGCCGCTAAAGCTCCGGCCCACTTACCCACCCCCTTCCTATGGCAGATAATATCACCGACAAAGTCAGAGACATCATCGTTGAGCAGCTTGGCGTGAACCCCGAGCAGGTCACTCCTGAAGCAAAGTTCATCGAAGATCTCGGCGCAGACTCCCTCGATACCGTTGAGCTGGTGATGGCATTCGAAGAGGAATTCGGCATCGACGTTCCCGACGAGGAAGCCGAGAAGCTCCAGGCCGTGGGTGACGTGATTCGCTACGTCGAAGAGAACGCCGAGTAATCGGTGCTCCCGACGCTCCTTTGATTTTTGAAAGCCGGATGGGTCATCCATCCGGCTTTCTCTTTTTATCGGTCTCAGCAGGCTGAACTCGTGCTTGTGATCGGCCCGTCATGCTTCATGCTCCGCACCCCATGCCTCCCGAACTTCCCCCATTGAACGGTGCCATGACGATGAGCCAGGTGCTCCAGGCCTACCCTGGTGCGCAACGGGCGCTCTTTGCGCGTTACCACATCGGCGGCTGCAGCAGTTGCGGCTTCCAACCGACGGAGACGCTGGCACAGGTCTGTGAGCGCAATGAAAACATCCCCGTGGAAGAGGCTGTGGCTCATATCCAGGACAGCCATCAGAGTGATGCATCGCTGAAAATCTCAGTCCACGATTTCGAAATGCTGCGTCGCGCGGTGCCAGATCTGGTGGTGCTCGACGTCCGCACCCGCGAGGAGCACGACGCCGTGAAGCTGCCCGGCGCCCGCTTGCTCACCCAGGAGCTTGTGCAGGAGATTTTCACCCACGAGGACAAAACTCGGCCTGTGGTCCTCTACGACCACACCGGCACGCGTTCGATGGATGCGGCGGCTTATTTCATCGGTCACGGCTTCGCTGAAACGAAGTGTCTGGACGGCGGAATCGACGCCTACAGCCAGGAGATTGATCCGACGCTGCCGCGCTACCGTATTGAAATCGAAGCATGAACGAAGCCGCACTCCAGCAAGCCCTGACTGACACGCAGAATCTCGGCGAGATGCCGGACGCTGACGCCGTGGGTACCGTCGGCAGCCCTGATTGCGGTGACATGGTCCGCATGTGGATCAAGTACAAGGAAAAGGACGGCAGGAAGGTCATCGACAAGGCGAGTTTTCAGAGTTTCGGCTGCCAGACGGCCATCGCCGTGGCCAGCATCGCTACCGAGCTGATCCGCGGAAAGACCAAGGACGAGGCTTTGGCCATGTCTGCCGAGGAACTCAGCAAGCCGCTGGGGGCGCTGCCTCCCATGAAGATTCATTGCGGCCAGATGGTCGAAGGCGCTCTCCGCGCAGCGCTGGAGTCCGAATCCAGGGAGAAAACCGCCGCTGAGACGGACACCCTCCGCAGCCCCGATCAATCGGGCACGCTTGCCGACGCTCTCAATCTTGCCGGCAAGACCCAGGGCAGGATCAAGATCGTGCTCACCAGCTAATTTTCCCTCTCACCCACCGCTATTTCTCCCATGCACTCCTCCCTCGAACTCAAACGCGAAGTCGAAGCCATTCAGATCCCCAGTGGTGACAGCATCACCCTGCCGCTGGGCATGAAGGTCATCATCACCCAGTCCCTCGGCGGGACCTACACGGTGGCGACGGATTTCGGCCTGGCCCGCGTCCAAGCGAAGGATGCTGATGCTCTCGGCATCGATGAAGACGCTTCGAAAAAGGAGGAGGCAAGCACGTCTTCCAACATCCCCGGGGAGATCAGCGATCTCGAGGGGCAGGTCTGGAACCAGCTCAAGAACGTCTATGACCCGGAAATCCCGGTGAACATCGTCGATCTAGGGTTGGTGTACGACTGCACTGTCACCACGGATGAGGCGGGCAAGCACAAGGCCACCGTGAAGATGACGCTTACGGCCCCGGGCTGTGGCATGGGCCCCACGATCGCCGCTGATGCGCAGAGCCGAATCATGACGATCGAGGAAATGGACGATGCCGCAGTCGAACTGGTCTGGGATCCCGCTTGGAATCAGGGGATGATCAGCGTCGAGGGCAAGATGAAGCTGGGAATGATTTGAGGAGCCCTGAAGTGCGGTGGCGTAGAAACGTCACTTGCCGAAGAGCTTCTTCATGCCGTCCTTCAATCCACCGGTTCCACCACCGGAATCACCACCGTTGAGAAGGTTCTTCAGGGAACCGCTCGCTCCATGTTTCGCCGCCTCCGTGCTCAAGACGGAAAGCACCTTGGCCGTGAGGGCGGCAGGAGAGATGCCTTCCGGACCACTTCCGATGTCTGAGAGGCGGATTTCTGGCAGGGTGGCCTCCGCCTTGGCTCCTTGGACGAGGGAGGTGCCTGTGCTCACCCGGGCACCGCGGATGAGCAGTTCGTTGATCTGCAGTTTCAGCGCTTTTTCAGCCTGGGCGCCGGGTGCCGCTTGAGCCGCAGCGTTCGCCCGGGGCCTGGCTTCTCCCATCGCGAATGTTTCGGCATTCTTGGCGATTTGTTTGAGGTTCGTGCCCTGCAGGCCCATTTCCAGATGGATCTCGGGATCGATGATGTGGACGTGTTTGAGAACGATTTTCTCGGGGTTGCTGGCCGAGGTGTCGAGCGCCACGTCAGCCTTTCCGATACGCAGGGCGTAAGGTCCGGAGAACCCCTCCGGGTTGGCGATGACAAAGTTCTCGATGATGCCGCTGCCGGAGAAGGGAGAGAGCTTCACCTCTCCGACCGTCACGGCGGTCAGCACCACGGGTGGCGTGGCGGTTTCGATGCCGGTCTTCACCAGGCGGTCCATCTGCGAAAAAGCGAACCACAAGAGGGCGGCGACGAGGACTAAGAGAACGACAAGAATGCGGATGATCCATTTCATGGCCCGCCAGTCTGGGGAATGAGGCGTGGCAAGTCAACCTGCCGTTCCAAACGACTCAGCCCCGCCCAGGCTGAATGCGGGCGGTCGAGGAAATCTCGAAGGCGATGACCTCGTTCTGGCTCAAGACCCTGCGGTGCTCCCGTTCAGCCGAGAGCCTTCAGGAGATCGAAGGTGTAGAGTCCGGTGTTGTGCCCGTCGCTGAAGTCGAACTGGATGGCATAGCCGCCGACCATGCGCCAGTCCTTCACGGTGACGCCCGGAAAGCTGGTCTGGTTCGTTCCTCCGATTTTGTTGCCGAGGAGGTCGCGCTCTCCGGTGTTTTCGGCGCTAGGAGATGCGGCGCGGAGCTTCTCCATGGGGATGTACTGCTCGGTGCCATCGCTCCAGATGATGGCGACTTCGCTGCCGATGAGTTCGAGGCGGTTGGGGGTCATGATCGGTGGGGATTCGCGGGGAAAAGCAAAAGGGACGCTCGAAAGCGTCCCTTTTGAAGAATCACTGTCAATCCTCTGGGGATTAACGGGAGTAAAGTTCAACGACGAGCTGCTCGTTGGCGATCGGAGCGATCTCCTCACGAACGGGAACACGGTTGACGGTGCCGCTCATTTTGTCGCGATCCACAGTCATCCAATCGGCAGCCGGGGTGCCTTGCGTCATCTCAAGGAAACGTCCGACGAGCTGCTGGGAGCGGGGGGCGTTCTTGACCGCGACCACATCACCGGGCTTGCACTGGTAGCTGGCGATGTTCACGAGCTTTCCGTTCACGGTGAAGTGACGGTGGCTGACAAGCTGGCGGGAGGCGAAGCGGGTGTTCGCGAAGCCCATGCGGAAGACGACGTTGTCGAGGCGCAATTCGAGCATCTGCAGCAGGTTTTCACCGGTCACGCCCTTGCGGCGCTGGGCTTCGGCAAAGAAGCGGCGGAACTGCTTCTCCATGAGACCGTACTGAAAGCGCAGCTTCTGTTTCTCAGCGAGCGCAAGACCGTATTCCGAAGTCTTGCGACGGGTGTTGCGCGCACCGTGCTGCCCTGGCGGGAAGTTGCGGAGTTCGAGCGCTTTCGAGGGGCCGAAAAGAGCGATGCCGAAACGGCGGTTGATCTTTTCGCGGGGACCAGTGTAACGAGCCATAGTGGGGTAGAAAAAGAGCTGAGAGATTAGACGCGGCGGGCGCTTGGCGGACGGCAGCCGTTGTGCGGCACCGGGGTCACGTCCTTGATGGTGGTCACTTCGACACCGAGGGCCTGCACGGCGCGCACGGCGGATTCACGACCGGAGCCAGGACCGCGGAGGCGGACTTCAGCTTCGCGGAGGCCGTGTCCCATGGCCTGACGGCAGGCGTCCTGGGCGACGACCTGTGCGGCGTAGGCGGTGCCTTTGCGGGAACCGCGGAAACCCATCTTGCCGGAGGTGGACCAGCCGATCACGCCGCCAGAGCGGTCAGTGACAGTGACGATGGTGTTGTTGAACGTAGCGTAAACGTGAACGATGCCGCTGGAGATGTTCTTCGAGCCCTTGGCCTTGGTGATCTTCTTCTCTTCGGTCTCTCCGCCGATTTCGAGCCAGATGTTTTGGGAAACCTGCTTGTCACCGCTGCCGGAAGAGCGCTGGTCAGCCGGGGCGGCTGCGGGGGTTCCTGTTGCGGGTGCTGCCACGGGGGCGGCGGGTGCGGCGACCGGAGCAGGGGAAGCTTCGGCGGCAGGTGCGGCGGGGGTCGTTTCGTCAGCCATGATGTAGAGTGCGGATCGTTGCGGGTGGGCGGATTACTTGCTCTTCTGGGCGCCGACGGTCTTGCGCGGACCTTTGCGGGTGCGGGCGTTCGTATGGGTGCGCTGACCGCGAACGGGAAGACCGCGGCGGTGGCGAAGAGAGCGGTAGCAGTTGATGCCCAGAATGCGCTTCATGTGCATCTGGATCT
>CAMAZK010000089.1 GCA_945863205.1 Akkermansia muciniphila | reverse complement strand
CACGGAAGATCTCGATGCCGGTGCTGGGTGCGGGCAGCTTCGCATTGTCGAGATCGGCGTCGTTGAAGCGGAAGTCGTGATCGTCCTTCGACCAATAGCCGGGCGTATTCGCGAGGAACTCGATGATCCGCGGAAAGCGGAACTGCTCGTGCCACTTCTTCCGCAGCTCCGGCAGCGTCTTGGCCGCCGTCTGCGGCGGATGATCGAAGTAAACGATGTCGCCCGTGCCGATGAAGAAATCCGGTTTCAGCGCCGTCATCGCGGCGAAAGCGGGATAGCCGAGCAGCTTGTCCTCTGCCGTCGCCGTTGTGGGGCCGCCGCCGTTCGCCTTGCCGCTCATGAAGGAGTGGTAGTTCATGCAGCTGCCCATACAAAACGTCACGTCGCCGGTTTCGGACAGCGTTTTGAAGCTGCGGGCCGGGCCGGTCTGCGTCGCATCGCGATTCTCTCCAAACACGAGCCGGTAGTGATAACGTGTGCCCGGCTTCAGCCCGTCCAGCTTCGCGCGCACGATGAAATCGTGGTCCGGTTTCGCCTCCAGCCACTCGGTGCGCTTCGATCCGGCAAAGTCAGGCGACTCGCTCCACTCGAAGCAGGCTGCGCCCGCTTTGCCGGGCACGTCGCCCGTTTCATCCAGAACGGGACCCGGCATCGCGGTCAGGCGGGACTGCAATAAAACGGTGCCCGCCGTGACCTCACCGGACATCTCGCCCTGGGCATGATGGATTTCAGCGAGGGCGGTGGAGCCGAACAGAAGGAAGGGAAGGAGAAGCCGCATGCTGTCTTGAACCGCTTCTACTGCCCGGCTCTTTCCCCGAACTCCCGCTAAAACGTTGGCGGGTTCAAGGAGGCGCCAGCCCTGCCGCCTTCGCCGCAAACCGCCTCCCGATTTCCTCCTGCGCGGCGGTGTCAAAGTGGACCTGGTCGCCGATGTGCGTCTTCAAATCGCGCGCATCGACGCAGGCCGTGTGCGGCACCGACTTCGGCAGGGCGAGCAGGATGTCATTCATCGCCTTGATGTTTTTCAGCGCCTCCTCGCCCTTCATCTCGCCGATGGTGCAGGCGATGAAGGGCAGTTCCGGCAGCGCGAGATCGCCGCGCAGGGATTCGATCATCGCCTTCAGGTGATCGGCGTGCAGTGGCAGCTCCGCAGGATTCGCATTCGCCTCGCCCTGAAGCCAGATAACGCCCCGGATTTGGGCTTTGATCGGTGCTGTTTTTTGCAGAGCGAGCTTCGCGCGGCGCAGGGCCTCGTCGTAGAGTTTCGCGCCCTTCTGCCAGAGCTTGATCGACGAGCCACCGACCGCGCAGGGCACGAGGCCGATGGCTGACTGGGGATTCGCAGCGGCGAGTGTTTCGGCAAACGCCAAGCCGGGGCCGACACCGGCGTTGTCGTGGCCTTTGAAGGTCTGCGCATCGCCCGTGAGGTGCAGAGGATGCCGGGCGAGGTACCACTGGTCGTCCTTCAGGTGCATCATGACGATTCGAGGATCACGCTTCGGCTCCTCTGGCATCACTCCGCGGCCTTTCATGTTCGACTGGCCCATGAGCAGGAAGAGATCGAGTTGCGTCGTCCCTTCCGGCAGCTTCGTGACGTCCACGCTGACGAGCGGCGCCTTGGTCGGAGGCGGAGTGCCGACTTTGCCGGACTTGGCCTTTTGGGCGAAGAGCGAAGGGCAGAGAGCAACAAAGAGAATGACGAGAGCGCGGTGCATGGTGCGTGAACGAGAGGCGCGCCTGAATGTTGCACCGCCGAGGTGCGGAGCAGGTTTGCATGACAGAAGACGTGAAAACCTCCAAGCAGCAAGATTGACGCCCGGCTCAAGTGAGCCTAAAATAGGTCTCAAATGAGAAAAGCACCCTCCGAGCAGAAATCGAGCTCCAAAACGGCCAGCGCCAGGAAGTTGGCTGCTCGGAAAGCAGCGCCGACAGATACGAAAAAGACCTTTGAAGGCATTGTCGATGCCTGCGTGCGTGTCCCGAATGGGAAGGGCGCCCCCCAGGTTCTCTCACCCGCGCATTTGATTCCGCTTCTGAAGGCTGGCCTGCCTGTGCAGGAACTGAACGAGCTGCGCGGATATCTCGCCATGCCTCTGGACAAGCTTGTGCCGATTCTCGGCATCTCGAAAGCCACACTGCACCGCCGGAAAAGCTCCGGTCGGCTCGATGTTGCGGAGTCGGACCGCGTGGTGCGTTATGCGCGGCTGCTCGGTCGTGCCGCCGTCGTGATGGAATCGCTGGAAAATGGCCGCCGCTGGCTTGCCTCGCCCCAAGTAGGACTCGGTGGCGAGGTTCCGCTGAAATTTGCCCAAACGGAAGTCGGCGCCCGTGAGGTGGAGGATCTGCTCGGCCGCATCGAATACGGCGTTTATTCATGAAACGACGTGCCTGGCGCATCGTGAAGGCCAAGCATGCCGCCACCGCCTTCGATGGCGAGGGGGCTAGGCATTTTGGCGGTCGATGGAACTCCCACGGCACTCGGATGATCTACACCAGCGCCACACTGTCTTTGGCCGCACTCGAAAGCCTCGTCCACCTCAGTCCTCCTGTGCTGTTCAAGTATGCGGCCATCCAAGTCGAGTTTGACGAGGCTCTCGTCGAAACTCTACCAGCAGCCGCTCTGCCCGTTGACTGGACCGCAGAGCCACCCTCGCCTTCGACCAAGATCATCGGTGACCGCTGGGTGAAAGAAGCCCGCTCCGCCGTCCTCGAAGTCCCCAGCGTGATCATCAACTCAGAGCCGAACTACTTGTTCAATCCTTCGCATCGAGACTTCAAGAAGGTCCGAATTGGCAAACCTGTGCCGTTTGCTTTTGATCCACGGTTGTTGTGAGCAAATGGGCGGCGGCAAGTGCTTTATCACTTCTTGATTGGCACCACCGGCCCGGTGCCCTGTGGGCGACTCGTGCGGGGCTTCTCGATCTTCGTGGCTCCTGCGGGCAGTTTTGCAGCATCGAAGGGCACGAGCGGTGATTCCGGCAGCACTTTGAGCCGCAGGTCTTTGATTTCGACACGGTTGGGGTTGCCTTTGTGGAGCTGGATGGCGAGCAGGCCCTCCAGCGTGCGTTTGTCGGCGTGGTGGTCGATGAGTTCGGAGGTGGGCTGGCCGTTGATGAAGTGCTGGAGGCGGTTCCCCTGCGCGATGATCGTGTATTCATTCCACTGGCTGACATCGACTTTCACGGGCTCGTGCTCGTCGAGCTGCCAGAGGACGCCTTCGGGATCGAGCATGACGTTTTTGCCGTTGAGGCCGAAGATGCCGCGGCCGCGCTCCTCGTAGGTCATGCCGGTGTGCTCGACGGCGGGATGAATGTCGCACTGGTAGCCGGTGATGACCCAAGGAGCGACCTCGGGCAGCTCGCGGCTGCGATATTGGATGCCGCTGTTGTTGTCACCGATAACGCGGACGGTGGCGCGCAGTTCGAAGTTCTTCACCGTGCCACCGCGCCAGATGAGGAAGCTGTTGTTCGCCATTGCTTCAGGCGACGGATTGGTGCCGATGACAATGCCGTTCTCGACTTTCCACAGCTTTGGATCGCCATCCCAGCCGGTGAGGTCTTGGCCGTTGAAGAGCGACGTAAAGCCCTCTTCCGCAGGCAGGGCGGCGAGCACGGACGCGACGCACATGTCGCTGAGCATCTTGTACGCGGGTGCGGTCCAGTGAAAGCGGTCGCCGCGGGCGAGTTCGCGTTTGTCCACGAGCAGGGCGTAGAAGTCGTTCACGGACACCTGCATTTCGGCCATGACCTTTGCGGCCATGCGGTTGTGCTCGATGATGGTGGCATTGATCTCGGGATCGAGGTCGGCGGGCATGCCCTTGGCGGTGACGGGCGTGCTGCTGGCCCAGATGATCTTCGCGTTTGGCAGGGCGGCCTTGATGACCTCGACGTAGCCTTTCGTGAGCGGCTCAAAGGTTCCCGGCTTGATGCGGCCCTCCTGCCAGCCATGCAGGCCCATGTTGAAATGCACGATGTCATACGGGCCGTTCGCGAGCACCTGGGGGAGGAGGTTTTTGTTGAGATGCTCGGACTGGTTGTAGGGGTTCACCCAGGCATCGACGTAGGCCCGGCCCTCCAGCGCGGCGATCGTGGTCTTGAGGTAGCCATTCAAGATGGAGTCGCCGACGAGCAGCACGCGCGGGCGCTTCGGGTCGCTGATCTTTGCCTTGTCGAGCCGCCAGCCTTTGCCGTCGGCGTGGAGCCGTGTGTCGGACTCAATCGCGGCGGGAAGGTCCGCGGCGGTGAGCGGCAGGGCGGCAAAAGCGAGCCATGTGAAAAAACGGAGATGCATGGGATGGATGGAGATGAAAAGGGTTCAGCGCACGGCATCACGGATCGCCGTGACGAGGAGTTCGGCGACCAGTTGATGACCGAGGTCGCCGGGATGCATGCCGTCGGGGAGCATTTCAGTGATGGTGGTGCGGTGCTTCGCGGCAAAGGCAGGATAAGCGGCGTGGACATCGACGAGGGGCACCTGGAGCTCGGCGGCCTGCTTTCTCACGGCGTCATTGTAGGAGAGAAGGTGCGCAGATTCGAAGCCATCCTCCTTCTCCGAGTCGTAGGGCGCTTTGCCGTAGAGTTCGCGCGTTTTGGAGGACCAGCGCAGCGGATTGGTGGTCATCAGGATCACCTTGGCACCGGCCTTTTTCGATTCGGCGATCATGGTGCGGAGATTCTGGAGATAACTTGCCAAAGGCACGCGTGGCGTGGTCAAAGGCGGCTTTTTCCAGACATCGACGGCGGAGTCGTTGATGCCGAATTGAATGACGACGACTCGCGGTTTGTGCGCCAGCACGTCGGTGCTCATGCGTTTCAAGGCGGCGCTGGTGGTGTTCCCTGAAACGCCTGCATTGTGAACGCTCAGTGATGATCCGATGCTCTGCAGCGCCTTCTCGACTCGAGAGGCATACACTTCCACCGCGCCACGCGGTGCGGTGGTGGAATCCCCAAACATGATGATGCCGCCGGGCTTCGGCACGGACTTCGGAGGTGGCACGAAGATGGGTATTTCACCTGCCGAAAGATCGGCGGTGTTGACCTTCATGCGCAGGCCGCCCTGCATGGTCGTGATCCACAGCTCCCCTGGCTTGTGCTCATACAAATAAGGATAAGACACGCGGCCTGCCGGCGCATAATTTGCCGCAACGATGACCGGCTTCGTCCATGAGACCGTCTCATCGCTGGAAAAGGCCAGCGACAGCTCCGCTCGGCTCGATCCGCTTTTCGGATCATGACGCGGCGGCGCATTCCACAGCAGCGCGATGCGTCCATTGCTCAGGCGCATCAGTTGCGGGCAGCAGGTGACTGATTGGATCGTGGTTTGCTTCAGCCCTTCCCACTTCAAACCATCGCGCGAGGTGGCTTCCCACAGATAGCCCGACTCCGTGCGCAGGAGCAGGTAGAGCGAGCCATCCGCTCTCTCCACCACGCTGCCTTCGATACTGCCGGCGTGATCATGCTCGCCGACACCGTAGTCGAGGACATCACCGCGCTGCCAGCTCTGCCCGAGGTCGTCTGAGGCCCACATGACCGTCGCGTGCCGCCACTGCGGGATGATTTCCTGGCCGACGAGCACGATGCGCCCTGACTTCATCTGAATGAGCGAGTGAACGCAGCCGCACCATGGATCACTGAGCTTCACCGGCGATTCCCAGGTTTTGCCATCATCGGTGCTGCGGCAGGTGTAGGTCGGCAGCACAAAGTCCGTCCACTGCACGCTCTTCTCGCCCCAATGCCAGCCGGGCGGCGTCTTCTTTTCTGCGAGGTTCATCCATGCGGAGATGATCACGCCCTCCCGCGTGCGCAGCAGGGCGCGTTCATTGCTCACGGTGAATTTCGTCGGGTCCGCGAAAAGCGGTGTGGTGCTCCATGTGCGGCCTTCATCGCTGCTGCGGAGCGCATTCTTCGAGTCGATGCACAGCACGCCGCCATCCTTCGTGCTCACGAAAGGCCCCTGATGCGTGAAGGGCAGGCTCGCCGCCTTGGGATGAAGAGTCGGTGTTTGGGAACGGGCAGCGCCGCCGACGATGAACGTGGCTGCGAGCAGCAGGAGTGTTTTCATAGGCCTGTGAATGCGGAAGAGTGCCTCTGCGAAATCAGGCCAGGACTTCTTTCACCACCCGTGCCGGATCCACGCCGGTGAGGCGGAAATCGAGGCCCTGGGAGCGGAAGGTGAGCCGCTCGTGATCAAGACCGAGCTGGTGGAGGATCGTCGCATGGATGTCGTGGACGTGGACAGGATTCTCGACGGCGCCGAAGCCAAACTCGTCCGTCTGGCCGTAGGTCGTGCCCGGCTTGAAGCCGCCGCCGGCAAACCACATGGTGAAGGCGTCGATGTGATGATTGCGTCCGGTGGATTCGCGCACCTCGCCCATCGGCGTGCGGCCGAATTCACCGCCCCAGATCACGATGGTGTCATTCAGCAGGCCGCGCTGCTTGAGATCCTTCACCAGCGCGGCGCCGGCCTGGTCGATGTCGGCGCACTTCATCGGCATGTGTTTTTCCAGATTCTCCGTGGGGCCGCCGTGGTGGTCCCAGTTCGTGTCATAGAGCTGCACGAAGCGCACGCCGCGCTCGACGAGGCGGCGGGCGAGCAGGCAGTTACGGGCAAAGCTCGTCTCCTTCGGGTCTTTGATGCCGTAAAGGTCGAGCGTGGCCTGCGACTCGCCGCTGGTGTCCATCAGCTCCGGGGCGCTGGTCTGCATGCGGTAGGCCATCTCGTAGGCGTTGATGCGCGTGGAGATTTCATCGTCGCCGGTTTCAATGAGGCGCTTCATGTTCAACTCGCGCACGGCATCCACCACCTGGCGCTGCTGCTTGGCGCTGACTTCTTTCGGTGTGGAGAGATTCACGATGGGATCGCCGGTGTTCCGCAGCGGCACGCCCTGATAAGTCGTCGGCAAAACGCCGCTGCCCCACAAGACGGCACCGCCACGCGGCCCACGCGGACCGCTTTGCAGCACCACAAAGCCGGGCAGGTCATCACATTCGCTGCCGAGACCGTAGGTGACCCACGCGCCCATGCTCGGGCGTCCGAACAGGCCGCTGCCGGTGTTCATGAAGAACTTCGCGGGAGCGTGATTGAAGAGGTCGGTCTTGCAGGTGGTGATGAGGGAGATGTCATCGACGATTTTCGCCGTGTGCGGCAGGTAATCGCTGACCCACGCGCCGCACTGCCCGTGCTGCTTGAACTGAACCTTCGGGGCGAGCAGGTCGCTGCGGTGGCTGCTGTCCATGAAGGCGAAGCGTTTGCCCTTCGTGTAGCTTTCGGGAATCGGCTTGCCGTTGAGCTTGGTGAGCAGGGGCTTGTGCTCAAAGGTCTCCAATTGCGACGGCCCGCCCGCCATGAAGAGGAAAATGACGTTTTTCGCCTTCGCGGGGAAGTGCGTCCTCTTCGGCGCGAGCGCTGCGTCTCGCGCCATGAGCGAGCCGAGTGCCATCGAGCCGACGCCGATGCCGCAGCGGCTGAAGAAATGACGACGAGTTTGGTGAAGGAGAGGGTTCATGGAAGTTCGCGGATGCGGAGTTTGCGGAAGAGGATGGGAGAACCTTCGCTTTCGAGGCAGAGGTAGCCCTGGGCGGGATTGCAGCCGGTGCCGCCGCTGACTTCCTCGCCATTCACCCAGAGGCGGACCTCGCCGTTGATGGCGCGGATGTAATAGTGGTTCCATTCGCCATGACCTTTGGCGAGGTGCTTGCGCGGGAAACTGCGGCTGCCATCGGGCGAGAACGGGGGAAAAGGCGTCATCTTCACGCCAACCGGAAACACATCGCCATTGGTGCCAAACCAGTCAGTTTTGCCTCCGGCGGCCTTCACTTTGTCCGTGTAGCCGTGATCGAGCACCTGGACCTCGATGCCCTGCGGCAGGCCGGGCTTTCCGGCAGCGGTGAGTTTTTCGATCGAGGCCGGCGTGGCCCACACGAAGACACCGGAGTTCCCGGCGGGCTTTTGATGGCTCCACTCGACGACCATTTCGAAGTTTTTGAACTCTTTCACGGTGCGCATCACGCTCACAGGCTGGCCGGTGCAGTGCAGCACGCCGTCCTTCCAGCTCCAAGTGTCGTCGGCGCTGTTCACCTTCGTAAAGTCCTCTGACTTCAAGTCGCGAAAACCGGGCTGTGTATCGTCGATGAAGGCCCTGACCGGATCCGCGGCCAGCAATGGAAGTGTGGTGAGAAAAATCGAGAGAAGTAGCTTCATGGCTTTATTCGCGAGTGACGGTTTCGTCGAGGTTCAGCAGCACGCGGGCGGCGTTCAGCGTGTCGAGTTTCTTGAGCACGGCGAGTTCATCCGGCTTCGGATTGCGGCTCGTGCAGCGCTTGAAGGCGGCTTCGAGGCCGTCCTTTTGAATGATCTTTTCCAGCGCGGTGGCGAACTCGAAGAAGCCGCTGTCATTCAGCAGCGTCAGCGCCTGGAGCGGTGTGTTGCTGCGGATGCGGCGGGTGCAGGTGCTGAAGCCTTCGGGCGCGTCGAAGACGGTCAGCGATGGCGGCGGCGAGGCGCGATAGACGAAGGTGTAAAGTCCGCGGCGGTATTTGTCCGCACCTTTGCTGGTGGCCCAGACGCGCTTCACCTGCCCCTGGCCCATGACGCCGTCTGGAATCGGCGGATACACCGGCGGACCGCCGATTTTCGGCGAAAGCAGGCCGCTGGCGGAGAGTCCGACATCGCGTACGACTTCGGCATCAAGGCGCAGGCGCGTCTGCCGGGCGAGGAGGTAGTTCTGCGGGTCTTTGGCGATCAGGTCGGGACGATTGGCGGAAGTCTGTCGGTAGGTGTGAGAGGTGACGATGAGACGATGCAGGTCCTTGAGGCTCCACTTTTTAGCCATGAACTCGGTGGCCAGCCAGTCGAGCAGCTCCGGGTGCGAAGGCAGGGTGCCCTGGGCGCCGAAGTCGTTCTCCGTCTCCACGATGCCGCGGCCGAAGTACTGCTGCCACACGCGGTTGACGATCACGCGTGCGGTGAGCGGGTTCTGCGGACTGACAATCCACTTCGCCAGATCGAGGCGGTTCGGCAGGCGGTCCTTCGGAGCGTCGAAAGCGTGCAACACCTTCGGCGTGCCGGGGGTGACTTCTTCGTCGGGACGCGTGAAGTCGCCCTTGATGAAGACCGTGGTCTTGCGCGGCTTCGGCAGCTCCTTCATGACCAGGGTGGTCGTGCCCTGGTTGAGGAGCGTGTCGAGTTCCTTGTGGCGGTCATTGAGTTCACGAAACGGCCCCACGCCGCCGACGCTGGCGCCGAACAGGCTTTGATTTTGCGCGACGCTACGCTTGGCCTTCGGCAGGGCGAGAATCTTGGTGAGGAAGGGTGAGAGGCTCTTTTTGATGGCCGGCGTCAGGCCCGCCTCCCACGCGTCCAGCTCGGCGGCGTGATCCTTGATGTAGGCTTTGATCTTGGCATCCACCTCCTTGAACTCGGCGGTGAGCTCACTGACATCCATGCCAGGGTCGAAGACCTTCATCGTCGGTTCGTCCTGGTTGTTCAGAAAGGCAAACATGCGGTAGTACTCCTTCTGCTCGATGGGGTCGAACTTGTGATCATGGCATTGCGCGCAGCCGATGCTCAGACCGAGCCAGACGGTGCCGGTCGTCGCGACACGGTCGAAGACGCTGTCGATTCGGAACTGCTCCTTGTCGATGCCGCCTTCCTGATTGATCTGCGTGTTCCGGTGAAAGCCGGTGGCGATGATCTGGCTCTCGACGGCTTTTGGCAGCAGGTCGCCCGCGAGCTGCTCGATGGTGAATTGATCAAACGGCATGTCCTTGTTCAGCGCCCCGATCACCCAGTCACGGAACTTCCAGATCTGCCGTGGTGCGTCGATGGAGTAGCCGTTCGAGTCCGCGTAACGCGCCTGGTCCAGCCACCAGCGCCCCCAGCGCTCGCCGTAGTGCTGGCTGGAAAGCAGGCGCTCCACGAGCTGCTCGTATTTTTCGTCGGACCAGCCTGACAAGTCGGACGGCGACGGGGGAAGCCCCGTGAGGTCGAGGCTCACACGCCGAATCAGCGTAGCGGGATCGGCTTCCGGGGAAGGCTCCAGTTTTTCCTCTGAGAGCCGCTGCCGAATGAAGTGATCGATCGGGTGATCTTTGCCCGTGGCGGTCCGCTGCGGCGGCTCAAAGGCCCAGTGGCGCTCATACTTGGCCCCCTGCTCAATCCACGCCTTCAGGATCTCACGCTGCTTCGCATTGAGCGGCGGCTTGTGGGACTTCGGCGGTGGCATGACCTCGTCCTTGTCGTCGCTGATGATGCGCTGCCAGGCGTCGGACTTCGCCAAATCTCCCGGCACGATGCCACGCGAGCCGTCGCGATCCTCCGTGGCACCTTCAAAGGTGTCGAGCCGCAGATCGGCCTCGCGGTGCTTCGGATCGAAACCGTGGCAGGCGAAGCAGTTTTCCGACAAAATAGGTCGCACATCCCGATTGAATTCGATCTTCGCCGGTGCGGCGGAAAGCAGCGAGGTCAGGGTGATGTTGGCGGCGATGAAAAACGGTCGGGTCATGGGGAAAACCAATACGCTTCTGGGAAGGGATGTCTGGCAGGCGAAAGTCGCGCTGGAAAACACCTAGCGTTTTTGCGAGAGCACATGCGTCGGCAGGGGAACGAAGTCGCCTTCGCGAATCATCCACCTCTCCATTTCGATGCGGAGTCCCTCCTCGGTTTCCTTCAGCATGGATTCTCCGGCGAGGTTGTGAAGCTCGAAGGGATCGTTTTCGAGGTCGTAGAGCTCGACGAGCGGGCGCGGATTCTGGAAGTAGAGCCGCTCGTGCAATTGGGTGAGTTTCCCGGCTGCGTGCGCGGCTTCGACGGCGGTCCAAGCTTCACCGCCGGGCATGTCCACAGGGGTGTAGCTGCGGTCAGGGATGGCATTGTAAATGTAGTGGTAGCGCTTGGTCATGATGCTGCGCGAGAGGTCGAAGCCGTCGGTGCGGGTGATGGGTCCGAAGTGCCAGCCGCGTTCGGCGAAGACCTGCTTTACGCCTGCGAAGGACGCTCCGAGCAGTGCGGGCAGAAAACTCACGCCGCTCATGCCGGGTGCTGGTTTGAGTCCGACGGCGTCGAGGATCGTCGGCGCTAAATCGATGCCGCTGATCAGCGCGTCGCAGGCCGTGCCAGGTTTGATCTTCGCGGGCCAGCGGATGAGCAGCGGGACGTGCGTGCCGCGATCAAACACGGTGCCTTTGCCTCGCAGCAGCGCCTCGCCGTTGTCGCCCATGAAAATGACGAGCGTGTTGTTCTTGAGGCCGCGCTTTTCCAGCATGGCGTCGATCAGTCCGAAGCCGGTGTCGAGATCGCGCACTTCGGCGAGGTAGCGTGCGTAATCGAGCCGCACCTCTGGAAGATCCGGCCAGTCGGGTGGCAGCACGAGCTGCGCGGGATCGATGCCGTCGTGGTCTTCGCCAAAGCTCCGGTGCGGCTGGTTGAAGCCGAAGTAGAGGAAGAACGGTTTGCCCGCAGGCACCTCGTCGAGGATCGCAGACATCTTTTCGCCCACCTTGGCGAGGTTGCCGCCCTTTGTGCTCGCGGAGCGCACGAAGTGATCGAAGCGCGTGTCGAGGCTGCGCATGCCGAGCTCCTTCAGCGTCTCCATGATGTGCGGCGCATCGTTCACGCGCCCGTCGAGATGCTGATGCCGGCCGTCGATGCCCGTCCAGTAGCCGTTCGAACG
The DNA here is from genome assembly GCA_945863205.1 of Akkermansia muciniphila. Taxonomy (GTDB): domain Bacteria; phylum Verrucomicrobiota; class Verrucomicrobiia; order Verrucomicrobiales; family Verrucomicrobiaceae; genus Prosthecobacter. The sequence continues at coordinate 3,134 of CAMAZK010000089.1, read as the reverse complement.
CAGGACATCCGTGAAGAATGGCACCTCCGGCTTCGCTGGCTGCGCAAATCGCGTGACCCCAAGCCCCACCGGGGAGCGCCCCGTGAAAATCGAAATGCGCGAAGGCGCGCACTGCGGCGCGGCGGTGTAGGCGCGATTGAGGCGCATCCCACCCGCTGCGAAGGCATCCAGATTCGGCGTGATCTTGAAACGCTGGCAGTTCGCATCGCCATAGCATCCGACATGCGGCACGCTGTGATCGTCCGAGAGAATGAGCAGGATGTTCGGACGTTCGGCAGCGGCGAGCGGGAACGCGGTGGTTAACAACCACAGGGGCAGCATCAAAAGAATCGGGCGTAGCATGCGTGGGAGAACGAATACGGCAAAGGCCGCATTTCATCGGGCAGCTGCCCATCTCGACCGGGATCGAGGCGAGGGGCCGGAAGCCAGCGGAGGCTGCGATTCAGTCCCGCATCCCGTCTCCGTTTTCATCCCGCACTCCGGAAAGCGGATGATGGATCACGGCCTGCCAGGCGATCTTGCGAAAGAGGCGGTCGAGTTCACGGCTCGGGAAGTCGCCGCCATCATTAAACGGGGCGTCGCCCTCGAGAAGTTCCGGCGAGCGGCCGTAGAGAGTGGCGTAGAACACATAGCCCTCCAGACGCTCGAATCCGGGCCCGAGATGGCCGAGCTGGTCACGCCACAGCGAGCGCTCCTTTTTGCCGATGATCTTGTTGATGCCTTCGATGCCCGGCAGTTCGCCGCGCAGGTAGTGCTTCGCCGCCAGCACCATCGCATCGGAGGTTGGGATGATGAAAACCTGCGCGGAATGACTTTCCCGTAGGGTCCGCACCAGTTCCGAGTACCCGGCGGTGCGTTCCGCGCCCATGCGGTCAAATATCTCCTCGGTGAAGAATGCCTCCGACTCCGGCACCTTTTCGAGCTGGTACAATTGCGGCCAGGCGTCCGACAGGTAGAACTTCATCTGCGGGTTGTGCTTCAGGCAGAAATCGATCCAGCACGAGTAGTACTCCGGCCGGTCTTTGAAATAAGGCCCCCACATCATCGCGTCCCATTCGGCATTCGCGATCGACGCGAGCAGCTTCGGCACCGGCTTGCCCTCGAACTGAAAAATGCCGTTCTCCTGCTCCCATTTGTAGCGTGTGCTGCCCGTGATGCCGCCGCCCGTGTGCGTGTAGAGCGGCTGCTTGAAGCCCGCCGCCTCGCAGATGATCGGCAGCGTCTTGTAACCCGGCGCCATGAAGCTGTGACCGGTGCCCACGATGCGTAATGCGCCGTCCGCCGGTTTCGGAAACGAGACGACCGCCGGCTGCCCTCCTTTGATCTGACGTTCATAGATCGCCTTGATCTCATCGGGCGATTTGTAGCTGACTGCATGCTCGGGGAAGCGCACCGCATCCCAGCCGGGATCGACCGCGAAGTCCATCGGAGCTCCGCCACCTGCCGACTTCCCCGGCGCGGACTTGGTGCCGCCCGTCAGTTTCTGACGATAAGCCAGGGCCTCTTCCGCAGTCAGCTTGCCGTCGCCATTGGCATCCGCCGCGGGGAACCGCTTGAGCCAGTTCTCCAACTGCGCCGCGGATGGCGTCTCAGCGGTTGCCATGCACGTGCTGATGAACGACGCAAGAGCGATGCATGCAGACATGGCTTTGCGATTGGATGGGAGGCTGGATCGGGTTTCAGTCATGCGTGTGTCCCTCGTGATTGGATCGTCAGCATGAGTCATCACGCCTCAGTTGGTCAAGGCATCTCTATCGGTGTGAGGGCGTGCCCCTCCACGTTCTTGATTTCCCCCGGATTCGGGCGGAAGAAGCAGCACGCTTCACCCCAGCCTTCCCATGAACCCGAATTCATTCACACGCCGCAGCTTTCTCGGCACCGCCGTCGCAGCCGCCACCGGCTTCACGCTTCCCCGCTTTTCTTCAGCCGCGGACAAGCCCAATTCCGTCTTCAACGGCGTGCGCATCGGCTGCATCACGTATAGCTATCGCAGCATGGCGAAGACGGCGGAGGAGACGCTGAAGGCGTTGCTCGACTGCGGCATCAGCGAAACCGAGCTCATGGGCGGACCGACGCAGTTTTTCGCAGGCATCAAAGGCGGCAAGATCACCGATGCGGAGCGGGAACAGCAGATCGCCAAGTGCGTGGAGATGCGGAAGATGTTCAACGATGCGGGCGTGAACATTCACATCCACAAGATGGGCTTCGGTCAGTCGAATGAGGAGATCGAGTTTAATTTCCTCGTGGCGAAGGCGCTCGGCTGCACAGCCGTGACCACGGAGCGCAATGCCGTCCTCGCCGCGCGTGTCGCGCCGTTTGCGGACAAGCACAAAATCTGGGTCGGCTTCCACAACCACACGAACAACCTGCCGGAGATGGACAAGTTCGACTCCATCCTTGATCTCGGCCAATACATCGGCTTCAACCTCGACATCGGCCACTACGTCGCAGGCACGAAGGGCAAATCACCGATCCCCGTGCTGGAGAAGTATCACGCACGCATCACCAACCTGCACCTGAAGGACCGCACCGCCGACGGCGGCAACGTCTCCTGGGGCCAGGGCCAGACACCGATCAAGGAAGTGCTGCAATTGATGAAAAAGGAGAAATGGACCTTCCCCGCCGAGATCGAGCTGGAATACAAGATTCCTGAAGGCTCTGACGCCGTGAAGGAAGTCGCGAAGTGCGTGCAGTATTGCCGAGAGGCGCTGGCGTGAGTGAGCCTTGCTTCTGTCAGCAAGTCACGGCCTCGGAGTCGCTTGATGTGGCTACGAGGCCTTTTGTTTTGAGAACGCCGAAAGGTGCAGGGAGGCGAGACGCTCGATCACGGAATCTTGAGCAGCTCCTGTTCCGTCCAAGAATCGGTCCGTCGCTCTTCCTTTTCGCGGACCGCTTTCAGGAAGTCCTGAGTGATGGGTTCCGCACCATGCTCCCACTCACGCCGGAGGTAAGTGAGAATGGCCGCCAGAGGTTCATCGCCCAAGGCGCCCAGCGGAGGCATGTCGAGCTGGTAACGCCTCTTTTTGACCGTGAGGTAGCCGCGCACTCCGTGGAGGACGATGCGGCTGAGCCGTTCGGGCGAGCCCGTGACCCATTCGGAATCAATCAGCGGCGGGGCGATGCCATCGAGGCCT
>CAMAZK010000088.1 GCA_945863205.1 Akkermansia muciniphila | reverse complement strand
CGTCGCAGGCAGAAATCCGCTGCCCCAAGCGGGCGGGCCGCCTTTCAAACCACCGCCTGGATCGGGCAGCACGACGAACGCGGGCATGTCCGCGTTCTCAGAGCCAAGGCCATACGACACCCAACTGCCCATGCTCGGCTTGCCCATCTGGATGGAGCCGGTGTTCATCTGATAGACCGACTGCGGGTGATTCACGCTGTCGCCGTGGCAACTGCGAATGACACACATCTCATCGGCGATGCCCGCCATGTGCGGCAGGAAGTCGCTGATCTCGATGCCGCTCTGCCCATGCTTCCGAAACGGCTTCACCGGTGCCAGTAGCGGGTTCTGCGCGACTTTGCGCCGTGTTTCGACCGCGCCGTAGCTTTCCGGCAGCGGCTTGCCCACGTGGCGGATGAGTTCGGGCTTCGGATCGAACAGATCGACGTGGCTCGGCCCGCCGTGCATGAAGAGCCAGATCACGCGCTTCGCCTTCGCAGGAAAATGCGACCGCGACTCCGCCATGAGAGATGACAGCGCCACACTGGAAAGGCCCACCGCCGCCGTGCCGATGAGGCGGCGGCGGGAGAGCGGGGCGAAGTCCGTGGGCATGGCGTCAAGACGTTGGCTAAGGACCGGTTCTAGCGGTTCTGGCCGGCAGATGTCAATGCTATGGAGGCCACCCGGACAATCCTCAGATTTCTCAGGAACCTTCGGAACGATCGAAGAAAGACTGCAGCGCCGCAATCAAGGTCGTCAAGTCGCCGCCTGAGGCGGTACGCCAGACTTGGTCGAGATCCACATCGCCATAGTCATGAGCAATGATGTTCCGCATGCCGCGCATCTGGCGGAAAGGCAGGCCAGGAAAGAGAGCCTGCGTTTCTGGGGCGAGCCGGCTGGAGGCTTCGCCAATGATTTCAAAGCGCCGCAGCACGGCATCCTGCTTTTCGGAGTTCGCCATGAAGTCCGCCTGTGAAACGTCGGCGAGGTAAGTCCTGATGACTGTGGCGGAGTCGAGGATGTCCCGCAGCAGGCCGTGTTGTTTTTCACTGAGCATAAACGGTGACGGGCGCGGCGAGGATGGCACGGCGGCGGTAGGCATTGCGGCTGCGTTCCACCGCCGGACGACTGAGCAAATCGACGGGATGCCCGAGTTGTTCTTCGAGATCCTCCTTCAAGCCGCCCATCTCCAGCAGTCCCGCATTCGCCTGAGGAAGAAATTCGACCAGGAAGTCAAAGTCGCTCTCGCTGTGCGCGTGACCACTGGCACGCGAGCCAAACAGCTCCATTCGCGCGACCGCGTGGCGTTGACAGACAGGGCGAATGATCGCGCTGAGACGCGGCAGATCGAGTGGTGCTGGCGGTGACTGGATCACGGTGAAAGGATAGTCCCGTGCACCTTGAGTGCAACCCGGCAGAACTCGGGGCTACAGCATCTTCTGCATCCAGATCACGTCCAGCCAGCGGCCCTGCTTGAAGCCGACCTCCTTGAGGTGGGAAACCTTTTCGAAGCCGAACTTCGCGTGCAGGGCAATGCTGCCTTTCTGATCCGCGTCGATGCCGCCGAGGACGGTGTGATGGCCGATTTCCTTCGCGAGGCGCAGCAGCTCGCCGAGCAGGAGGCTGCCGTGCCCCCTGCCCCGATGCTCGTGGTGGAGGTAAACCGAGTCTTCGACGCTGTGGCAATAGGCCTGACGCGGATGAAAGCGGCTCAACGAGCCCCAGCCGACCATGACGCCGTCTTCTTCAGCCACAATGACGGGATGCTCCGGACCGTGCACTTCAAACCAATCGCGCCGCTCTTCGGCGGTCGTCGGCACGGTTTGATAGGTGCAGGTGCTGTGCTCGACGTAGTGATTGTAGATCGCGTTGATCGCGTCGAGGTCGGCTGCGGTGGCTGGGCGGATGGTGACGGGCATGGTTGCGGGAAACGTAGCTTTGGCGGGGAAGGAAGCGTTCAAATGACGAATGTCGAAATCAGAATGACGAATCGGCGGGCGACTTCGCCCGCTCTGCTTTCCATTCTTGACTCGGTGGTGGGCTCCCGGCATTCTCGCGCCGGATTTCATCCATCAACCACCTTAAAAAACACACCTTTATGTCCATCAAAGTCGGAGTCATCGGAGCAGGCGGCATGTTGCAGTATCACGCGGCGGGATTCCGCCAGGCAGGAGCGGAAATCGTGGCCGTAGCCGATGCGGCGCCGGGCGCAGCAGCGAAAGCCGCCGAGAAATGGGGCAGCCCCACCGCCTATGAATCCGTGGACGCCATGCTGGCTGGAAGCCCGGAACTGGAAGCCATCAGCATCATCGTTCCGAACAAGTTTCACAAGCCGCTGGCCGTCCAGTGCCTCAATGCGGGCAAGCACGTCTTTTCTGAAAAGCCGCCCGCGATGAACGCCGGTGAAGTGCAGGAAATCATCGATGCCGCCAAGAAGGCGGGCAAGCATGTGCTCTTTAACTTCAACAACCGCGCCAGGCCTGAATCGCAGGCGATGAAGACCTACATCGAACAGGGCGTGGTCGGCACGATCAATTCCGCGCAGGCGAAGTGGATCCGACGCACCGGCATTCCGGGCTTCGGCGGCTGGTTCACCACGAAGGAACTCGCCGGTGGCGGTCCGCTCATCGACCTGCTGCACATGATCGATCTGGCGATGTACTTCATGGGTTATCCGGAGCCGGCCCACGTTCTGGGCCAGACCTTTTCCGATTTCATCCAGGACAAGCAGTTCAAGGGCCCCTGGGGCATCCCCGACCGCGTCGGCGGCACGACCGATGTGGAAAACGCCGCGCATGGCTTTGTGACCTTCAAAACCGGTCAGGTGCTGAGCCTCCAAGTCTCTTGGGCTGAAATGGTGAAGCGCGAGGAAGTCTCTGTCGTCTTCCAAGGCACCAAGGCCGGCGGCAAGGTCGAGCGCCTCTTCGGCATCGACGGCCTCGACAACACCGCCATCGACACCTGCGAACTCTACGTCCAGGAGAACGGCAACAGCGTGAATCGCAGCATCGTTACCCAAGCGTGTGAAGACATGGGCCGCATCGGCTCCGCCGCGAATTTCATCGAGTTCCTCGATGGTAAAGCCGAACCGCTGAACACGCCTGAGCAGGCCCTGCGACTGATGCAGGTCATCGACGCCATCTACGCCTCTGCGGCAAGCGGCAAGCCGGTCTCGATCTGATAGATGACTGAAATAAAAAAGGCGCAGGCGGTTTCGCCTGCGCCTTTTTTGTGATCTTCGCGGATTAACTCAGCCCACCGCGGTCGCTGTTCAGCGTCGCATCGCCATACTTGGCGCGTGCGGAGGGCGTGAAGTCCAGCGGCGTCCAGGCGGCGTTGTTGGCGGAGGAGGCCACGACGGCTTCGATGAAGGCCATGCCGGCGACGCCTTCCTCGATGGTCGGGTAGTCCATGTCCAGCGGGTTCGGCGTGGTGCCGGCCTCGACGGCGCGGATGTGATTGGTGAAGTTTTTGTAGATGTTCGCGAAGCCTTCCAGGTAGCCTTCGGGATGGCCGGCGGGCGTGCGGGTGGCGGCGGCGGCGGCGCTGCCGAGGTAGCCCATGCTGGTGCGGTAGATCTGCTTCGGCTGATCAAGTGAGGTGACGATCATGGTGTTCGAATCGAGCTGGCTCCACTCGATGCCGCCCAGCTCGCCATAGACGCGGAGACTGAGGTTGTTTTCGCAGCCGACACTGATCTGGCTGGAGTGCAGCACGCCCTTGGCACCATTGGTGAAGCGCAGCAGCACGTTGCCGTCGTCCTCCAGGCGGCGGCCTTGATCTCCGAGGAAGATGGTGAGGTCGGCGGCGAGCTCCTTGATGTGCAAGCCGGTGACGTATTCGGCGAGGTTGATCGCGTGAGTGCCGATGTCCCCCATGCAGCCGGCGGCACCGCAGATGGCGGGATCGACGCGCCAGGAGGCTTGTTTTTGGCCGGTGTTCTCCAGCATCGTGGCCAGCCAGCCCTGCGGGTACTCGACAACGACTTTGCGGATCTCTCCCAGCTTGCCCTGTTCGATCATCTGGCGGGCCTGGCGGATCATCGGGTAGCCGGTGTAGTTGTAGGTGACACCGTAGAGCTTGCCGGACTTCTTCACGATTTCCGCCAACTCCTTGGCCTGGGCGAGGTTGAAGGTGGCGGGCTTGTCAGAAAGGACATGGAAGCCGGCCTCGAGCGCCGCTTTGGCCGCAGGAAAGTGCATGTGGTTCGGCGTGACGATGGAGACGAAGTCCATGCGCTTGTCGGCGGGCAACGCGGCCTCCGTCCTGATCATTTCCTCAAAAGTGCCGTAACAGCGCTCAGCGGGCAGGAAAAAGTCGGCGCCGCTGGCCTTTGACTTTTCCGGATCGGAGGAGAAGGCGCCGCAGACGAGTTCAATCTGCTGGTCGATTGCCGCCGCGATGCGATGGACGCCGCCGATGAAGGCGCCGCGTCCGCCGCCGATCATGCCATAACGAAGTTTCCGGCTCATAGGAATGCTGTGATGAAGTTTGTGGGTTGGGGATGAGTGAGGGCAACGATTGTGCGCAGAGCGGGGAGGCGGGTCAAGTCCGCATCCGGGCACAAAAAACCCCGAAGAGGATCACCCAACGCGCTCAGGTTCATCTCTTCGGGGCCGTGTCGTCGAAACATCGCGGCGCGATGCGCATGGCGACAAGCTTTTCGGTGCGGCGGCTTACGCGGCCATCAGGGCGGGAGCACCGCTCTTCATGCGGCTGCGGAATTCCGTGGGGGATTCATCCGCGATGCGGCGGAAGCTGCGGTTGAAATGGGACAGGCTCTGGAAGCCGACATCGTAGGCCACTTCAGTGATGCGGGCGGCGGGCTTCATGAGCATGCGCTTGGCTTTTTCCACCCGGGCGCGGTTCACGAAGTCGGTGAAGGTGAGGCCGGTGGCGCGTTTGAAGAGCTTGCAGAAGTGGAAGGGGCTGACGTTCACGGCGCTGGCGACGGCTTCCAGAGACATCGGCTCGGCGAGGTGCTCATGGATGAAGGACTTGGCATTGCGGACCGCTTCGGGCTCGTGCGTGGCGGTGGCAAACAGGAGGCGGTGGGCGCTTTCGCCGAGTTGCTGCGCGAAGGACTGCAGGATGGCCAGCGCGGCCTCGTAGCGCTCCGGCTGCATGACGGGGACGTGCTCGAACTGCACCTTGGCGCTGCGAATTTCCGCAGCGGAGCGGTCGTCATCGAGCAGGGCCTTCGCGACGGGGGCGAAGGTGTCGGCATTGGCCGGCTGGAGGCGGACGCCGCCGGTGAGCATGACGGCGATGGTGTTCCTGCCGACGCGGACCGGCACCTGAGTTTCCACGACTCCCGCCACTCCGGTGCGGGTGGTGATGCGATCCATGTTTACGCCATCCCCCACGGACTTCAGATTCAGCGGCAAGCTGGTGAGCGTGTGGAAGGCCTTCTGGTAGTGTTGGAACAGTTCGCCTTCAGCAAGGTTCTGAATGAAGCGTTGACGGGCGGAATTGGGGGAGGCTGTGGTGGTGTTCATTGCGCGTTCGTGGTTTGTGTTCACGACGCAGATCATGCCACCCCGGAGCTGATCCGATATTGTCGTCCACTACGGTCCGTGGCCTCATGGCTCACCGCAATTCCGGCATAGTGGATTCCACTAGCCGCCTACGGCAGCGGCTTGCCGATGCTGTACACCTTGAACCCGATCTCACGCAGCCGCGCATGATCCAAAAGGCTGCGCCCGTCGAAAATCCATGCGGGTTTCACCATCGACTGGAAAATCGCCTCAAAGTCGAGAGAGCGGAATTCGTCCCACTCCGTGAGCACGAGCAGCGCATGCGCATCCGCCGCCGCCTGGCTGGCGCTGTCGGCGAACTCCACCCGCGGATCGTCCGGCCCGATGCCGAGATCCTGGCAGATCTGTTCCTTTGAAACCTTGGGGTCGTAGATCGAGATCGAAGCACGCTCCTCCAGCAGATCCCGGCAGACGTAGATCGCAGCGGATTCGCGGGTGTCGTTGGTGTCCTTTTTGAAGGCAAAGCCGAGGATAGCGATGCGTTTTCCGGTGACGGTGTTGAACAAGGTCCGCAGCACGCGCTCGGCGAAGCGGTGCTTCTGCCAGTCGTTCATTTGAATGACCTGCTCCCAGTAGGCCGCCACCTCCGGCAGGCCGAAGTGCCCGCAGAGATAGACGAGATTGAGCACGTCCTTCTGAAAGCAGGATCCGCCGAAGCCCACGGAGGCCTTGAGAAACTTCGGGCCGATGCGCGAGTCAGAACCAATGGCGCGGGCCACCTCGTCCACGTCCGCGCCGGTCTGCTCGCACAGTGCCGAGATGCTGTTGATGGAGGAGATACGCTGCGCCAGGAACGCGTTGGCCACCAGCTTCGAGAGCTCGGAAGACCACAGATTCGTGGTGAGGATGCGCTCCCGCGGAACCCAGTTCGCATAGACGCTGACCAGTTTTTCGACTGCGGCCAAGCCTTCAGGCGTCTGCTCCCCGCCGATGAGGATGCGGTCGGGATCGCCGAGGTCGGCCATGGCGGTTCCTTCGGCGAGGAATTCGGGATTCGAGAGAACTTGATGCTTCAGCCCCTTCTCACTCGATTCGAGGATCGTCTGGATGGTCGCCGCCGTGCGCACCGGGATGGTGCTCTTTTCCACGATGATTTTCGGGCTGTCGGCCACCTCCGCGATCGTCCGGGCCACGGATTCGACAAAACGCAGATCCGCCGCCTTGTGCGCCCCCACGCCAAAGGTCTTCGTCGGTGTGTTCACGCTGACAAAGATGATGTCCGCCGCGTGGATCGAGTCTTTGACCTCGGTGGAGAAGAACAGGTTTTTGCCCCGGGCTCCGGCCACCACCTCATCGAGTCCCGGCTCGTAGATCGGCAACTCTGCAGAGTTCCATGCCGCGATGCGCTTCTCGTTCAAGTCCACGACATCCACGCGGATGTGTGGGCACTTCGACGCGATCATCGCCATGGTCGGACCGCCGACATAGCCGGCTCCGATGCAGCAGATGCGCAAGTTGAACGGCGGGGAGGTTTCTTCGGGAGGCATGACTGATTACGGTCGTGCTATGAGGAGGCTGTCGTGGCGGCTCGCGGCTTCGGCATGAGTGTCGGCCTCATTCCCTGCGGGTTCTGCAGCAGTTTCGAGAAATAGGCGATCGTGCGGTCCAGCCCCTCGGAGAGCGGCACCTTAGGCTCCCAGCCGAGCCGCGTTTTCGCCAGCGTGATGTCCGGTTGGCGCTGTTTCGGATCGTCGGAGGGCAGCGGGCGGAAGACGATCTTCGACTTGCCGCCGACTTTCTGCAGCACCTGCTCGGCCAGTTCCAGCATGGTGAACTCCCCCGGATTGCCGAGGTTCACCGGACCGGTGAAATCGTCCGTCTCCATGAACTTCACAAAGCCATCGATCAGATCGTCCACAAAGCAGAAGCTGCGCGTCTGCTGGCCGGTGCCGTAGATCGTCAGGTCCTCTCCGCGCAGCGCCTGCACGATGAAGTTGGAGACCACGCGACCGTCGTCAGGCAGCATGCGGGGCCCGTAGGTGTTGAAAATTCTCACGACCCGGATGTCCACCCCGTTCTGACGGTGGTAGTCGAAGAACAGCGTCTCCGCCACACGCTTGCCCTCGTCGTAGCAGGAGCGCAGGCCGATGGTGTTGACGTTTCCCCAGTAGCTCTCCGGCTGGGGATGCACGGTGGGGTCTCCGTAGATTTCAGAGGTGGAGGCCTGAAAAACGCGCGCATGCACCCGGCGGGCGAGGCCGAGCACGTTGATCGCCCCCATCACGGAGGTCTTGATCGTCTTGATGGCGTTGTACTGGTAATGCGGCGGCGACGCAGGGCAGGCCAGATTGTAAATCTGGTCCACCTCGACGTTGATCTCCTTGGTGATGTCGTGCCGGATGAATTCGAAATTCGGATTACCCATCAGGTGGGCGATGTTCTGTTTCCTCCCGGTGAACAAATTGTCAGCACATATGATTTCGTTCCCTTCGCCCAGTAGTTTCTCGCAGAGATGGGACCCCAAAAAACCTGCCCCGCCGGTGATCAATATGCGCTTGCTCATGTGTGATTAATTCAAAAAAACAGTGTGTGTCCCCGGAACTGCTCCGGAAACGCGCACCATACAGATGCCCGGGGATACGCAATCGGCAGGGCGTAATTGTTTCACGGGAATGCCTAGCAGGCCCCGTGCCGTCATTCGGACTTCAAACCTGCCGTATTCACCTGGATGACACGATAGCGGTGCTTTTTGCCCGGCACGGCCTTCGCATCGGTGAAAGTCATTCGCGCCAGCGGCTGCACGGGTGTGTCGCTGTACTGCAGGCCTTGAAACAGGGGCCGCCCGAAGGGATTTTTCGCGTTCTCAGGCACGGCCCCGACGACTTCGCCGTCACGCTCGATCAGGAACTGCGCCGTCCCGCTCTCCAGGTCCGCTTCCGCTTCCCAGGTCAGGACATTGCTCTCGATCCGCAGATTCCGCGGAGCCGGTGGCGGCGTGGCATCGACCACCGCCGTGTCTTTGACATACTGCATCCACTTTTTTGCCACCTGTTCATTCGGCAGCCACACGGCCAGCTTCGAATCACCGGAGAACTTCGCCGCAGGGACCGCCTCACTGCCGAGCAGCTCCGCCAGCCAGGCGCCCTCCGTCGGCATCGGCTTCAGCGGATCCCCGCTCTTCCCCGGCAGACGTGCACCGAGGCATGCGTCCAGCCACGCGATCGCCATGTAGCGCTGGTTGCCGCACTCGTGCGCTGTCAGCGGATCGACGGCCACGCCGATCAGGCCGCCTCTTGAACGCACCTCCTTGAAAAAAGCCTCGTTTGAAGGCCAGACGCCCGCGAAACGGCCCTCCTTCACCGTCACGCCCTCTTTCGTGCCCGGATTGCACATCAAAGGCACGCCCAGGGCCGCTGCCGACACCGTGTGCGTCTTGATCGTGGCACGCTGCGGATTTTCCGTGAGCAGGGGCACGCCTGAGCGCAGCCACGCGGCGGCCACGCGCTCTGGGTGCAGCAGCGCCATGCCGCCCGCCCAGTGACCGCCGCCACTGTGTCCCCACAGCGCCCATGGCACGTTTGAGAGTTCGGGATGGCCGCTCTGCGCACCGAGATCCGCCAGGCACTTCTGAAACGCAGAGCTCGATCCATTCCGCGGATCGCACCACATCTGGCACTCCGCCTTGTCCGGCTGCTCGTACGACGGTGCCAGCAGGGCGCAGTCGTGTTTTTTCGCCAGCGCCTGCCAGTGCAGGTCAAAGGCGCCCGTGAGACCTGACTTGCACGATCCCTCGCCGCAGCCGTGCTGATGCACGATCACTCCCCGCACCTGCCCCACGCCCGGCGGGATCCACACCGTGTAGTTCACGGGATAAACCAGCTCCCCGGGCCGAGTGGACGCCTCATACCTCACGCGATAGTAAGGCGGCTCCGCAGGCGGGAAGACATCATACGGCGCCTGCTGGGCCGCGAGCTGCGTGACGAGAAAAAAGGCGAGAAGGCTGAGAAGGCGCATGACGTAAGCTGGACGGGTTGAGATATCAGGCCCAGTCTGGCGTTCGAATCCGCCTGCTTCCACATGAAACTGCTCCCGCTTCTCATCCTCGCCTCATGCACCAGCCTCGCGGCCGATGACGCCTCATGGCTCCGCGACCGCGGCACGCTCATCTTTCACGACACCTTCGAACGCGAGGAGGATGGCAATCTCGCCAAGGCCATCGGCAACGGCTGGAACAGCGCCACCGCCGACCGCGTGCCGCACATCAAGATGGCGGACCTCGATGAAGGCATCCTCAAAATCGCCAGCGCCTCAAAGGAAGCCGGGCACGCCGCTCACATCCACCACGAGGCGGGCTTCACGGACGGCGGTGCCGTGGTCCGCTTTCGCTTTCCCGGACTGAATCCGGCGGAAACGCTCCAACTCGGCTACGTGGACCGCGAAACGAAGGGCGTCCACGCCGGCCACCTCTGCTACGGCATTCTTTCGCAGTCGAGCATCACCCTTGTGGATCACAAAACGGGCATCATGAACCTCGAAAACCGCAAGCGGCGGGATGAAGCCCAGGCACGGAAGGAGAAAGTCCCACCGGATCTGGAAGCGCTGCTGAAAACGAAAAGCGTGACCGTGCCGTTCAAGGCGGACACCCGATGGCACGAACTCGTCCTCGTCACTGAAGGCGATGAACTGCGCCTGAGCATCGACGGCCGCCTGCTCGCCAAACATCGCTCGGATGGCTTCGCCCATCCGACGAAACGCTGGTTCAGCTTCCTGGTGAACAACACCGTCTGGATTGACGATGTAAAGATTTGGAAGGTGAAATGACGCGCGTCCTCACGTTAGACTTCCCTGATTCCCGCCATGAAAACTTTGCTCACCAGCCTCCTCACCCTTTCCATCGCGCATGCCGAACCCATGCCGCTTTTCGACGGAAAAACCTTCACCGGCTGGGAGGGCGACACCGGCACCGTCTGGCGCATCGAAGATGGTGCCCTCGTTGCCGGATCGCTCGAAAATAAGCAGGAGAAGAACAACTTCCTGGCCACGGAGAAGAAGTACGGCGACTTCGAACTCACGCTGAAATGGAATCTCGAAGGCACCGAAGGCTTCGTGAACGGAGGCGTGCAGTTCCGCACGGTGCGCATCCCGGATCATCACGAAGTCTCCGGTTATCAAGCCGACCTCGGCAAGGGCTACGACGGCGCTTTGTACGATGAAAGCCGCCGCAAAAAGATGCTCGCGCAGCCGACGCCTGAAGTCCTCGCCAAGGCCCAGAAGCCGCTCGGTGAGTGGAACGACTACCGCATCCGCGCCGAAGGCAACCGCATCCAGATTTGGCTCAACGGCGTGCAGACCGTCGATTACACGGAAACGGAGCCGGGCATCGACCTCACCGGCATCATCGCCGTGCAGATTCATGGCAACGCCACCTCCATCGTCCGCTACAAGGATCTCATGATCGAGGAACTCGGCGCGGCTTCACAGAAATAGAGATCCCACCTCAGCCTGCATTCCCCAGGAACCGGTCGGCGATTTCCGGCCCAAAGAAGCGCCGCAGGTGCGGGCGGGGTATTTTGGTCAAATCCACTCGCAGGAGGCTGTACAAAGCGTCGCCAAAATTGCGTTCGACGTGGAAGTCGATGAACCGCGCATTCAGTGACAGGTAATGCCGGATCAGCGGTGGAATCACACGCGGAGTCCCGTCCGGCGCACGGATCACATCACGCAGGGTTTCGATGGGTTCGCCCTCGTGCGCATCGGCGATGATGCGATGCGCGATGCCGGGCGCCTCGAAGGGCCGCCGCGCACGCACCAGGCGGCGCAGCGACTCATCCTCGGCATGATGGCGGCGCAGATACTCGACGAGGATGGCCCGCGAAGCATCGCACACGGTGGCCGGTGTCGTCACCGAGCCGAAGACGCTGCGCACGCGGGAGTTCTGCGCCATGACCTGGCAGACGCCCTTCCAGAGCAGCGCCAGGGCCAGCGGTTCCTTCTGGTAGTCGGGATGAACGAAGGAACGCGTCAGCTCGACTGCGGGTCCGATCTTCTCAAAGAAGGCAGGATCCATGTGGAAGACGTGACTGAGATAAAGCGCATCATGCCCGCGCTCCCGGATCACCTCCTCCGTCAGTCCCATGCGATAGGCGCCGACAAGCCGCGCCTGCTCGCGATCCCAAAGGATCACCTGATGGTAGTAGTCATCCTCCGGCGTGATGTCCACCGAGGCGCCGCCCCCCTGCCCCGCCGCACGAAAAGTGATCTCCCGCAGACGCGAGAGTTCATGAAACAAGGCCGGAGCCTCAAACCGCTGAAACCTCAACGCGATGTAGCGCCCCTGCTCGAAAAGCCGGTTCCACCCGGCTGCCAAAGCGTCCACTTCGCTGCGCAACTCCTCCGCATCACCTGCCGCCGCGATCTCCGGCAGCGCAGCGCTATCGGCAGGCTTCTCCGCGACTTGCGACAGGAGGCCGATCTCCGGCAGCAAATGACAGCGGGCGCGAAATTTCACCCCCGCATTCCCGCCACGAACCAGTGACTTCACCGTCGCAGGATCGGTGACAGGACCGATGTCGAAGGTCACCGCAGGTTTCGAGCGGCGCAGCATTTCATGCGGCAAAAAAAGAGCGCGTAGTCGCGGCCAGCGCAGCGGGACGTTCAGAAACAGCTCGCTGTTGGAGCCGGACACATGAACCACGGCCACGGCGGCACCTGCTGCGGCGGCGAGACGCGCGGGGTGATCACTCCACGGCTGGTCTAGCACCGTCTGGTGCTCCTCATGCCAGCTGGAGACGCGACCTGCGGGAAACGCTCCGAGCAGTCCACCCTCCTGCAGCCAGCGCCTCGCCTGCACGATGCCCGCACGGTTCGACTGCTGGGATTTGGAGAACGGATCCACCGCGATGAGATGTGGCGCGAGCTCCGGTGTCCCCGCCAGCACGGCATTGGCAAACATGCGCCATGCGCCCGGGCGCAGGCGCTCCAGCAGCAGCATGAACGCCAGCGCCTCCGTGCCGCCGAAGGGGTGATTCGACATCACCACCAGCGGCCCCTGCCATTCCCGCATCGGAGCAAGCTGCTCGTCGGTCGGCTGCGTCACCTCCGCCTGCAGCAGGCTCAGGCCCTCCCGGCAAAACCGCTCCGGCGTCATGCCAGGGACCTGCAACTTCGCGTAGATCGCATTCATCCGGTGAAACCCGCAGACACGCTCCAGCAGCGGCTGAATCAGACGAAAAACACTGCGCACAGGCCCGGGCGGCACCAGTGCTGCACTGTTCACAAAAAGGCGCGGCTTGCTCATCGGGAGGGAGAAAGTGTGAGCGTAGCACGGTGTACGGTACCGGAAAAGGAGTCGGCTTCGCGCTCGCGAAACTGCTGGGTCATCACCGCCCTGCGCGGCGTCACTCGCACCGTGTTCAGACTCACGCTCCGCGCATCCTCCCTGCTCATGCAGACCGCCCAGGGGCTGCCTCGCGAGTGTGCGGCATCGCCGTGAAAGCCCCTCATTTTCGCAGGGTTCGGCGTCGGATGCGTCAGCCGCCATTTTCGAAACAGAGCCTGCCGCGCAGCCGTTACCGCGCGGGTGTTCCACGACGAGCTTGTCACGAAAGCCAGCCCGCTGTCGAGCGCTCTGCGCACAAGCCGCCGACCATCCCAGGTGAACATCTCTGGGACCTCGTCCAAGCCCAGCACCACCAGCCGAAAGGGATTCATCCTCGCCAGCCCGGCATCCCTCATCACCGCGGCGGTCGGTCGGACCTCCATGCCGGCCAGAGTCGTGACCAAAGCTCCACGGCTCCAGGCCTGGCTGCGCCTTCGAAAACCGGAGGGATAATGATTCAGCAGCGCGAGCACAAGACCATCACTCCGCACCGCCAGCCAAGTCCCGCCGGCCGCCGCATCCACGGGCGCCAGGAACTTTTCCGGCCAAACACGCGGCGGTAGCGACTCCGCTCTGGAGTGCTGCTCATCTCGATTGAAGCACAGCACCAGTTCACCCGGGCTGCTCGACCACGTCATCGAGCACATGCCTCAGTCATGGTTTGCCGTGCCCGGTGCCGCAGCGTTGACGGAGCCACGCCAAAAGTCTCCGGTATTGTGATCCCCCGCAGACGCAGCAGGATGGCGATCAGGGCGTAGTGGTGAATCGTATGGCTCAAAAGAAAGCGCAGCTCGCGACCGACGCTGGAGGCGGACCACGCCGGCTCCAGCACATCGTGATTCTCCACGATCTGCAGCACGCGCCCGGTGTCCGCGCCTGCGGCCAGTGCCTTCAGCGCGTTCGCCAGCTCACGCAGCGCCTCGGAGGCGGTGGCCGGATCGCTCTCGATCAGCAGATTCCGCGCCCGCGCATCGTAGTCCAGATATCCGTCGGCCAGACCGCCGAGAAAGCCCTGATAGAACTCCACACAGTGCCGCGCATGACCGCCGATGCTGCCGCCCAGGCAGCGCTCGTCCTGCATCACAAAATCTTCGACCGAAAGACCGCCCAGCAGGTCCGCTCCATTGATCAGCAGCCGCGCATTGTCGGAAAACAAACACTCAGAATCTGGGGAAACGTCAGCAGAAGGCATCAGCAGGCGGGTCTGAACATTGGCGGGCAGGTGGCGGTCATGATGACCTCGGAGAGTCGCAGCCTCCGGTTTATTCCCGTCATTTTTGCAGCCTGACGAACCCTCGCCCGTCCCGGACCGGCAGTACTTTGACGCACGTGAAACGATTCCATCACAGGAGATGAGCGCACCGGGGAACAACGTCAACCAACGATCCAGTCGCAAAGAACTGCCCCAAACGCCCGCCACCGCAGCATGAAATGAGTCGAAACTGCTGGATGATCGGCCTGAAAAACCACGTTTGAACATGTCCGCAAACCATGAGATTTCCCATTCTTGCATTTCTGGCTTTTTCCTCCGTACCGGGAGCTGCTCAAACCTTTGAACTGAAGCCCAACGACGTCATCGCCCTCACCGGCGGATCGAACATCGAGCGCACGCGCTTCAACGGCTTCCTTCAGACCAGTCTCATCGCCACGAAACCGGAGCTGAAGATCAAGGTCCGGAATTTCGGCTGGGAAGGCGACACCGTCTTCGAGCAGTGGCGCGACGGCGGCAGCCTGGATAACCTCGATGCCCGACGCCGCGAAGCCGAGCGCCGCATCCAGGCCGAGGCCGGTTCCGACAGTTGGCGGCAGCAGCGCGACTGGCGCGAGCAACTCGGCGATGCCGAGGCGACCGTCGTCATCGCTCAGTTCGGCCAGATGGAGTCCCTGAACGGCGTCGAGAAGCTGCCGCAATTCATCGCGGCTTATGAGAAGCTGATTGCTGAGTTTGCAGGAAGTGATGCGGACACTCCTGTCCGCAAC
>CAMAZK010000087.1 GCA_945863205.1 Akkermansia muciniphila | reverse complement strand
TGAGGGTGTTCGTGCAGGTGATGCGCTGGACGGCTTCATCGCCCGCGGCCCGAAGGGCTTTCATCTCCGCCTCGTAGGTACTGATGAGTTTCACCACCTTGCCGCTGATCTCTGCTGCGTAGCTGTAAAACGGCGAATCACTGCCCCATATGAATTTGTCCGGATAGGCGGCGGCAAGATCGGCGGTCACGCGGCCGGGATCGGTGTAATCGCTGTCAAAGCGGCGCTCCCGTGGTGCGATATAGGGCAGGTCATCCACGGCGCCCACGCAGTGGATGCAGTGCGCGGAGTTGTCGAACCAGGCATTCGGCAGCGCCTGGATGCGGTCGAGACATTCCTTGTCATAGCGGCAGGAATGCGCGGCGCAGAAGCGGATGTCGGGATTCGCCTCGGCAATGTCGATGATGTCATGCGCCTGCGCCCAGGGATCGTCTTTGGCCACGCTGCTATGGATGATGAAGGGCACATCCCACTCGCGGGCGAGATCAAGGAAGACTTTGCCCTCATCCGCGAGGCATTTGATGAAGGACTGGATGATGGTGCTCTGAATCTTGATGCCATGGAAACGGTACTCGCCGCGCAGCTTCACCAGCTCCTTGGCCTGTGCATCTGTCTCACGCATGGGATCGACCATGACAAAGGGCAGGATGCGTTTGCCTTCCTCTGGAAAAAGCTTCTGGCACTCATCGAGTAGGCGCCGGTTCTCAAAGGCATACGGCACCGTTTCGAGGCCGCCCTCACCGAAGCCGATCCCGCCGCTGCGGAACTTCGTCACGTCCATCGCCGCGTAGCTGACGAATGGAAACGCCACCCAGTGCGTGATGCCGAGCGCCCCGCCCTCATGCTGCATCTGTAGGAGCTGTTGCGAGTAAGGGAAATCGCCGTGCAGGTAAAACAGCAAGTCGGCACCGAGGTGATTGTGGCAGTCAATGAGCATGATGGAACTCAAACGAGCCGTGCAAAGCCTTGTTGCGACCACGACACCACTTCTGCGGCATTTTGACGACTGAGAGGCGTGCAGTTCATGCGAACCTCGACGAACGGCTCATCGGCTCAGCTTCATCCACTTCACGGCCTCCATTCCTGATGCCAGTTCACGCACGCGAACCTCCCAGGTGCCGGGCGTTTCGTTTCGCGCCAGTTCAAGGCGGAGAGTGAGCACACCGTCCTCCACGACATGATAGCCGTCCCATTCGGCAGGCGCACCGTCGGCGTCCCGAATGCGCACCTCCACGGGAATCGCCGCCGGCATGGGGCGGCCACCGCTGGTGCTCAGGGTGATGCGGACTTCGGCGACATTTCCACAGGTAGCCGTTTCCGGCAGATCGAGATTCATTTCGAGCAGGGGCGATGGCGAGAGCAGCAGCACACGACCCTCCGAGGGGCCCAGATTCAGCGGAACGACCATCCCTTCATCCTGGCGCTTGGGCAGGACGAAGGAACTGCGGGTGAGGTCATAGACATTCACGCTCTCCGTGCCGAGATTCAGGGCTGTCGATGCGGGAAGACCATTCTCTCTGACGAGGCCATGCTGCCCCACATAGCTCCCAGCCTCGCGGCTGTCATTGATGACAAAAAGCACGGTCGCATCGCCGCTGCGGCTGGCATGCAGGACGACGTCGGGATTGTCGCACGTCGCCACCGGTCGCCATCCGAGTTCCCGGCAGAGACGCTGCAGGTTTTCTGAAAGGGGCAAAGGCGCAGGCGGTGGCCCGGGCGGTGCGGCACCGGTCGCTGCACCCGGCACGGGCTCACTCTGCGGCGTCGTCGGCACGGGTTGATCGGAGATTAAAGCGTCTGCCTTCAGTGCCGGGCACAGGTTCTCGTCGGCCAGGATTTTGCCGCCCGCCTCCTGCCACTGCTTCAGCTTTTCAACCAGACTCGCCGGGAGGACATCACAGTCCGTCATGATGAGAACATCGCGCCCGTCCAGGCCGCCTGCTGCTATCACCTCCTCATAAACGATGTCCGCCTGAACATGCGCCCGCTGCAGCGCGTGCCAGACCTCCAGCGTGCGCGGCGATCCGCCCCGGTAGAGCCCGCGTCCAGCCAGCATCTGGGAGGTGAAACTCTCCAGCAAAGCCACCGACGAACGCAAAGGCTGCCGCCGTGCGAGCATGGGGCCGAGCGGCAACAAAAGGCGATCCGCCACATCGCGGATGCCGGCATAGCTCTGCGGATGAGTGGCGGTCACAACTCCGGCGCCCTTTTCCTGCCGGGGACGCAGCGCCGGCCAGTCAGTGAGAATGATGCCCTTCATCGGTCGAGAGAGCATCATCCAGAGATTCTCCTTTAGAATGGCGGGCGCAACGCTGATGCGATGCATCGGCGAAACACGATCCTCCTGCAGGATGGCCTCGGACGTCCCTTGATCACCAAAAGGCGCTACCAGGTCCCGCTGCCAGCTCAGGGGGAGGATGCCAAAGAGCCCCAGATCGCGCTCGTGGGCTGCGTTCATCGCCAGTTGTTGGTCCGCTACGAGCCCCGCCAAAAGTGGATCTCGTGAATCGGTCGTCCCGTCGCCGATGTGGATCACGGAACCATAAGCTCCGGCCTTCGACGGCTGACGAACGGACGGCTCGTGCAGCGTCCAGGTGTAAGGCCGGTCCTGCATGCGCCTTTCATAAGCAGGATACCAGGCATTGTTCACCGCCCTCCACCCGTTTCCTTCAGACCAAAACCAGCGGTAGTATCGAAGGATCGGATGGTCATCGGACACCACCCGGTTCTCTGGAAAACCCTGGAGGCCTCGCCAGTCCACCCCGCCACCACCGTTCACCTCCGGAGGAATATCTTCTCCGCTGAACTCACGGTAGGCCTTGATCTCCGCCGCGCTGAAACCCGGCTGCGCACTGCCTCGGAATCCCGACCGCAGCCACACCCCGCCCCAGGTGTGGCAGTTCCGGTAGTAGATCGTAAACATGTTCGCACAGGAGGCGACAAAGTTGGCCGCCTCAGGGTGGGAAGTGTCGAGATTCTGCGGCTCCACGGGCTTCCCATCGCGCCCCATGCGCCGGAAGCCCCGCTCGAGCATCAGGCGGTCGTGATCTAGAGAGACCACCGTACGCAGCCCGGATGCCAGCCCTGCATCCAGCAACGGCAGCACCGTGGTGGGC
Organism: Akkermansia muciniphila; assembly: GCA_945863205.1. Taxonomy (GTDB): domain Bacteria; phylum Verrucomicrobiota; class Verrucomicrobiia; order Verrucomicrobiales; family Verrucomicrobiaceae; genus Prosthecobacter. The sequence goes on along the minus strand of CAMAZK010000087.1, from coordinate 11,720 downwards.
CGCGTTTTGGTGGCCGTGCCGAGCCAAGGAGCATCATCAGTGGTCAGCCCCGTCCAGTCCGTGCATGCCAGCGCCCTGAGTTCCGGCAGATCGGAGTGGGTGGCTCCTTCCATGATCACGGGGAACATCTGGGTGTGCCGAGGAACGATCTCAAACTCCGTGATGCGGCTCACCCGGCGGCTGCCGCTGCCCATGATCACCTCCAAGGAGTAGGAACCGGGCCGCAATGTGGTGTCGGGTCCGTATTCGCTGACGTGCGAGGCTCCCGGTTCCAGATCGGGAAAAATGAAGGTCTGAGAAACGCCTGCGGCGACGTAGGTCATGTTCGCTCCGATCAGCGGTTCGCGCCGGAGATTCCTGCAGGCGACTTTCAACGGCATGGGGCGCTCCATGCGCTCCCATACATGCCTGAGGCTGCTGATCTCCAAAGCGTAGGCGGCGAAGCCGCGGACACCGTCACAAAGGCGCACCTCGTCAACATCACCTGGGAAGCTCGACGGCGCACTGAGACTGTCGCCGATGTTCAAGGGCTGCACCCCGGCCGTCACAGGTCCGCAGCGTTCTTCAAAAGCCGTTCCCACCGGTTGCGAATCGAGAAAAAAGGCCACCCCGCCGGCTCCATCATAAGAAAACGCCACATGCCGCCACTCACCCGCAGGCAGCAGCAGGAGCTCGGACTGAAACTCCTTCACAAACGTTCCATAGCCGAGACTCACCACCATGCAGCGCAGGCCCCTCCCATTCGCGGGCGTCAGACTCCAGCGAAAATCCTCCATTCGGGCACCCTGCTTGTCCAAGAGGCAGCCAGGCTTCAAAGGGTCGCCTTCCGAAGAGATCCGCACCCACATTTCGGCTGAAAACGCACCGACGGGTGAATGTCGAGCCTGAACCGTCACCACAGCCGCATGTCTGAGCGCATCCTTACCGCTGCCGCACGTCAGCCCTCCGCCGAAGCGGCCGCTGTCACTCAGGCTGGCGCCAGCCAGTGAAAGCTGAGCGCCATGCCCCGAAGCATCCGTCAATGGCAGTCCGTCAAACTTCCAGCAGCCGAGCACATGCGGACCCGTCGCATCCAGATTGCGATAACTCTCCTCCCAGGGATCCTGCATCGGAACATCGCTCCAGGCATGGGAACCCAGGACAGCGACGACCGTGACACAGAGAGCGGTGATCTTGATTTGCATGATTGGAGAATCACTGGGCGCCAAGATTCAGGGGGCCGTCGGCTGGCAGCGCCTCAATCCGCTGATGGCGCACGTAGCGGTGAACGGGACGCGGCAGATCTGCGGGCAGAGGCAAGGCCGCCCCCGTGCACGCGGAGGCGGGAACCAAACTCAGATCGTTCTCTGCCAACATGACAAATCCCGGCTCCGCACCTTCCACCGATGGCTGAAGCGTCTCTATTTGACCTGTGAAGTCGTCAACCGTCGGCACCCACCCCGCCGTGAGCCAGTTCTTGCCCATCTTCAGCACCCCCACCTTGCACATGAGCGACAGGTTCTTCCCCTTTGACGTCGCATGCAAAATGTTGCCGTGGCACTCCACCGTCTCATCCGGCGTCGAAAGCCGGAAGAGCGCGATGGATCGCGAACGCTTCGAGACGACCGTGTTATGATAAAAGTGCAGCACGCCCTTGCGATACCCTGCGGTCTTCGTGCTATCGCCGCCATAGTGGACGATCTGGTTGTTACCGTCTTCCTCGTTCTCGATGATAACATTGCCATAGACCAGCGTCCGCCGGTAGGCAGGCGCTGCGTTCAGCGCAGGATTCCCAGTGGCATCCACGAGATCCAACTGCCGGTTCCCGCCCTCGATCCAGTTGCAGGCCACCACCAACCCGGCGGAGCGGTCTTTAAGATTGTTACCGCTGCAGCCCTTGCGCAGCGGTCCGAAGTGGTTGCCTTCGAACACGATGCCATTGCACTCCGTGTACGCGTTGTGCTCGGTGATCGTCCCGGGATTGCCGTTGTCATAAAGGTGACAGCCCTCAACCCGCACATCCCGCGACTGGGCACTGACCATCAGCCCGTTTGCGCTGTCATGCAGCACCAGATTCCTCAGCACCAGATGCTCCACTTTTTCCACCATCACGCTGGCGGCGTCCTTGCTGTACTTCGCCGCTCCACGCCGCCCGCTGTAGGTGTAGGGCTGCCGCCCGCTGCGGATCTCCAGATTTTCGACCACGAGATGCGCAGGCATCGTATCGCCAGGGTTGTTGGCGCCTCCGATTTTCATCACTCCTCTCTCTTCGCCCCAGAAATTCAGCGCCGGGCGCGTGGTCGCTCCCTGGCCGTCGATCACCGGCAACTGCCCCTCTGGTCCGGGAACGCCGCTGATCGTGATGGGCTTCTCCTGGCTGCCGCGACAGCACAAGACCCACTTCTCATGATATGCCTTCGCCTGCCAATGAATGCGCACGGAATCCCCGGCACGCAAAGCCTCCCAGGGAACCGACCCGATCGTGCTATACGCCTTGCCCGTCCCCACCTCGTAATCGACGGCCTCACAAGACAGCGAGCCCAGTTGCAGTCCGAGGATACCGACAAGAAAAATTTGGCTTTGGCGACGCATGGTCATCTTCATAGATCAGGAGAAAAAACTCGACCGGACGTTTCTGCAGGTCGGCAGGTTTAGCCAGTCCCAATATGAGTCTCTTTCTTCTCAGACCAGTCGCGAGAAACCCTGCTGGATGCCGACGACGCCCGCCTCCGCCTCCAGCCCGCCACGTTCCTGCGATTGCAAGACAAGACCGAGCGATTCATCCAGCGCGGCGAGCATTCCGCCGAGCAACTCCTCGGTATGCGACCAGGTGACGTAAAGCTGGCTCGACATCAAAAAGCCGCGTTGGAGCATGTGGCGGATCATGAGCGGTTTTGCCGCCGGATTGGCAAACGAAAGCGAAGGCGCACACGGCATGCCGCCGATCTTGATCCCAAGCGCTGAATGTCGCGCAGCAACGTCTCGCAAACCCGCCTGCAAGCGCTCGCCGAGGCTCCACACATACTTTTGAACGCCCTCACGCCTCATTTTGCCGATGCAGGCCAGCGAGGCAGCCGTGCCGACACCGTCGGTCCAGTAGCTGCTGGAGATGAAACTGTTGTTCGAGGCCTCCATGACCTCGTTCTTGCCCACAATCGCTCCGGCGGGATAGCCGTTGCTCATCGCCTTCGCATACACGGCGATGTCCGGCTCGATGCCGAGCACCGGCGCGGCACCTGGGAAGCCGAAACGCCAGCCACTGGTGACTTCATCGAGCACAAACACCGCGCCAGCGGCATGGCAGGCGTCGATCACGTTTTGCATGAAGCCATCACTCGGGAACTCGCTGCGCATCGGCTCCATCACCACGGCGGCCAGCTTGCCATCGAACTTTTGCAGAGCTGCCCGGAACGATTCGACGTCGTTGTAGCGAAACGGCACCGCAGTGCCCGCCAGTTCACGCGGCACACCGAGCGGCTGCAAACCGGGCAGCAGATGCCCGTCGAGCGCCGCATCATCACCGAGGTTCGCGGCGAGATACCAATCACTCCAACCATGGTAACCGCAGAACGCGATGCCGCTTTTGCCCGTCGCCGCCCGCGCGATACGCACCGCGAGTCCAAGTGCCTCGCCACCGCCGCGTGCGTAGCGCACCTTCCCGGCCCATGGATGCAGATCGAGCAGCACATCGGCAAGCTTCACTTCGTCTGGCGAAGCCAGTGTGGCATAGCTGCCGAGATTTACGCGACGCTTCACTGCGGCGTTCACCTCGTCATCGGCATGACCAAGCAAAATGGCTCCGACACCGCCGGTGAAGTCCGTGTAACGCTTCCCATCGAGATCCCAGATGCTCGCGCCCTTCGCTCGGCTGAAATAGGAGGGCCAAGTTTGAGGATCGAAGAGGTGCGCCCGTTTGGAAAGCAGACCCGTGCCGCAGGAGATCTTCGTTTTGGCTTCTTCCCAGAGTTGAGGGCCTGAAGGCTCCGTGTTCGGTTTCAACAACCGCAGCGCATTCTCGCGGAAAATATCCTCCAGGTCGCCCTGCGTCATGCCGGTATCTTCGCAGGCTTCACGGAGGCACATCAGTGATTCGATGCCCACGGTCGTGTATTGGCCGAAAATGGTCAGTTTGTCCGTGCCGAGGTCGGGATGAATCCAGGTGAAGCCATCGCCCTGCGTGATGCACGAGCCGCGCAGCTCGCTGACCATGTAGTCGCTGCCCCAGAGCACGCGTTTCGGCCCCAGAATGTCAATCGCCGCACGAAGCGCTCCGGCTTGCGTCACAGCGGAGGTGTCCACGACCACGTTATCGAGGTCGATGAGGTGATGCAGGCCTTCGCGGGCATGCCGATAGTTGAAGGAACGCGCCACATGCGCCAGCACGAGCTTGCAGCGCGGATAGCGACGGCACAGCCGCTGAATCGTCTCCACATTGCGCGGATCGGTGATGCCGCCGGCGAGCATGATGTGCAGCATCATGATGCCATGATGATCGTGGCAGGCTTCCCACATCCACTCCGGTGCGAAGGACTCGATCTCTGCTTCCTTGGTGTCCGGCACATCGGCATACATGCGATACGGCTTGATGCCGACAAACACGCCCGTGCTCATGAGCCGCCTCACTTCGGCAGGATCGTCCGTCGGTGCCGCGAGCACGAGAGCACGCGAATTCGTGTTCACGTCGATCTGCGACTGCAGCCAGGCGTTTTCGCCCACGCGGTCGTTTCCCGTGCTCGGGAAGCCAAAAAACAGGCCCTCCACGTCACGCCCAGGCATCCAGAGTTGCATTGCCGCCTGGAAGTCCGCATGGCCGTAACCGCGGCCCTCGTCGAGGAATGCCGGCCGTTTGCCCGCTGCGAAATGCCGTGTGTGGAACAAGTGAGTGTGGACATCGAAGACTTTGTCCGGCACAAAGCCATCCAAGGCGCGGTTCAGCAGCTTCCTGTCGATGTCGTTGAGTTCAGTGACGAGTTTGAGCATGGGATGAGTAGCATAGGCTTTCTAGCCTGTGGGTTTCTGAAACAGGCTAGAAAGCCTGTTCTACATAAACGGCATAGACTTTCGCGGCACAGTTGGCGGCAAAGTTCACTCGCAGTGCCAGCTTCTTGCCCGCTGGCAGTGGTTTTGAAAAACTCAGCGGCACACGGACGCCATTCGTCTTCACCTCGGCCTCGTAGCCATCAAGAACGTGGTCAAGGTTGTCCAAGAGTTGTACGGTAAGCGGCGCATCAGCCGTGATGCCATCCACGTTCAGCGCGATCTCTTTCGCTTCAAACGGGCTCGTGATGAAATGCCCTTCGTCCTCGGCCACTTTGCGAGACAGCGAGCCGAATCCATCTCTTCGCAGCGTGGCGAGGCCGATGTCCATGTCTTTGAGCACTCCGCCGGTGTCCCAGTGCGAATACCAGATCATGGTCTTGTCGCCTTCGTTCACAAAGGCATGGCCTTGAAGGATCGCCACATCGTCCCATTCGCCCTCTTTGCCGCGTGGGATGATCTGGAAGCCAGGCACCGGCTCGCGGAAATGAACGCCATCATTGCTGACCACGAGTCCCAGATCGACACGCACACCGAGGTTCCAGCTTGCCCCTTTCGGCGGTGCCTGCTCCGCATCCTGCCACATACCGTGCAGGCCGACCATCACATTGCCTCGATTCCACAAACCGGCGCCCATGTGCATCTGCTGGCCTTTCACCGGTGGCTCGGAAAGCTGGCCGGGGCGTGCATAGGACATCGCCTTCGCCTTCGACCACGACACAAAATCAGGCGAGCGATACGCCAGCATGTCACGACCGATCTCACGGCCATCCGCCCTCCATGACCACGGGCTGAGAAGCTGCCCCGTCGCGTAATAAAAGTCGCCGAAGCGATACAAACCGCTCACTTCGAAGCGCTCGCCACCCGCATTCGCCGGGCGATCTCCAACGCATTTCCACGTCAGGCCGTCCGCGCTCGTCGCAGTGACAAAGGAGCCCCAGCGCTTCTCATTCGGGCCGATCTTGCTGCGTCCGCCTTTGACCTCATCGAAGGGCATGTGGGCAATGTAGGCGCACTTGTAACGCTTCGCCGGATCAGGCTCATCCGGTTCATAAAGCACGGAAAGGAAGTCATTCACGCGAGTCATCGAGTGTGGGTCGCCCTCGATGAGGCAGATGTTGTTCTTCGTGCTGCCGTTGAATTCCACGAGGCCAAGCTCCGGCTTCGTCCACGTCACGCCATCCTTGCTTTCGGCATAGCACATGGGCCGCCACCAGCCGGGAGCCTGGCCTTTGACGATTTCCGGCTCATGCATGCCGAGATACCACATGCGGAAGGTGTCGCCCTGCTTCAAGACGGTGCCGTAGAGGATCGCGTGGCCTGCATCAGGCGAGCCGGGCAGTCCGCTGCGCAGCACCGGGTTTGACGGGTGCTTCTGGGCCGTTTCGAGCGCGAGCTTCAAATTGTGCTGCCACGCGATGTTGTGATCGTCAAAGGCAAAAAACACCTGCTCGGCGGCATGAAGCTGAAACGCGAGGCAACTGAGGAGGCAAAAGATGATCTTCATGCCTTGATTCTGATCCTCGGCCATGCTCCTACCAGCACAAGTTCTTGGTTCAATTGGCAGACCAGCTTGTTTCGCGACTTCGGCTGGCAAGCGGAGCCGGATTCGAATGCCGATCGAATCTACTTCACATAAATCGCGCTGAGGCGGATGTCGGCGCGCCTGACGCCTTCGAAAACGACGTGGAGGCGAACGCGCTCGGGCAGTTTCGATTCCTCGGTCCATTCCACGGGCGTTTGGAAGCCGTTTTGACGAACCACAGCCCTGCGCCTCGGAATCGGACGTTCAAGGTGGTCAAGCAGCTCGATGCGCAGCGCCGCCTCTGCGCCCAAGCCGTCCGCATTGATGAAAAAGCGCGGATTCTTGACCGGCATGGAGGCGGTGACGAGTTCGGCAGTCACCTGGGGCAGTTGGTAGTCCCCCGGCCCTTCGTTGCCCGGGTCAAAGACGAGGTCACCAAAGCGGTCGCGAGGCAAAGCGGCGATGCCGATGCCGCCGCGAGGAACCTCGGGGCCGCCTGTGGCTCGCGGGTCCCAGGCGCCGTAATAAACAAAAGTTTGCTCGCCGATGTTTTCGAAGCCCTGGCCTTGAATCAGTCCGCCCTGGTCCCAGGCGCCGTCTTTACCGCGCTCGATGAAGGTCCATTCGTGTTTTGCCTCGCGGAAGTTGAGGCCGTCGTTGCTCATCACGAAGCCGAGATCGATCGTCGTGTCCTTCCACTCCGCGCCGCCATGCCAGCGACCGTAGGTGCCGAGCAGCACGTTTCCGCGATTCCACACGCTTATGCCTTCGTGCGACTGCTCGCCCTCGCGGCTTCGATTCGGTCCCAGCCACTCCTGCTGAGTTGCGCGGGTGAAGGCGATCGCATTCGTCGGCGCCCAATTCACAAAGTCGGAACTGCGATAGGTCCGGTTCACACGTCCCTGGTATTGATGCGTTCCAGGCAGCGCGTTTTGTCCGCTGATGAAAAACTGACCGTCCCATCGGTAAAGGCCGCCGCAGGGCTCAAAATGGAAGCCGGGAATGAAGAGATCCTCTTTTCGCAGCTCGGCCTTGAGCGGTTTCACATCCCTCTCCGGCTTCCAGCGCAGCCCGTCGGCGCTGACGAACGGCAGGAGCGTGCCCAAGCGCCGCGTGTGGCGGTAATAGACGTGCGTGGTCATCTTGTAGCGCCGTGATGGATCCGGATCGGCTTCGTCCTTGATCACCTTCAAGTTCACAAAGCCCCAGGCTCCACCACCCATCTCAAGCAGGTTGTTCTTCGTGCTGCCGCCGAACTCGACGAGGCCGAGGTGAGGCTTCGTCCACGTCACACCGTCCACGCTCTCCGCATAAGCCGCCCGCCAGCGTGATGAGGCCACCTTGTTGTTCGGGTCATCATCAAAGGCCACGTACCACATCCTGTATTTCGATCCTTCCTTGATGATCGAGCCATAAAACTGCACGCCATGCGCATCCACCGTTCCCGGTGCGCCACGCCGCATCACCGGATTCGATGGATGCCGCTGCGGCTGGCGCATTTCCAGCTTCAAATTCTGCGTGTGGGGAATGGAGACATGGTCAAAGGCGAACAGCGTCTGCGCCTTCGTTTCATCGAAGTAGTCAGCCGCGTTCAGAAGCAAAGCAGGAAATAGGAGAGCGGTGAGGAGTGTTTTCATGAGTAGATTCGATTGCCAATCGAATGGGTTGGAGACGGTCGGCTTCGATTGCCAATCGAAGCTACAGCGCCAATTCTTCGTCTCTCCAGGTTTCGTCGTGGTGGGCACCGAAAAGGTCAGTCTGCGGCAAAAGCTGCTCCAGCAAGTTCTCGGGCGGGAGATTGGGCGGCAGAAGCTCAAAGCGCGCAGGCACGCCCATGGCGATCATCCCCGGAGGCACGTCCTTGTTCACCACGGCCCCGGCGGCGATGAAGGAACCGCGCCCGATGGTCACGCCGGGGCAGATCGTGACACCACCGCCGATGACGACGTGGTCTTCAATCGTCGCACCCTGCACCGTGCCTTCACGCATCGGATACTTTGCGTTTAGAAACGTCGTTCCCGGCCCGATGAAAACGAAGTCGCCGATCGTCGTGCGGCTGGGCACATAGACGTGCGCCATGATTTTCACACCTTTGCCGATTTTGAGCCTGCCTTCGAGCGTGCACCTGTGATGCACCACGCAGCGATGACCGATTTCGATCTCGCCCCGGATGAGCACCTGATGTCCGCATTGAAAGCGATTTCCGATGGTCGTGTTCGCGTAAATGATGCTGCCACTGCGAATGATGGCGTGATCTCCGATGCGCGTCGGCTGCGAGTCGCCGGGATAGCGATAGCCGAGGATCACATCGGCATCGATCTGCGCATGCTCACCGATTTCTGCGTATGCTTCGTTCATTGGGCGAATTGATTGAGGACTTCGACGGCTTTGATCGCGATCACATCGCCCGCAGGCTTGGCATACGGCGGCCTGAACTTGCTGTAGCGGTAGTGGGCACTCTGGTATTCGCCATCGCCCGTGTTCGGGCCGTCGGTGAGGTAGCCATACGAGAGATTCGTGTAGCCGCAGGGAATGGTGACGGGGAGCTTTGATCCGGCGCGAATTTGGCGACCGATGCCCTGGAAGGGCTCGAAGGGCATTCCCATGAGGCCGACATCGCCGATGCGGAAGACCTGAATCTCCACATCCAGCGTCTTCGCCACGCTGTCGGCCTTCCCTTGCTGATGCTGATCCAGCGCCCACCTGCTCCACGGCAGGATCATTTCGATCAACTTGCCGCGATACGCCGGTGTCAGCTCGCGCGGGAAATTCTGGCCCACGCATAGCAGCGTATCTTCATCACCGGCACTTGCCCGCTTGATGAAGTCTTCCATCACCTCGATCTCGGCCTTGAGCGCTTCTGCGGATGGCAGCGGAGCGAGCGGGATCTGCACTTTTTCGATCCGGTATTCGAGCCCATCGCGATGTGACGGCTTCAGCTCCGCAAGCGCTTCGATGTAGCTGTCGGCGAGGTAGCGGCCATACTTTTTTGACAGCGCCACGTCGCCCCGAAACATGCCCTTCGAATTCACATCACCGGCGCATCCTTGCAAGAAGCTCACCGGGATCGGCTTGTCCGGCGAAAGGTGCTGCGCCACATGATCGCAGGCCACCTGCGGCCAGTCACCGAAGATGATCGGCTTCTCGGGATGGAAGCAGGTGCAGGGATGACTGGTGAAATGAGTGATCGCCGTGACCACCTCGCCCCGCTCGTTTTTGAAGACCACGATGGGAGCCTGCGTGTCGATATCTCCGCTAAAATCCGGGCCCAGGAGATCGCGATCTTCTTCACGTATGAGATAGCTCGTGCCGTCGGCTCTGCGCCCTTTGCGGTTGTAGCTGATGCGCCCCTCATGGCCCACCGCCCACCAGACCGTGACCGGCTGCAGGAGCGTGGGCAGTTTCTTGGCCGTGGCAGCGAGTTGCTTGATGAAATCCTCGCCCGCAGGCACCAGCTTCGGCGCGGGGATGTCCTCGGGCTTCATCGACAGCGCAGCGTAGGCTTCCAAGTGATTGCTTGCGAGATTGAGGTCGGTGTGATTGTGCGAGAGCATCAGCAGCACGTGACTCAGCGGCAGATTCAGCGCCTCGGCCGCCGTGCGGCGGATCAGCGGGCTGATGTTGACGCCCTTGGGCGAGTTCATGTGCGAGGCGATGATGCAAAGCCGCAGCTCGCCATCCTGCAGTAGTGTGACCGTTGTCTTCAACGGCCCCGCGACCTCGCGCACCAGCGCGCCGACCTTGCTCGATGTCTCACCGCCCAGGCCGGGCGTGATGCCGAACTCAAGAGCGGCGACTTGCAACGTGGGAGCTGCCGCGTGGCAGACGGTGGCCATCGCCATGAGGATGAGGGATCGGAGTGTGAGGGGGGGCATGGATTTTTGTTTGGAGTGAGTGAGTCGCCGAGCCGCGCCACCAGCAAGAGCAGGCCCGTCCGAACGGCAGAGCCCGCGAGAAGCCCTACGCCCGCAGCATAGCCGGTTGTGCGGTCTTTGAGCCAGAATGAAACCCATCGGCATCGCCAAAACGTCCCAACAGGCCATGATGCGGCAGACCAGCCGCCACGCATCCCGGCGTTGCGCGATCACCGCTCCCGGCACATCCAGCAGGAAGTAGCTCGCAAAGAGAATGCCCGCCACGAAGCAAGTCACCGTGGGGCCGTGATGCGCGCTTCGCGCGGCAGAGGGCGGAGAGCCGCCTCTCGACGGTCGCCCACGCGGGAGCGGCTCCGTCTCGCGGATCGCCCGCAGAAATTCTTCCAGGCTGGACTTCGGAGGCAAACCGGGAGCCGCCGTCCCTTGCATCCGCATCACTGACCGCTAAAGGAGCATGGTGCGCATCATCTCAGGCACAGCCGGCGGCATCCCGCTTGAAGTTCCCAAGACCGTCACACGGCCCACGCAGGACCGTGTGCGGCAGGCCGTGTTCTCGATGATCAGCGAGCTCGTGCCCGGTGCCACCGTGCTCGACCTTTTCTCCGGCACGGGCGCCTTCGGGCTCGAATGCCTGAGCCGTGGAGCCACATCCGTCCTCATGGTGGAAGAAAACCGCAACGCCTGCGAAGTCATCCGCCGCAACCTGGCCAAAACCCGGCTCACCGGTGGCAGCGTGCGTCAGGGGGATGTCTTTCGCGTCCTGCCGCAGCTCCGTGACGAAGGCCGCCGCTTCGACCTCATCTTCGCCGATCCGCCCTACGCCCACCGGCCTGACGACGAGGACCTGACCGCCAAACTCCTGGCCCAGGAATGCCTGCCCTCACTGCTCAACGACAATGGGCACCTCCTTCTCGAAAGCCTCTTTTCCAAACGCCAAACGACCAGCTGGCCCGGCTGGCGGGTGATGACTGACCGCACCTACGGCTCCACCCGCATCGTCTGGCTGCACCCACCCGCGCATGGCCTCGAAAGCCCTTAGCCTCACTCTCTACAACTTCGCGCTTCCGCTCGGCCTCGTCTGCATGCTGCCGGGAGCCCTTGTCAAAATGCGCCGCCGCAACGGCCGCTGGCGCGATCTGGCCCAGCGCATCGGCTGCTTCGACAAAGACACGCGCAGGGCCATCGACGCACTGCCGCAGCGCGAACGCCTCTGGGTCCATGCCGTCAGCGTCGGCGAGGTCGGCGTGGCGACGAAACTCATCACGCGGCTCCTGCAGGCGGATGCCGCTGCCGGGATCGTCATC
>CAMAZK010000086.1 GCA_945863205.1 Akkermansia muciniphila | reverse complement strand
CGTCTTCAATACCGAGCGAAACAACCAGACCCTGTTCCACCGCTTTTCACCCTCAGACACTAGCTTGAGCACCTTCTGGTGGGCGCCCGACGACAGCCTACCGTCGCCCTTTGCGGTCTTGGACGGCAAGCTCTACTTCACAACTCAGCGACTGTCGTCCAGCTACCACTTTGGTAGGACTTCTCTCTACCGCACCGATGGTACAACTGAAGGAACCGAAATCGTGACCAGCGAACTCGCCCGGCGAAACATCGCGGGGGGACCGATGGGAGTTTATCGCGGGCACCTGGTCTTGGCCCCGGCTTTGGACAACGGCTATCAAGGCCTTGAACCAGCACTGTTGAATCACACGCCGGTGATTCCCGCCCTCACTCCCCTGACCGGCGGCCTCCGCAATCAAACGTTTCATTTCACCTATGAGCAAATGGTCGGAAGTCCTCCCACAGACCCCGACGGAGATCCTCTTTCCCCTTTGGTGTTCTATCTGGGAGAAGGAACGATTAAAATCAACGACGTGTCCGTTTCGTTCTCAGCGGAGATCTCCCCTGGCGACGAGTTCGACTGGACGCCGCCGGAAGGCAGGTCTGGATCACTTCACATCGGCAGCCTGAGGGTCACAGACGGCTGGCTGCCGGATGCTTGGGAGCCGATCTACCTCGAAGTCAAAACGCCTCACAATCTCTGGACCGAGTCACACTTCACGCCGGAGGAACTCGACGACTACAGAGTCAGTGCTCCCGAGTCAGATGCGAACGGTAACGGCATTCCAAATGCCTTTGAATTCATTTTTTCCCGTGATCCCAAGTCACCGGATGCCACTCCCGGCTGGTCTCCTTCCATTGCCACGCCTTCTGGCGGTGGCCCTTCCCTACGCCGTTTCACATTCACCCGCGCGGCCGTTCTGCCCGAAGGAACGGTGCTGAAAGTCCAGTGCTCGCCCGATCTGGCACCCCTTTCTTGGGCGACGATCGCCACCAAGATGGAGAACGCCCCGTGGGACACCACGGCAACCATCGACGAGGAGACTCAGCCGGACGGACGAGTCGAAGTTCGAGTCGATCTTCCGGCTGGCGGCACCTGCACGTTTTTCCGCCTGAGCGTGGATCTGTGATCCGTGCCTCAGAGGCATCAAAGCCATAGCGGAAGGTCTATTCTCGTTACCGACGCCGCACCGCGATGAATGGCTGCAAATGTCAATCCAAGCGTGCTGCTAGCAACATCTCTGGATCTAGTTTCTATGGCTCGTCGGTTTCTACAGCGTGTGGACCTGGCTGGTCTTCGACAGCGACCGCTGGGACGACGTGACCGCGCACTGGCCGATCGCGCTGGCGATGGGGAGCTACGTGGCTGGCTCCACGCCGATGGGCGGCGGCAAGGTGGGCTTTCGGATTCTCGTCCTGCTCTTCGGCCCTCAGCGACTTTGGGCCGCGATTTTAGCTTTGCCGTGCAGTCCATCGGCATGACCAGTGCGAGCATCTTCATCCCGGCGCTCGTGCTGCTCTGCCGTGCGGGCTTGAAGATCGCCATCCCGACCTCGGTCATCATCATGGCCTTCAACTCCATGCTTGACGTCCTCATCAAGAACCTCACCACTGGCATGCAGCCCGGTCTGTATGAAAACTGAATCTCCAAAGCGCCGTCGTGGCCCTCGGTGCGCCACTAGGTGCCCTCATGGTCGAGCTGATCGGCCGCAAGCCGACGCTGCTCTTCGTGGCGGCGCTCTGCGTCGGCCAATTCATCTGGACCTGCTACAACGAGCGACTTGCGCTTGGATTCTGCGGGCTCATCGCCGCTGTCGCTGCCGTGGGTGTGTTTCTCCTGGGGTTTGAAAAACTTCGCGCTTGGAGCGCGGTGCTCGTCGGGGAACGCAAGGAACACCTTGCTGCGCTAGCGAAACAGTAGCAGCGCCGCAACCACGGAGCGCGATGTGTGTCGCAGACCACTCGCCTGTTGGAGCGCCCAGCGAGGGCGAATCACCTCGAAACAGGCGAGTAGGCTAAAGCCATACTCGCGCTCCGTGCGGAGGAGTTGAGGGGCGAAAGCGGAGCGGGAGGTGTCGGCGGAGTGCTGCGTGCTCGGAGGCCCGCACTCAAAAGTTGAAAATCAGCCCCCTCCGCCCCTAAAGGACGGTTCCTTAGCGATTCAGGAACGTTCCCGCGCGACCCCCAGAAAGGTCCGGGAGGAGCTCGTCAGCCGGAGGGAGGGCGCAGGAGAGAGTCCGCGCCCCGCCGCGATCCGGCGAGCCATGGGCGCAGGCTTCCCTGGGTCCATGATGCGGAGGGGCGATAGCGGGACAGACGCTTGGTCCGCACCGGACATAGGGGCGCGGAAGAAGGCGAGGAGGCGGAAAGTTCCAAGTTTCATGTTTCAAGCCCCTGCTGATGGAACTTGAAACTTTGAACCTGAAACTTGAAACCCCTCACTTAAACAGCTTCGACCCGGCCTCGAAATGCCCGGCGTGCTCGGCCATGCGCATTTCCACGCGCTCGCGGATCGTGCGTTCGCCGATGCCATCGTGCTTGGTGGCGACGAGCGCCTTCAGCAGGTTGATCATCGACTTCACGTCGTCCATCATCACATACTCGGGAGCGATTCGCCGGGATTCGTCGAGATTGTGATAATTGCCCAGGGTCACCGAGATGCCGGCGCTGCGGATGCCCGCCGCCTGCACGGCCGTGGCCTCACAGGCTCCGGCGTCGAGCAGGCAGCGCTGCACGCGGATGGCCTGCTCCTTCGCGGTAGTCATGAGGACGGCCACGGCTTCGCGGTCAAAGATCGACATGCGATCGCCCACGCGGATCACGGGTCCGCCGCCCATGACGGCTCCATTGACAGGACGGCTGGTTTCGATGGAAAGGAACACGCAGTCGTCACCAAAGGGCCACTTCTGAGCGAGATGCCAAGCGCCGAGCCAGCCGACTTCTTCTGCACGGGTGAAGACCGCATGCACGGTGGTTTGAATGTTCAGCTTGGCGAGTTCGAGAAAGGTCATCACGATCGCGGCGCAGCCGGTGAGGTCATCGCATGCGGTGGCCTCGATACGGCTGGGAGTGATTTTGACGGGGAAATTCCAGGTGGCGATCCTGCCCTTCGCCTTGCGCAGGCCCTTGGCGACTCCCGCATCCACCGAATCCTGCGGCACGCCGCCGAGGAATTCCCAATCGTCGCGCTTCGTGGCACCCTCGGGCTTCACGAAACCCGGATGGTCCATGTGAGCGGCGAACACCCAGGTGGGCTTGCTCTTCGATTTGCCGTTACGGTAGGTGGCCAGTAGGTTGCCGAACTTGTCACGCTTGAGCTTCACATTCGGACAGTCCTTTAGCAGAGCCTCGATCTCAGCACGAACATGGTATTCGTGAAAAGGAGCGGTCGGCTGCTTGAGGATTCGCTTGAGAATGTTGTTGAGGTTGGGCGAAGGCATGGGCCATCGTAACGCGATTTTCCCAAACACCAAACGCCTCTTGAAGAAGCTCCGCTATTTCTTTGAAACCGCCCTCATCGAATCGACCGCAGGGCTGCTGCCATGGCTGCCGCGGCGCTTCATCCTGGCGTTGGCGCGTGGCATCGGCTTCGTGGCCTATCTGGCGGACGCTCGCGGGCGGAAGACGGCCCTGGACAATCTCCGCTGTGCTTTCGGCGATCGCTACACGCCAGCGGAGCGTGCCCGCATCACCCGCAAGTCGTATCAGGTCTTCGCACGCACGTTCCTCGATCTGTTCTGGTCATCCCGGCTCACGGCCGACACCTGGCAGCAGTATTTCACCATTCATCTCCCGAAGCCAGAAGACGAGGAACGTGCCCGCCAGACCGGCGGCGTGTGGGTGACGCCGCATTTCGGCAATTTTGAACTCGTGAGCATGGTCTGGGGCTTCCGCGGCTTCAAGTTCACCGTCGTCGCTCAGAATTTCAAAAACCCCACGATCACACGCGTCTTCAAACGGCTGCGACAGCACTCCGGCCACGATGTCATCCCCCAGGAAAATGCCATGCTGAAGCTCATGAAGGCCCTGAAGCGCCAGGGCCACGCCGGGCTGCTCACGGACCTGAACATCACGCCCGGACGCGCAGCGGCGGCCATTCAGTGCTTCGGACTGTGGACCTGCGTGCCGACGCTGCATGTGGAACTGGCCAAGCGGCTCGGACTTTCCATCATGACGGGGGTGTGCCGCCCGCTCGATGACGGCAGGTATGAGGTGGATATTTTTGAAGTCATCCAGCCGAAACCGGGCGACGACACCCGCGAGGTCACCCAGCGCGTCTGGAACCACTTCGAGCAGGCCATCCGCGAGCACCCCGAGTGCTGGTTGTGGATGTATAAGCACTGGCGCTACAACCCGGCGGGCAGCGCGGACGCGCCGGACCCTGGCTACCCCAATTACTCCGCGTATTCCGCACGCCTGATCGAACTGATCCCGGCGGACCAGCGCCCCTCCGCATCCACCTGAAAGACTGGGGCGCCGCCGCCAGTTTTTCTTTGCCCCAAGAGTCCGGCGCTCGTAAACCTTCCGATTCCCCCAACTACCACCGACAAATGTCCCTCCCGCATCTTCCCGCTCTCCGCAAAGGCCGCCCTTATGAGTCGCTCGACAAGGCACAGGTCAAAGACCACAAAACCGGCGAAATCTGCGCCGAAATCAGCCAAGTGAATGCGGGCATCGTGCGCAAGGATCTGGCGAAGATCGGCGAGGCGCGGGCGGCGCTGAAGAAATTCACGGTCGAGCAACTGATCGAAATCACCGCCAAGGCCGGCGAGCTTTTCCTCAACGGCACCCTGCCGCTGGGCGACAAGGGGCACACACAGTCCGCCGACGAATACGTCGCCACGCTGTCCCGCACCAGCGGCCTGCCGCACGTCATGGTGCGGCGGAACATGACCAAGCTGCACTTCGCGCTGACGAACATGAAGATGATCCTCAACGGCCTCACCCGCGGCCTCGATTTGAGCGTCATCGACCGTGGATTCGGCACGCAGTCCGGCTGCCCGGTGTCCTATTTCCCCACCACGAAATCCCTCGGCCTCGTGATGCCGAGCAACTCTCCGGCGGTGAACTCTCTCTGGCTGCCCGCCATCGCCCTGAAGATCCCCGTGGTCATCAAGCCGGGCCGCGAAGAGCCGTGGACGCCTTACCGCCTCATCCAGGCCTTCATCGCCGCTGGTGCGCCTGCGGAGGCCTTTGGCTTCTACCCCACCGATCACGAAGGCAGCGGTGAAGTCGTGAAACTCAGCGGCCGCAACCTCGTCTTTGGCGACGTGGCGATGGCGAAGATGTACGAAGGCAATCCCGCCGTGCAGGTCCACGGCCCGGGCTGGAGCAAGATCATCATCGGCGAAGACAAGATCGAAAACTGGAGAGACTACCTCGACGTCATGGTCGCCTCCATCAGCGACAACGGCGGCCGCTCCTGCATCAATGCCAGCGCTGTCATCGTGCCGAAGTATGGCAAAGAAATCGCCGAAGCACTCGCCGAGCGCCTCGGCCCCGTGATGCCCACCACCTCCGAGGACGAAAACGCCCGCCTCGCCGGCTTCGCGAACGTGAAAATGGCCGACTACATCGACAGCGCCATCGACAACGACCTCAAAACGCCAGGCGCTGAGGACATGACCGCCAAGTTCCGTGACGGTCCGCGCAAGGTTGAATTCCACGGCGGCACTTTCCTGCGGCCCTCCATCATCTGGTGCTCTGACAACAAGCACCCGCTGGCCAACCGCGAGTTCCTCTGCCCTTACGCCAGCGTGCTCGAAGTTCCGCAGAGCGAGGTACTCGGACGCATCGGCTACTCCCTCATCGTCACCGCGATCACGCAGGACGAGGCCTTCATCAACGATCTTCTCGAATGCGGCGACATCGACCGCCTCAACATCGGACCGATCAGCACGATGAAGATCAGCTGGGACCAGCCGCACGAGGGCAACATGTTCGAGTTCCTCTACAAGCGCCGCTCCATCGACTGCGCCTGAAACAAGGAGTGATGGCTTCAAGCCATCATTCATCCATCCGACGGCTGTAAGCCGCCACTCCTTGCCCAATCATGTCCCTTTCCCCCTTCGATCACCAGCCCCGCACACGTCTCATCTACGGCAACGGCACACTCGCCCGCATCGGTGAAATGGCGCGCGAGGCTGGTGGCACCCGTGCGCTGGTGGTGAGTGATCCGGGCATTGTCGGGGCCGGTTACGTCGTTCGCGCCGTCAGTTTCCTTGTCGCCGCCGGCTTGGAAACCCGCGTCTTCGGCGAGGTGCGTGAAAATCCGAGCACCGTGGATGTCGATGCCTGCGTCGCGGTCGCCGCCGAGTTCAAGGCCGACATTATCATCGGACTCGGAGGCGGCAGCAGCATGGACACCGCCAAGGGCTGCAACTTCATCCTCACCAACGGCGGCCGCATGCACGACTACTGGGGCACCGGCAAGGCCACCCAGCCCATGCTGCCGCTGATCACCATCCCCACCACCGCCGGCACCGGCAGCGAGTGCCAAAGCTACGCGCTCATCTCCGACGCCGAAACGCACGTTAAGATGGCCTGCGGCGATCCCAAGGCCGCGGCAAAAGTCGCCATCCTCGACCCCGAACTCACCATCTCCCAGCCGCAGCGCGTCACCGTCTGCACCGGCATCGACGCCATCTCCCACGCGCTCGAGACCGCCGTCACGAACAAGCGCAACGCCTTGTCCTCCCTTTACTCGCGCGAAGGCTTCCGCCTCTGCCACGCCGGCTTCAGCCGCGTGCTGCGCGACCCGAAAGACATCGAAGCACGCGGCATGATGCTCCTCGGCGCCGCCTACGCTGGCACCGCCATCGAAAACAGCATGCTCGGTGCCGCCCATTCCTGCGCCAACCCGCTGACCGCCCGGTTCAACGTCGTCCACGGCGAAGCCGTCGGCGTCATGCTCCCGCACATCATCCGCTTCAATTCGCAACTGCCGGAGATCGCCGCCGTGTATGAAAGCTACTTCGACGGCGACCTCGCCGACCGCATCAGCGAGCTTCTGTGGGAAGCCAAGATGCCCCGCAACATCTCCGATTACGGCGTGAAGGAGGAAGACCTCCAGGATCTCGCCGGAATGGCCGCCAAGCAATGGACCGCCCAGTTCAATCCCCGCGTCCCGAGCGTGGACGACTTCGTGGAACTGTATCGCGCGGCTTTGTGAGTTAGATCTTTGGCCCATTCCGGCCAGGGATAGCCTCCAACCGCTGATCATAGGCGAGCATAGGGGCAGGATCAGACTCGAGGTCGATCTGAACCATGCTCAGCAGTCCCCCGCGGAATCAGGCCGCCCCTGCCAGACAGCCTTTTTACTTCCCAAAGAGAAACCATTGTGGGAGCCTGCGCTTTCAACCTTCCATGTCCACGCCGCAAGCTTCCCGGATCATTCCCGGCCTGATCCTCGGCGCACTGAGCCTTCTCAGTGCGTTTTTGTTGTTCCAGGTCCAGCCCATCATCAGCAAGTACATCCTGCCGTGGTTCGGCGGCAGTCCAGGGGTGTGGACGACGTGCATGCTGTTCTTCCAGATCGTGCTGTTTGCCGGCTACGCCTATGCCCACACCCTGACGCTGCTGCCGAGGAAGTGGCAGGGCGTGATCCACGGCCTCCTGCTCGGCGCGGCGATCGCGATGCTGCCGATCGCGCCGGGTGATGCGTGGAAGCCGACCGGGGAGGAAGATCCGGCGCTGCGCATTTTGCTGCTGCTCCTGGCCAGCGTGGGCCTGCCCTACTTCGTCCTCTCCAGCACGAGTCCGCTGGTGCAGGTGTGGTTCACACGAACGACGGGCGGCGGCAATCCATGGCGGCTGTATGCGCTCTCGAACGTGGGATCGCTGGTCGCCCTGCTGAGCTACCCGCTTTTCTTTGAGGTGAACTGGGACGTGGTGGAGCAGACGACGCTGTGGTCGGTGGCTTTCGGCGCGTTTGTCATCCTTTCGATCTCCGGGGTGTGGATGGACCGCACGCATGCGGTGGAGGCGGCATCGAAACCGCAAGAGGTGATCGACACGACGGCGGATCATCCCGGCTGGTGGCGGCGTGGCCTGTGGGTGCTGCTGCCGGCACTGGCGAGCAGTGTGCTGCTTTCGGCGACGAATCACGTCTGCCAGGACGTGGCGGTGATTCCCTTCCTGTGGGTGGTGCCGCTAAGCCTCTACCTGCTGACGTTCATCATCTGCTTTGAGCACGAGCGATGGTATGCGCGCGTCCCGGCGCTGTGGGTGGTGCCGGCGCTGCTGGTGGTCTTTTACACCTGCACGCAGGAGAACCTGGAGAAGACGTCTTGGTGGCATTTCTACTGGATGCCGAACTACCTGTGGGAGCTGGCTTGGGCCTTTGGCGCGATGTTTCTGGCCTGCATCATCTGCCATGGCGAGCTGACGCGGCTGAAGCCCGCGCCGCGCAGGCTGACGGAGTTTTACCTGCTGATGTCGGCTGGCGGAGCGCTGGGCGGGCTGTTCGTGAGCCTGGGAGCACCGCGGCTGTTCACGACCTTCGCAGAGTGGCCGATCAGCCTGATTCTCGTCTTTGCGCTAGCGGCGCTGGTGCTGCTGCGGGGCATCTGGCGGGTGAAGTCGGCCTGGCAGTGGGTGATCATGAGCGTGATCATGCTGCTGATGACGGCGGAGGGCTGGTGGCTGAACAAGTCGGATGCCCTCAAAAGAGCGAAACTGGAAGAGATCCAGGGCGACATTCAGACGCAGATGACCGTGCCGACGTGGGTGCTCGGCGTCACCGTGGCGGTGATCGCGCTCTGCTTTCTGATCCTTGCCGCACGGTCCCTGCGGCGGGGGGTGCGGGCGGCGCTGGTCTCCGTGCTGCTGCTGGGGGTGCAGTTCACCATGACTCTGATGGTGATGTGCGATCTTGGTTTCAGCGAGGAGGACAAGCTGGAGCGCGTGCGGAATTTCTACGGCATGCTGTCCGTGACCGAGGACTATGACAGCGGGCTGGGTGCGCCGTATCGCCAGCTCACCAATGGCGCGATCATCCACGGCATGCAGAATCTCGGGGAAGGCATGCGCGACGATCCGACGACGTACTACGGGCACCAGACAGGCATCGGCAAGGCGCTGGACAGCATCAAAGACAGGCCTGAGGCGCGTGTGGGCGTGGTGGGCATGGGCGCGGGCACCGTCTCCTGCTACGCTGAAAAGGGCCAGACCTACCGCTTCTACGACATCAATCCAGACGTGGTGCGCATCGCCCAAAAGCACTTCACCTACCTGGCGGATCTGGAGGCACGCGGTGCGACGCTGCAGATCCGCATCGCGGATGCACGATTGGCGATGGATCACGAGCCGGACCAGGGCTTCGACGTGCTGCTGCTGGATGCTTTCAGCGGCGATTCGGTGCCGGTCCACCTGCTGACGTTGGAGGCCTTCGCCATCTACAAGCGGCACATGAAACCGGACGGCATCATTGTCGTGCACATCACGAACCGCTACCTCGTCCTGGCACCGGTCATTTCGAAAATCGCGGCGGAGATGGGCTACCGGACCACGCGCATCGCCACGGAAAGCGATGGCGGCGACCACGATTCCACCGACTACATGCTCCTCACCAACAACGAGGCCTTTCTGGCCGATACGCCGGAGGATCTCGTCGGGGACGAAGTGGAGCTGAAACACGACGTCCGGCTCTGGACCGACCGCTACCACAACCTCCTGCGCATCCTGGACATCCCGCAGAATGTCGTGCCATGGGAGGAAGATGACGACCTCGAAACGGACGAGTCCGCCGGGGACGGGAACTGAGAACTGATGTTTGCCATCGCCGGTGAACGCGCCACTTTTCGCGCTCCTGTGATGCCTCCTTCCGAATCCGTCCCCACACCGCAGCAGCTCTTCCGCTGGTTGGACAGCGGAGCGATCACCCGCGAGGAATTTCGCAAGGCCATGGCCGTGCACACCGGAGAGTTGATCGAGGAAATGGAGGAGGCGCATGCCAATCCGCTGGTAGCCAAATTCAACGAGCTGCTGAACCGGCGCGAAGCCTGGAAATGGGCCCGCAAGCACGGCGAGGCGCTGATCCGCGAGGTGCTCTGCGCCTTGATGGACGAGGAGCGCTTCATCCCCGCCAAGTGGCTCTGGAACGCAGCGCATCCCCACGTGCCCCTGCACTGCTTTTTCCGCACCCGGGCCGCGCCGCTGATGCGTTTTTTGGAGATGCACGTCCAGCCGCAGGCGGTGACCCTCATCATCGAACACGGCGGCAGCGACAGCCTGGCACCGGTGCGTGAGCAGTTCTTTCTCCGTCGCAACCGCCGAACACAGCTCTTTGTGGAACGCCGCCTGCTGCTGTAGTTCATCCCCTTCCCGCACGTTCCTTCATGCCTGCCACCGCCAAGAGTCTCAGCCTTTTCGCCCTCGTCGTCTTCACCGTCGTCTCGCTGGCCCTGGCAGCCTACTACCGCTTCCCCGCCCTCGGTGAGCGCCCCATGCACACGGACGAAGCCATCCTGGCGATGAAGTCCGCCGAGTTTCAGGCGAGCGGACACTTCGAATACGACCCCAAAGACTTCCACGGTCCGGGACTTCACTACCTCACGCTCGTCTGGTCAAAACTGGCCGGCTGGGGAGATGTGCTGGACTGGACGGAGGCCGGCCTGCGCAAGGTGACGGTCATCTGCAGTTTGCTGCTGCTGCTCACCACCCTGCTGCTGCGAGACGCCCTGGGCCGACTCGCGGCCGGCTACGCGATGCTCTTCATGGCCGTGGCGCCGATGGAGGTTTACTACGCACGGTACTTCATCATGGAGGTTCCGCTGGTGCTGCTGATCACGCTCAGCATCGCCGCCATGTGGCGCTGGTCGCAGGGAGGCGGCACGATCTGGCTGATCGCAGCCGGCATGGCGCTCGGCATGCAGCATGCGACGAAGGAGACCTTTGTGATCAATGTGGTGGCCGCTGTCGCGGGGATCGTGGTGGCAAAACTCGTCATCGGCGATTTCGCACCGAAGCAGAGAGGTTTCAGCATGGGCACTCGCAAGGGGCGCGCCGCCAAGCCGTGGCTGTGGGTGCTCGTGGCGGCCGTTTTCACCAGCGTCACCCTTTACTCCGGCTTCTTCAAGGACTGGGAAGCGGTGAAGAACAGCGCCCTGACCTACCTGAACTATCTCCAACGCGCCGAGGGCAGCGGCCACGAAAAACCTTGGCACTACTACATCACCCTCATCTTCTACCGGAAAGACACCATCGTCTGGAGCGAGGCCATGATCGGCCTGCTGGCACTTGTGGGCATGGTCCACGCCTTCATCGGCAATCACATGAAGAACCCCTCGCGGCAGGCCTTTCTGGTCTTCCTCTCGGTTTACGCCCTGGCGCTGTTCGCCATCTACTCCTTCCTCGCCTACAAGACGCCGTGGTCCATCCTCAGCGGCGAGCACGCGCTCATCCTGCTGGCAGGAGTCGGCACAGCCGCCATCTCCCAGGCAATCAAGGGCAAGTTCATGCGCCTCGTTTTCCGCATCGCCATCGGCGTGGGCATCTACCACCTCATCTATCAGACCAGCCTAGCCATCCATCGTTACTCGGCCGACCTGCGCAATCCCTACGTTTACGCGCACACCTCCAGCAATCTCATGCGCATGCGCCCCATCGTGCGTGAGCTGCAAAAGATCGCGCCGGATGACGCCTTCGATGTGCTGGTGACCCACCGTGACGCCGGCTGGCCGCTGCCCTGGTACTGGCGTGACATCCAATCAGTGAGCTACACCACCGTGCTGCCCGACGCCCTCGACGCGCGTGTCATCGTCGCCGAACCCGAGATGCAGGCGGAGCTGGAGAAGAAACTCGGCGAGAAGGCCTACATCATGCAGGGCCCCTTTGGCCTCCGCCCCGGCGTGCTGCTCAACATGTGGATCGAGAAATCCCTCTGGGAGCGCCACACGCTCAACAAACAGCAGGAGGCGACCTCCCGGTGAGCGGGCCTGCTCCCGCTCACCATCGCTTCACCTGCCATGCGATGGCCACCACGTTCGACGTGATCATCAATCACGCCGATGCCGATGCAACCTACGCCGCGCAGGCCGCCAACGCCGTGTTTGACGAGATCCGCCGCCTTGAGGACGAACTCAGCCGCTTCCGCGCCAGCAGCGACATCTACCGCCTCGGCCAGCTCCAGGCCGGAGACAGCATCCTCGTAGGCATGGCCGCCTGGGACTGCCTCTCCCTCGCCAAGGCCATGCATCAGGAAACCAACGGCGCCTTCGACATCACCATCGGCCCGCTGATGGCCCTCTTCGTCACCCGCGACGGCGACCCGCGGCAGGTCAGCAAGGAAGTCCTCGACCAGGCACGGCAGATCATCGGCAGCCATCGCTTTGACCTCGAAGAAGAAACCATGCGCGTCACCGTGCACGCCACCAACATGATCTTTGACCTCGGCGCCATGGGAAAAGGCTACGCGCTCGACCAGTGCGCCGATCTTCTCCAGGACTGGAAGATCGCCAACTTCATCCTCAACGCGGGAGACAGCACCATCCTCGCCATCGGCGCACCGGCAGGCAAAGACGCGTGGCAGCTCACCCTCGGCGGCGGTGTACATCCGCTCCCGCTCAGCAACCGCGCCGTCAGCGGTTCCGGCTTCGCCGTGCAAGGCGCGCACATCATGAACCCGCGCCTATTTCAACCCGTTCCCATCAAGAACCGTCGCACCTACGCCCTGGCCCCCACCGCCGCGCTGTCTGACGCCCTCTCCACCGCTTTCATGGTGATGAACAAGGATGAGATCGACGCGCTGTGTTCGCGCTATGCAGGCGTCGAGGCCCTGGAACACGAATCGTAGCGCGTGCTCTCGTGGAGAGCCGACGAGTCGTCGGCATTCAAGGCGACGACTCGTCGCCACTCCGAATCCATGCCATCACCGGACCGTATTAGAAAATCGTGTGGCATCATGATGTCGGCGGACGCTGCGCTTTCGAGTACTTCACGGCCTCTGCAAAAAATCCAGAGGGCTGAAGCACTCCAAAACCGCAAGCGCACTCGGATGCCGGCCGCCGATTGGTGCGCTTCAAATGGTTTCCAGCAGATCGTTCAAACACGCCCTGCACTCCTTGAATCGTCCGCGATCCCGGAGGGATCAGAGAAGGTAGCCGGTGGTCAAAGCCACGAATTGGCTGAACACCACCGAATCAATCACAACACACCATTTTTCCCAAGATCGCATGCCGGAGGCATACCAGAAGCATTCGATCATTCAGTGCTCCCGAAGCCCCCCTTCCGCCTCAAAAAGATTGGATCTTCATCTCCCTGCAGCCTTGGTCATCTCACCGTCCTGAAAGCCATCACCAGTTTCTGATCCAGAGATGGCATGATCGCCTCCAGCGGCGTGCGGCGTTTCCTTGCCGCGATCAGGAGAGTCCACGCCAGCAGCACCGCCGTCGTGCTAATGTTCTGCCAGGAGACCAGTTCCCAGGCATTCGGATTCAGAATCTCATTCCGGGAGAACGGCCACAAATAATGAATCCCCCATCCCAATCCCGAACCAAAATAATCAAGAACCAAATGCAGATGGAACAGGGCCAGGAACAAGAAGAACGCCTTGATGCGACGCGTGGAAAAAAACGCCAGAACCGCAGCCAGCAGGCCACCAAAGAAAACATTGTGAGCAAGCACGTGATGATACTCGGCATAGCATTCGATGCTCACGACGATGCCAAGACCATCGAGATCGGCCGCCGACGCCGCCACCATGGCGAAAAGGCGCTCGCGGGGCGTCATATCGAAGCAGTCAGCCGCGCACCAGCCCGACAAGAGGTGAGTTTGAATGTGCATGTGCGACGACTCTAATCCACCACCTTCATCTCTTCCACCCCAGACGCCGCTCTGCATTCGCGCTGACAGGCATGCTTCCTCTCTCTCGCACCCGCCGCACCAAAGGCTGTCGCACCAAAGGCTTGACCTCCGGCGGCGTTTTCGTTTCCATGGGTTAACCCTTAAAACCTACGTGTTTATTCGTGAAGCCCCGCATGCCTCAATCCAAACCAGGAAAACTAGCAGAGACTGCGAGTGCTTCTGACTCGCCAATGATGCCATGACTCGATTTTCCACGATGAGACGATACATGCGAGCATCTGCGGTCGCAGTTCCATCGCTTCTATTCGCTGCCTTTCTCTTGATCGCGGCGGGTCACGGCATCTTTGCCTTCGCACCACTTGTCGGAGCCTTCGTGTTGTTCCTCGCCTTTCCCTACTTCATCTCTGATGGCGTCCAGCAGCAGCCACAGCCCAGTGAATGCGACCTCGGCGTGCTTTGCTGGGTTCGCAGAGCAGCCAAGTGGGCGATCTTGATGTGGTTTATTTGGCAGCCTGAGTTCGACAGCTTTCAAAGACGGATCATGGATGACGGCGCTTTTTGGGACTGGCGATTGATCACTCCAGTTGCAGCATGGGTAATCTACTCCGCAATTTCTGGTTTGAGGCGAGCGTCTCAAGTCACGGACGCAGCCATCTACAACTACTTCACCCGCACGGACGACAGCAAACGGCCCACTTCCATGCCAGGATAGCGGCAGCCCAAGCCCAACAACCAGGGGAAGTGCTGTGAGCCAGTGCTAAAGGGGCAGCTGTTAACAGTAGCGACACTGCTGTCGCGAATCGAATCCTGCCAACGCCGGAACAAGAGGCGATCACGGGCGTCTTTTGTCTCCCCTGAAGACAAGATTGGCGTCACTCCTTGTCATCTTGTCACCGGGTCTCCGCTACTCCCACTCCCGCAATATCGTCAATCCATCCCGGTTGCGCGGCGCCAGTGCCAGTGAGTCGAGCAGATGACGCCTAGCCTTCGGCTCATCGGCTTCTCTGAGCAGTCCGGCGAGTTTGAAATGTGTCTGTGCGGCGCTGCCGGGATCGAGGATGAGGAGTCGCTCGTAGGCGGCGATGGCGTCCGTGGTTTCCTTCAGCGCGGAGTGTGACTCGGCCAGCGCCCGTTGCGGGGTGACGAGGAAGGGATTCAGTGCGGTGGCCCGCTGAGCGTTCGCTTTCACCTCCGTCCAGCGCTCCTTCGGCAGATCGAGCTCGATGAGGCGCAGGAAGGTGCTCTGCGCGCTGGACGAGCGGGCGGCGATCTGGCGCAGCACGGCGATTTCATCCTCCTCCCGCTTCAACTGGCGCAGCGCCATCACTTTGAGTTCGTAGCCGCTTTCTCCGCTGAAGTCGTCGGGCAGCAGTTGGATGAGAATGTCGGCCGTTTTGACCACCTCCGGCCAGTTCTTCTGAGAAACCATCTCGGCGGCAAACTTCCGCACGGCGGCGAGGTTGTTCGGATGTTTCTTCACGTAGCTGGCGAAAGAACCTTCCTCGAAGGGATTCATCTCTTCCGGTTTCGGGT
>CAMAZK010000085.1 GCA_945863205.1 Akkermansia muciniphila | reverse complement strand
CGGCCAGTAGCGTCCGCGCTCATAAGCCTTTTCGACTTCGGTCGCTATGTCCTCCGCCGCGATCTTCACAAAGCTCCGGGAGAAGGAGCTGTAGCTGTCGATGAGGTCGTTGCGGAAGCGGAAGACGTTTTGCATGCAAAATGTGCGATTTTCATAAGCTAGCAGGTGTGCATCGACGCTCCATATTTTTTCGGAGGGAAAGTAGCCGTGTCCTCCGAGGTGGAACTGAGCAAATCTCTGATGAGCTTCAGAGCTGGCGGTGAAGAAAGGCTGCGGAGCCGGCCCCGAGGACGATGCCGGGTGCCCAAACTGCACAAGCCAAGGCCGTGATAGCACCGAAAAGGCTGAGGAAACCGCACAATAGCAGCAGGCGACGGTGCAGAGTGACGGGCGTGACGTCACGTGACGAATCACGGATGATGTCACGCAGCGTCACGTGATGTGTCACGGGGCGGAGGAAATACGGTCGTTTGCGGTTCATGGCTTCTGCTGCTCCTCCTTGACGATCTGATCCATGGACTTGGCATCGTCCTCCATGGCCTGGGCATCCATGGTGCCGCCGCTTTTCATGCGCATGGCGCGGACTTTGCGGGACATGGCGCTGCCGGTGGTTCGGATGCCGCCGAAGGAGTAGTCCACGCTGGCGCTGAGGCTGACGTCCATGTGCATGGCCGAGGCGGAGGCGATGGCGTCTTGATTGGCGGCGAGGAAGAGGAACTCCCAGCCTTTTTCATCGCGGTAGCGGCGGATGAGGTCGCTGATGGCGGTGCTGGTGAAGTTCCGGGAGGCGTTTTCGAAGCCGTCGGTGAAGACGGCGAGGATGACCTTCGCAGGGCGGTCGGCATCGGCCATGGCCTCGACGCGGCGGTCGGTCTCCTGGATGGTGCGGCCGATGGCGTCGAGCAGGGCGGTGCTGCCGCGGGGCGTGTAGGTGGCGGCGGTGAGCTGGGGCACGTCGTCCAGGTAGCGGCCGGCGACGGGGACCTCGTAGGAATCGTCAAACTGGACGAGGCTGAGGCGTGCCTGGCCGGGGACGGTGAGCTGGGCGGTGAGGAAGTCGTTGAAGGCGCTGACGGCGGCCTCCTGCATGGGGTGCATGGAGCCTGAGCGGTCGAGGATGTAGGCGATTTCGGTGAGGTGTGGGTTCATGAGGATGCCATACTCTCACAGGGGGTGGGACATCCGTGGGGGTGGTGGAGTGAAATAGATGATCTTTTTTGCTCACTCGCGATGACGATGCGACCTGCCCAGGACTACGGGGGCTGCTTCCTCCGCCTGGTCCAAGAGTTCTTCTTCGATGGCAGCGCAAAGTTCCTCAACAATCTGGCGCTTTCGCTCCTCGTCTTCAGGAGTCCGGGCCTGAGGAGGCACGGGCGGCGGTGGTTCCGGCACGAGTGGTTCATCCGTCGTACGGCGGACGATTTCGGCGCGGTCTAGGGCTTGACGGGCCAACTGTAGGGTAAGGTCTATGCGGGTGCGGTTCCACTGATGGAAATGCAGGCGTTGTTCGCTATTGGTGTCCGGCCTGAGTGTCCAGAATCCGCCAAGGTGGCGCTCCAGCCAGGGGCGCATGCTAAGCGGGACATGATGCGCATGATCGAAGTCGCGGATCTGTCCGCGGAATTCGGGCCGGGCGGCTGCATCGATCTCCGGCTGCGCCCACCCGGAGAGCATCTGCCGGGCCTCGGTAGGGTCAGGCCGTGTTCTGGCGTAGTGCTCCCAGAATGGCAGCAGCCTTGATTCGGCCATCAAATGGCCTGCGGGCAGTGTGCCGTCGTAGTGATAGGTGAGCAGGTGGAGCGCTGTGGAAAAGTCTGCCAGCCTCGTGGCGGCGCAAGCGAGGAGAATGGTGGCCTCTCCGACGAATCCCAGATGGCTCCGGCGGCACTGCTTTTCGATATCGAGCATCTCCAGATGACGGCCCTGATGGAGCAAATGCGTGATAGCGAGCAGGTAGGTGCCGAAGGCGAAGGGGCGATGATTCAAAGCCCGCAGCGCGGCCTCGGCAAGCGTGGAGGAAGGGGTATGTTGCTGGTCGAGGCAGGCGAGGCGCAGGGCCTCGAGATCGGCCTCAGGGTGCATGCCATCGGAGGATACCGGCAGAGCTGCCAGCGCCTGGTCGGTGAGGCCGAGCAGGAGCATGGCCTTGATTGCCTGCACCTGGGGCTTGGTGGCCTGTGAGGCATGCTCGAAGTTTTGGAGGCTAGTTTTGATGGTTTGCATAGGCATTCAGGCAAGCCAGTCGCATTGAGTGAGGACGGGCACGCCAAGTTGCTGGCAGAGGCGGATGGTGTGGCCGGTGCCTCCGCCAGTGGGTTTGGATTCATCGACGAAGAAGATAGCCGCGGAGGCCGGGGCGAGACCGAGTGCGGGGCTGCCGAGGACCTTGAGGCCATCCCGCACGAGGTAGAGGGCTTTGCTGTGGACCGGCGTGCCGGAGAGGCCGCGAAGGTAGAGGTCAGAGAGCCGGCGGTTTTCCGGCGAGGCGGCGGTGCAGGCCTGCGTGAGCGGCTCTTTTTCGAGGCGGGGCAGATCATTCAACGAGTGGCACACGGCACCGGCCGGGCGACGGCCGCGCCCCATGCCGGGGGTGGGTAGGACGAGCTGCAAGCGGTGCGCGGCCACCTCGGCGACGCCTTGCGCAAAGGCGTCGTCACTGCCCTCGGCATTGCCGCTGCGAAACACGGCGTGTGGCAGGGCCTCGGCAAGCCGGCGTGCGAATTGGACGAGAAGATGGCGCTGTGCCTCAGGGACACGGCGCGTGCCCTCCAGCAGGATGACGGGGCTGGGGATCTGCGGCAGGGCGGCGAGGAGGGCGGGGGGAAGCATGGGCGAGGACAACACGGTGGATGATGTGCTTTATAGCACCCGGGGTGGGACAAACATGGGGTGACAGGGTGAAATTTACGCGTCATCTTTGCCCCATGCCGAAGCCCGCCCCCGCCCGTCGTCTCCGCCAGAAAGCTCCTGCCGCCGCCTTTCGCTCCGGAGTGAGCCGTCCGGCGATGTGGCGGGTGATGGAGATCCACAAGATCATCCGAGCGGGCCGCTTCCCGAACTGCACGACGCTGGCGGCGGAGATCGAGGTGACCGCTAAGACGATCCAGCGGGACATCAGCTTCATGCGGGACCAGCTGGGCATGCCGCTGGAGTACCATCCGATCAAGCACGGCTACTTTTACACGCAGGAGGTGCATGAGTTTCCCATGCTGCAGCTCTCGCGCAATGACCTGGTGGCGCTGTTCCTGGCGCGGCATGCGCTGGAGCCGCTGCGTGGCACACGGCTGGAGCGCATGCTGAGCGAGAGCTTCAGCAAGATCGCGGAGGCCTGTCCGGGCGAGATTTCCATCGAGTGGCACGAACTGGACGAGGCTTTTTCCGTGAAGGCGGCCGGTGTGCTGGCGGCGGATGTGGCGCTCTTTGGCGACCTTCTGGACGCAGTGCGCGCCTGCCGGGAGGTGAGCTTCCAGTATCACAAGCTCGCCGGCAACAAACCGGAGCAGCGCACGGTGCATCCGTATCATGTGGGCCAGATCGAGCACGGCTGGTATCTGCTGGCCTACGACCCGGCGCGGAAGGCGGTGCGCACCTTTGCCCTGCAACGCATCAGCAACCTGAGGTTGCTCAAGACGAAGTTCGTGCGCGATCCGCGCTTCAACGCGCGGGACCATCTGGGCGGTGGTTTCGGCGTGTGGAGCTACGCCGGCGAAGAAAAGCGCAAGCACGAGGTGCACATTCGATTCGAGGGCTATGCGGCCAGGATCGTGGCCGAGCGCCAATGGCATCCGACCCAGGCGATTCGAAAGCTGAAACCCGACGGCAGCGTGATCGAATTCCAGGCCGACCTCTCCGGCCTGGAGGAGATCACCCGCTGGGTGCTGAGCTGGGGTAGCAAGGCCAGGGTGCTAGGGCCACCGGAGCTGGTGGACAGCGTGGCGTGGGAGGTGGAAGGGATGAGGGTGACCTGAGTGTCGCCAGATGTTCGTGGTGAAATGGCGGTCCGCAGGAAATACCATGCTTTCTTCAGGCAGATGCTTCCGCGTGTGCGCAGCCGTGTGTGTGTGTGACTTTTGCGGTGTGAGTTTGACAAGATCGGTTGGTGCTCTTGCTGCTGGTAGAAGGCAGCTTCAGGCCCCGAATCAGGCTGGCAAATTCTCGCAGGGTTTTGCGTTTCCCACCTTTGAATGCATTTCTGGAACTGCGCTGCTTACCAGCTTCTGAACGTGGACCGGTGGACTTTAGCCAAGGTTGCCGCTGCCGAATGCGGTCGGCTTGAAGTCGGCGTTGTTCCTCACTCCAAGCCATGGTGGGTGGGGGTGACGACCGATTTTCCCGCCAAACAAACTAAGTTTGCGCTGTGCTGGCTGTTGGCATCAAGCATTGGCGGAGCGGAATGGCTTGCCGTTATCTGCTGCGTGTTGCTGACGACCTGCTGGTGCGCCATGTTGAGCTGTTTGGCAAAGATGGCAGGTTTCTTGAGGATGGCGATGGTTTCGAGGGCTTTCGCAGACTGGGCCTGTGCCTTCAAAGCCAGTTTCATGATTGTCTCAAACTCTGGCTGGTCGATCACCGCCATGCCGCGGCGTAGAAGCTCGTTGAACAGCATGTCAAGAATCTTGGCCTGGCACATCGCCATGCGTTCAGGGCCGTTCATATTGCCATTGTTCACTGCATCGGCCGCACGGCGGAACTGGATGAGCACTTTGCCGATGTCCATCGAACCCTCGTCGAAGGCAGACATGACAGAGAAGGCGGCCTGGAGTTCAGGGGCCGTATCAACATCCTGGAGGATGTTGGCCTCCTGCTGCTGGGACTTTTGTTCCTGGGTTGCCATGGTGGTAGGATCTCCTCTCGTGGAGAATTATGCAGCGATGACCGTCGAAAACTCGCGAAGACGGCGGATGAGGCCATGTCCATAGTTGTCTCCGAGTTTCTGGGCGAGATCCTCCCCTGTCATTTCACTCGTCCAGAGGATCGGGAGTTTGTTGCTGACGCGGGTCTCTACGATGTCGTGGAGGACAGCTGCAACTGCTGGTGTGCTGCGCTCCTTGCCAATATCGTCAACAAACAGAATGCCAGCCCCTTTGCAGTCCCGGATCAGTTTGCGAGCCGCGTTGCGATCCATCTGGGTGTCGGAGTGGAAGTCGCCGACCGCGAATTGGATCTGCTGCGCTGTAGTCGCAAGGACACTCCTGCCGGCGAAGTGATGACGGCGCAAAATCTCCCACACTGCCCGGGTCTTTCCCACGCCGGAAGGTCCGTAAATGCCCAGGCCCATTCCATCGTCCTTCGCCCACCATGTATGGGCCAGTCCACAAAACACTGGCGAAAGGTCGGGGTGCTTCCAGTTTGTGTGGCGGTAAAGTCGGGGGCACATGCGGTCCCAAGCGAGAGCGCGTTTCTCAGCTCTTTCGCGTTGCAGGGCCGCTTCATGTTTGGCCTCGCGCGAGGCCATGCATGAGTCACAGACACCGAATGGTCCATCCGAAGGACGGTGGCAGTCGGGGCAAAGGCGGATCTCCACATCCAGCAGATTATGGCGGTCTGAAAAAAGAAATGCATTCATGGCGGTTACCATCCGTTGTTGGGTTTTGAGGTGAGGATGACGGTCTGACTTCGATTGGTTTCGGTTTTGCTGGCCCAGCGCTGGTCGAAAGACTCGGGGCTGCGCCAGTCCCGGTTGGCGAAGAAGTTCAGCGCCTTGGGAACATATTTGTTCGAGTGGCCGCCGGGAGCTTGATGGATTTTCTTCGCAATGCGCTGGACGGCTTGAAGCATGGTTTCGGGGTCCTGTCCTGCTGCCAGGTCTTGGGAAATCAAATCGAGCACATCAAAAGGGGAGTCCTGGCGCGGGTAGGCATTGGCAATGGCCTCCGCCTGGCGGGTGGTGTTCTCTCTCTCTTTGGGGTGAGTGGTGGGAGGTGGCGACTCGCTCACGACTCGCTCAATCGTCGCTGAGCGATCACTCAGCGATTCGCTAGCGACTCGCTCAACTGTCGCTGAGCGCCCAACCAGCGATTCGCTAGCGACTTCCGCATTCCAACGCTTCGAGTTAGTTTTCATCGCACCAAGCCTGCGGCTGGCGATGCGAGCACGCTGCTCAGAACGAATCTCTTCCAACCTGACATTGCGCCGTTTGCCATCATCACCCACAGGGAATTTGGCGAGAACATCTTGACTCACCTGAATTCCAGCCAACCGCGAAAGAACGTCCTCGCTTTCAGGAAGGCCCTCCCGGAGCCATGAGTGACAAAGCAGGCGCAGATAGGCCAGTTGATCGAGATTGCTCATCTCGGCGACACCAGCGAGCCAGCGCTCCGGGTAGAAATCAAAGGCAGGCGCGTCTTTCATGAGTCGTCCCCTCCATGGCTAGAGAGTTCGGTTTTCATCTTCTCCCGGATCATGCGGCGCAGATGCTTGCGCTCGGCCCGTGCCAGGACCATCCCAAGTTCGTGCTTAAGCTGTTCGAGGTTCGCGGCCAACTTGCCTGCGTAGTTGCAATCCGCACCTGTGGCAGGTTGCATACTCCACAGCAGTTCGATACTGGCATTGACAAGGGAAGCACACTTCAAAGCTGTTTGATGGTTCTGTGACATGGCGTTTTGGTTCGTTGTTGCGACGTTGGTTCTGTGGAAAGTTCGCGACGAGACGGCCGCGCGGTAGCGCGACCGGCGGGGCTAAGGATGGGGTGTCGTGATCTCATGAGCGATGATCCGGCGCATGCGCTGAATGTTATGAATGGTGATCGTGAAGCCGAGTTCGCGACTCGCGCGTTCGGCCATCTGGCGGGCAGACTCGCGACGAGGGGCGGTTTGAGCTGCCATGACCCATTTGAGGAGAGCGCTGGCGTTGAGGAACTTGAGGCGGTTGACGGGCTTGTATTTGGTGGCGGGGGTATTCATGTGCGTAGGGTTGTTGGTATGAGGTTTGGCGGTTTGGCGAAAATGGCGCCTCTGCGTCGAGGTCAATGTCAGGCGGACGGGGGCATGGCGGTCCCTTGCAGCTTCAGGATTCGAGGCCGCCAGTTGCTCTGGACTCGAGGAAGGCCTTCAGAGAGTGGAATGAGACAAGACGAGTACCCTTGATCTGTCCGCGCTCTTTGAGGGAGACCGACTTCACCAGCCCGCGGTTCAGGAGGTCATACAATTTTGGCCGACTACATCGGCAATACGCGCATGCTTCCGAAACGCGGAGCCAGTCTTGCGGGATGGCTTGAAGCTTGCCCCTCGTGGCGGAGGCAGGGATTTTGATGTCAGATTCAGCGGAGAGGTGTGCCATGGAGGTCATGGCAGCGTAGTATAAAAGAAGTTTCGTGAAGTCGATCTCGGGAATTGGGGTGACGATTACCCCATTTCCTATTGTCTCAGGTTCTTCCTCATCACCTTCATTTGGTTCTTGAAGGCATCCACAAACTGACTGTCTGATCTCTTGTATTCCCCAATCTCGATTTTTTTGTCCCTGTGTTTGCCGCCCAGAACCTTGCATCCGATGAATTTTCGGAATTCTCTCAGCGATGGTAGGCGGTGATTCTCCTGGAGAAATTCAGTCAGCCTTGCTTTCACCAGGGCAGTTAGTGGGTTGGTCCGGATGAATGCTGCTGCTCTCTTGTTCAATTCCTCCTTTCTGGGGTCACGGGTTGCCTCTAAAAATGCTCTTGAATACCCAGCCGACTCGGCCTCACGGATAATGTGACTGAAGCCCTTCAGGACTCCGGCGGAGCGATTCAGCCATTCGATCACGTTGTTGCAGGCGATAATCAGGTCTTCGGCCCATTTGCTGCTTTCGCTAACTTTGGAACCCTTAGCCGTATTGTTGGGCGGTTCGTAGTAAGCCATCGCCTGTGACAGATTCTCCCGAAATCGTGAGATTAAAGCATCAAATTCCGACTCTGCGCACACATTGCCTGTCGGCAGGCTGGCCGGCATGGCAATGCCAAGTCGTAGGCGCGCCAAATAGAACATTAACGGATCTTGCCACCAACCTTTTCCGTCCTGAAAAAGGAGCGTGGTGCATGCTCTGCCTTCGAATTCGGACAGTCTCCTGCCCCTTTTGGGCTCGACTCTTGGCACTCTGACTTCCTGCCCCCAAAATACCCCATCAATTAGACGCCATTTTTGAAATTTCCTCTTCAGGATTGCCTTTCTCCTAAACTCGAGAACCTCCTTCCATTGTTCTTTGTCAAGACCATCACCAAACAGTGCCTCCAATTGTGAGGGTTCGATTCGTGAGGCGCTAACAGCGGCAATTTGTTCTTTTGAGAGGTGCATGGCTGAGGGTCAAAGTTTGGGGAGCACTTGGAGTGCTTTGCGTTTCGCGTCTGATTCGATGTGGGTGTAGTGCGTGTTCATCTCGGCTGAATCGTGACCGATGATGTCCTGTACGACGGCCGGTGAAATACCGGCATTCTTCAAGAGGCTGGTCGCTGTATGGCGCAGGGAATGGAAGGAGATGTCGCTGGTTGCCCGGGCTGCAGCGCGGCCCTTTCCGGCGGTCTTGCCATGACCGCGTTTGTTAGTGATGCCGGCGGCTGCCAGCAGGTCTCCGAACTGCCGCGACACCATGGGTGAATTCCCGTTCAGGAAGGCTTTGGCAGCTTTGGGGTGAAGATGGCTTGCTGGCTCGTCTCCAGCAGGGAGGCTTTCGAGGTGTTGCATCAAGGGGCCGCAAATCGGGATGCGGACCATCCGTCCCGTTTTGGCTGTCCGCAGATGAATCTCCCCGGCCCCAAGGTCGATGTTGCTCCAGGAAAGCACTGCCAGATCTCCAAGCCGCTGCCCCGTGTAGAATCCGAAGAGGACAAGCGATCTCCATTCGTCATTGGCAACTTTGAGGACTTCTCGCAGTTCATCAGTGGTGAACGGACGACGCGTCTCAGTAGCTACCGCCTTCAGCCGCGGGCAATCCTTGGCGGGGTTCTCTGCGATGTATTTATCCCTCCTCGCGTCCTCGAAGACCACCCGAAGCTGCTTGATGAACTTGTTGCAGGTGGCTGCGGAAACCCTGCTGGCCTGCTCATCCCGGAACGCGATGAACTGGCGAGTATCCAGGTCAGCGAGCGGGCGTTTCGCCTTTTCGCCAAGCCAGCGCAAAAAGACACCACAGGTGGCGCTGTAGGACACCAAGCTGCCGGGGGCGATCTCCCCCTTTCGGCGCACGAGCCAGCGCTCGACAAAATCAGCCACCGAGGCATCCGGCAGCTCCTCTTGATGGGCGGCGCGATAAATGTCCGCGATGACCCGATGCGCCTGCCTGGCCTTGGTTCTCTCCTTTGACAATCGCTCCCACTCGTCGGCTTTGGTCTGTGCCGCCTTCCTCAGTTTCTCTTTGGTCGAACGCTGAACTCGTCGACCATCCGGCATGGTGATACATGCGAACCAGAAGGGAGATCGTTCTTTCCTGCGGAGTGATGCCATGGTCTTGCTTTAGTGGCAACATTAGTGGCAACATCATTGATGTAAATCAAGGTCAAAGATGTCATTGAAGTATGTATTTCACTGGGCAGAGGCGTTCCAGGGAATCCCAGATTCGTTCCGAGGGTTCGAATACCTACCTGTCCGCCATTCACATCGCGAAATGCTCCGTTCCCCGCCGCCGTGGCCTCAGGGAGGAGATCTGTTGTTGCCGATGGACATCGGCGGGCTCTCACCCGATGAGTGCTGCTCTTTGAAAGCGACACGCAACAACCGCATGCGATGGCTGGCCCTGCTGGCGGCCGCGGTGTTGCTTGCAATCGCAGCCGCTTTGCCACGCCCCTCGCAATCAGAGGCGCTGAAACTGGCGCTGGGACTGTGGCCCGGGGTCGAGACACTGGTCGTGGCCCGGGAGAAGGGGCGGCTGCCGAAGGAAAACGTGCAGTTGATCGCGATGACTTGGCCATCGGCTGCGATGCGGGCGTTCGGGAACGGTGCGGTGGATGCCGCTGTGTTGACGCTCGACGAGGTTTTGCGCCTCCGTGAGGGCGGCTACGATCTGCGCGTCATGATGGTGATGGACGTGTCCGCCGGAGGGGATGTGGTCCTGGGTGGCGCTGATGTTCGTTCCCCGGCGGACTTGCGCGGAAAGCGGGTGGGGGTGGATCTCCGCAGTTCAGGTAGGGTGCTGCTGCAGTCGGCGCTACAGTCGGCAGGAGTTAGCGGGAGGGATGTGGAAATGGTTCCGCTGAACCCCTCCGAGGTGGCTGCGGCGATGAAGGAGCGGCGCGTGGACGCGGTGGTGCTGGCTGAGCCATGGGCGACGAGACTCCGGCGCACAGGCGGAAATGAGGTGTTCGACTCCCGCCAGTTGAAATGGCCGATGTATCGGGTGCTGGTGGCGTCTTCGCGCGCCGTGCGGAGCCAGCGCACGGAGTTGCAGAGAGTGATGGCGGCACATTTTGAAGCCAGCACGGTTTTCCACTCGAATTTTGAAGATCCCGCCCTTACCACAGTGCTGCGGCGCGAGGGGGTGAGCCTGGAGGAGTTCAAGGACTGCATGACGCGAGTGAAATTGATCGACCGGGAAGCGGGTGCCCATTTGATGGCACCGAAAGGGGCGCTGGAGGCGCATTCGGCGGCGCTGGAGGCGTGGATGTGCGAAGTGGGACTGCTGGAGGGGCGGACTCTGGACTCGGTGTGGCTGGATGCTTCTCTGCTGGAGGGCTTGCGATGACGGTGCTGCACAGGCTCAATACACGTCTCTCCCTGCTGATGGTGTTCGGCTTGATCCTGGTGGGGGCGAACTGGTGGCGGAATCAAAGCTGGAGCCGTGAGCGGGTCTCGCGGCGGCTTGAGATTGAAATGATGGACACGGGCATGCGCCTATCGGGCATGATGCAGCACTTTGTGCGCCGTGGACTCGTGTCTTCCGCAGAGCTGGAGATGAGCTACGCGGCTGCATCACCAGTGTTGGACCTGGGCGTCGTCTGCGATTCGCAGGACAGGGTGCGCTTCGCCACGCAACTGCAGTGGATACGGACGGCCATGTCAGAGACTCCGCTGATGGATGCCGTGGCGCTGGCGGAGCAGGTGCGGGTGTCGATGGCTCCACGCATGGTTTTCGATGAAGAACAGGCGGTGATCACGGGAGCATTTCCGTTTTACGAAGAGTATCACTCGCGCAGTCGCGGCGTGGTGGTGCTGCGGTTTGATGCGAATGCGGAGCTGCGGCATGCGGCGCTGGAGGCGCTGCTTGAATCCCTGGCGCAGGCCTGTGCGATGCTGGCCCTGTGCCTGCTGCTGTGGCTGGCTCTCGATGTGATGGTGACCCGGCGTCTGCAGGACTTGGCGGCCTACGCAAAGGCGGTAGAAGTTGGCGGTGGAACCGGGCATGGGGCTGTCGGCGACGAATTGGCGGTGGTGGCGAGCAACTTTGAAGAGGCCGTGACGAATCTGCGGGCCTCGGAGCTGCGTCTGGTGGAGGCTGCGGAGGCGGAGCGTCGCCGGATCGGTGCTGATCTGCATGACGATGTCTGCCAGCGTCTCAGCGCCGCGCAGCTGAAAATCGGAGTCCTCGAGTCGGCATTGAGGCGGGAAGAGCATGCGCAGGCGGCGCTGGCGGGGGCGGTGGCGGAAGATCTGGCCAAGGCCACCCGGGTGGCGCGTGGGTATGCGCACGGACTCGCCCCGATGCTGGTGCAGACGGGCCGCCTGGAGGAGGCGCTGCAAGATCTCGCGGCGACGATTTCCGACTCCTTCGCCGTGCGCTGCGAGTGCAGGTGCGATCTGGGAGAGCGGGCGCCGGGAGTCTGGGTGGACACTCACGTGTATCGCATCATTCAGGAACTGGCGGCCAATGCGGCAAAGCATGCCCGACCGTCATTGATCGAAATCGCAGTGAAAATCACGCCTGAGACTCTGACGCTGCACGTGACGAGCGACGGTGGCGGCCTGTTGCGCACCAGCGGGGAAGGCATCGGGCTGGCGCTGGTTTCGCAGCGCGTGCGTGCGCTCGGCGGTCAGTGGAGCATCCATGCTCGTGAAGAGGCCGCAGGAGGTAGCACCGCGACGTGCGAGGTGTCTCTTGAGGCCCGGCACTTCTCCGACGAAGGGTAGGCGGGGCGTCTCGCCGTCCTCAAGACCTGCCGTGCCTGCGGGCTTCGGTCCACTGGATCGCCATCCGGGTGACGGCGGCACCGTCCTCCAGGCCGAGTTTCACGCGCATGTTCATTTTGTGGACGTCCACCGTCTTGGGGCTGATGCGAAGAGCATCAGCGACCTTTGTCGTGCTGCTGCCCTCGCCGAGAAGCATGAAGACTTCGAGTTCACGGTCGCTCAGGGCCTCCACACCCGTGCGGTCGCGCACCATGGTGTCTCCGAGCGCGTAGTTCATCAGCATCTCTTCGGCGATGGCTTCGCTCACACTGAGCTGCCCGGATGCCACGCGCTTCATGGCGCGTTCGTATTCGGCGTGGCTGGAGTCCTTCGTGAGGTAGCCGCGGGCGCCGGCGCGCAGCGCCCGCTGAACGTACAGCTTTTCGCTGTGCATGGTCAGCACGAGAATGCGCAGGTTCGGATACAGGGCGTGGACATCCTTGATGAGCTCGAGTCCGTTGCGGTCGGGGAGCGTGATGTCAACGAGCAGGAGGTCGGGTGTGTCCGCCTGCAGTTCCTTTAAGGCATCTCCCGCCGTGGGTGCCATCCATGCCATCGAAAATTCGGGCAGGGAGTCCACAAGTACTTTGAGCCCCTCGCGCATGAAGGTGTGATCATCCACGATCGCGACCCGGAAATTGAGTTTGGAATCGGTGGGTGGCATGATTGTGGGGATGCGTTCAGGAGGGGGAAGACAGTATTCGCATCAGCGTGCATGCGCGTCAAACCGGCACAAGCGGATGGGGCTAAGTAAATGGTTTAGTGTGGTAAACGCGCGACCTTAGACCATGACAAACTGAGCCCCTGTAGCGGGTGTGGCCTTTGTGTGGGCAGAATATGCTGCCATAACCGCCCTTTTTCCGCACCCGCCGACCAATCGTGGGGGGGACGGGTGGGGGCAGACCAAGACTTTCCTCCTTTCAATCGTAACACCATGATCCACAACCCCTCGGCGCTCGGCTGGTTCCGCAAGCACCTCAGCATTCCCACCACCAGTCTACTGCTGTTGACTTTCAGTTTTTGGTCCGTTCAGGTGAAGGGAGCGACCTTTGCCTGGGATGGAGGCAATGGAGACTGGGACGTGGGCACAACTGCGAAGTGGAACACTGGGGCAGTTTGGACCAATTCCCTCAACAACATCGCCATATTTGGTGGCACGGCGGGAACGGTGACGCTCACAGAAGCCATCAGCGCCGGCGGTCTAATCTTCAACGCCTCGGGTTTCACTCTCGATGGGGGCACCCTCACACTCGGGGCACCGACCGGCTTTAGTTCTCCCTCCATCGCCGTCAACAACAACGGCTTTGGCACCAATCAGGCCACGATTTCGTCCACCCTCTCAGGAATCTCGGGTTTCATCAAAACGGGCAATGGCACCCTCCGCCTCATGGCTGACAACTCCGCCACTCTCTCGGGTGATGTCGCCATCAAGGCTGGCAATGTGGTCATCACCAATGCCAACCAACTCGGCAGCCTCACGGGCACCGCGATTTCCGTTACTGGGATTGCCAATACCACTGGTGCAGCGGGAGGGGCTGGGTTTACCGGTGGTGCCCTCGTCCTCCAGGGCACGACCAACGGCGCAAGTGCCACGACGGGCACCGTCACACTAAATCGTGAACTCAGCCTCGCCGGTCGCGGCCCGGGAGCTAATAATTTATCCGGTTCCCTGGTCAGCATCGGCTACAACACGCTGGCAGGTGGTCTCACTTTGGGGAATCCCGCTTCACAGGCTCGTGCATGGGCCAGCCACGGCACCACGACGATTGGCGGCGGTATGTTTCTGGGAGGTGGTGTGGGCGACGCGGTTGCTTTCCAGGGCAATGGCAACTGGAATATCTCCGGACTAGTCTCAGGGGTGGACGCGTCTGCAGACCGCTTTCTCAAGCTCGGAAATCTCATCGGGACCACGTTGTGGCTGCAAAATGCCAACAACACCTATGCGCAAACGACCCGTATTGACTCGGGAACAGTGCGCGTGGCGGTGAATGGTGCCTTGGGGACAAACACAAGCACGGGCCAGGTGGATTTGAACGGCGGAACGCTCGAAGTACGCACCGACGCCGCCTCCGGTTTCGCAGGCCGTACCGTCCGTTATCGTAACAATACCAGCGGCACGATCTTTGTGGACCACGACCTTTCGGGCGGGCTCGGCATCGGCACCTCCCTTCAGAATCAGACCGTGACCTTTGGTGGAATCATCCGTGATGCTGGGGCCAATAATGTGAATTTCAACTACAATGGGCGCAATGGCTACAACCTCTCCTTCTCCAGCGC
This sequence comes from Akkermansia muciniphila, assembly GCA_945863205.1. GTDB lineage: Bacteria > Verrucomicrobiota > Verrucomicrobiia > Verrucomicrobiales > Verrucomicrobiaceae > Prosthecobacter. Next base: position 1,117 of record CAMAZK010000085.1, on the reverse strand, counting down.
CCTTCCGGCGGCAGGGGATCATCGAGCGTGGACAATCAACAATAACACCAGTGGTACACTGACCTATACCGGCAACGTCTGGAATACCAACAGGACTCCAGAAACCGGCACCTTCACCGTCCAAGGCAATGCTGAGACCGTCATCACTGGTAGCGTCATAGCCTCCGGCGCGGCACATAACCTGACCAAAGCAGGCTCTGGAACCTTCACGTTTGGTGGCACCGCCAGCACTTACACGGGCAACACCAATATCACTGCGGGTACTCTTGCTTTTTCTGATGTGGGTGCTTTTGCCAATTCGGCTCTGATCAACATCGGCAACGCCACTACAGGAGCTGGCACACTGACCTACACTGGAGCTGCGGCTACGCTCACCAAGCCCATCAGGATCAATGTCACTACAGGCAACACCTACATCAATGCCAGTGGAACAGGGGCGCTGACTCTCTCTCCCACCACCCTGACCAACGGTGTTGGTGCGGGCGGGGCGCACACCATTTTCTTTGGCGGTAGCAGCACAGCGAATAACACTTTGACCGCCGCTATCTCGGCAGGTGTCGCTGGGATCACGAGCATCCAAAAAATCGGGACCGGTACCTGGGTGCTCGCCCCGACTGCCAGCAACGCCTTCACGGGCTCCACCACCATCGGCAATGGCATCTTGAGGATCACGGATGGTGCGGCCATTGACTTGCTGCCGGACGCCGGGGCGGTCATTTTCGGCACGGAGACCTTTACGCAAGCGGCGGGCGGCACGCTCAACTACATTGGCGGGGCCAACACCGAAACCGTCGGTGCCCTCACCGCCACCGCTGGCCAGGGCACGGTTACAGCTTCTTCTGGCACCCTGACCTTTGCCTCCCTCGGTGCTCGCACGGCAGGTGCCAACATCAATGTCTCAGACACGGGCACGGTGAACATCACGGGAACGGCCGGGTTCCTCAACGCCGGAACCTATTTTAATAACGCTGATTTCGCCTTTTCGGGCGCTGGCACCACCTTGCGTGCCCCAGTCTATGGCTCGGATGCAGGTTTTGTGGATGCTGGTGCCACACTGACCGCCGCCAGTCACAACTCCGTCAATGCAGCCATCGCCGCGCAGACCACCGTGGCCGTA
>CAMAZK010000084.1 GCA_945863205.1 Akkermansia muciniphila | reverse complement strand
CTATGATTGCAAAAGGTTCGTGCCTGCGGGTTTCGTGCCGAGGGTCTTCGGGGTGCGGCTTTTTGCTCACGACCCGGTCCACCGTCTGATCCAGGGCAGTCCCAAGACCACCGAGACGATGATTCCCGCACCGAGGTAAAAACCCGCGCTCATGTGCTCGGCGCTGCCAAAGACCAGTGCGGCGAGGAGAATGCCGTAAACGGGCTCCATGTTGTAAACCACATTCACCGTGAAGATGCTCATTCGCCGCAGCACGTCCATGAAGCCCGCGTAGGCGGCCACCGTGCAGAGCAACGAAAGAACCAGCAGCCAAAGTACCGAAGTGCCTCCGGGCAGCTCTGGGACGATGCCGCCTTCCAGCAACGGACGCGTCAGGAGGGCCGCGATGCCGGCCCCGGCCATCTGATAGCAGCCGATGACGCTCCAGTGGATGTCCTGCCGGACCTGCTGCTTGCTGAGCGTGGCAAAAAAAGCCGCAAGGACCGCCGCGATGATCGCCACGGAGAAACCCTGCCAGTGGCGAAACTCGAACTCGTAGATCAGCCACACCGCGCCGACCATGACGCCGCCCACCACGAGTTCGGAGAATCGCCATTTGCGGGAGCCGTCGATGACGGGCTCGATTAACGAGCACCAGAGCATGGCGGTGGGCATGGCCGCCAGACAGACGGAGGCCGTTGCAAGCCGTGCCGACCAAAAGAAGGTCACCCAATGCAGGCCGAGGAAGGCCCCGACACCCAGCATCGCCAGAATTCTCTTCATCGGCAGCCTCAAGCTTCGTCCGCCGATCCAGGCGATGACGGCGAATGCCCCGGTGGCGATGGTCGTGCGTCCGACGACGACATCCACCGGTGTCAGGTCGATGAGCTTGCCGAGAATCGCGGTCAGCCCCCAGGCCAGAACGACGAGATGGAGTTGGACGTAATCGCGGAGATCTGAACGGGGCATGCGTGCTGGCAGTTTGCAGCGGTGGGAGGAGGAAATCCCGGTTTTTTCACGAATAGGCCAGTTTCCGCAGTCCCGAGGGTGTTTTTGGGCAGAACTTACACCTTGACGTGGAGCGCCCGGGAAGCAGTAATGCAAGTCCGCTTGCTGCTCTCAGCTGCGGTGGCCTCAATTGCCCGCTCTACCCCTTATGAATCAAGGTTTCTCCGTCATCCCGCGTCTTTCGTTTGTCGCGGCTGTTGTTTCACTTTTGGCCGTCACGGCGGCTCCAGTCAACGCCCAGATCGGGCTGCCAGCCGCCCCGTCTGCGAAGAGAATTGTTCAAGACGTTCAGGTCATTTTCAAGGGAGGAGCCAAGCTCGACGAGAATCGTATTCGCAGCCAGATGGCCACCCGGGAAGGTCAGCCATTTTCAGATGAGTCCATCGAGCGTGACATCCGTGCTCTCTACGCGACTGGAGCGATCGAAAACCTCGATATCCGCGCCGTTGATGTGCCCGGCGGAGTTCGGGTGATCGTTGAAATCTCCGGGCGGGGCGGCATCAGCGAAATCGAATTCGCCGGGAATACTGCAATCGACCGTGACCGTCTCGGCAAGGAGATTGAAGTCAATGTCGGTGACCCCGTGGATGACATCCGGCTCACCGAAGCGCAGCAACGGATTGTTGAGATGTATGAAAAGAAGGGTTTCTCCGACGTGGTCATCACCTACGATGTCACCCCTTCGGCCCGCGAGGGCTTCTCGACCGTGACCTTCAAAATCGACGAAGGCGCCCGCGGGATCATCAATGACATCCGTTTTGAGGGCAACACCGCCATCAGCTCACGGAAGCTCCGTGCTAAACTGAAGTCCGAGGAGCATCATTTCTGGAACCTGTGGGGCAAGGCGGGAAAACTCAAAAATGAAGATCTCAGCGAGGACGTCAAAGCCGTCGAGAAGGTGTATCACGACGAAGGCTACGTGTATGCCAAGGTTCTGGAGGTCCGCCGGGAGCCGGTTTCGGCCAAGAAGCTGAATCTCGTCTATGTGCTCCAGGAGGGCGGCAAGTATGACGTTTCCGGAGTGTCCCTGAACGGTAATACCATCTTCCAGGAGGATGTGCTGATGGCGGGCGTGCAGACGGAGTCGGGCTTCCCGTATGTGGCCAGCTTTGTCGAAGCCGACCAGAAGCGGATTCAGGACTACTATGGTTCCCGCGGCTACGCTGACGCACGCGTCGAGACCAGTCTCGTTGAAACCGGCCCCGGACAGATCAAGGTCGCCTATAACATCACTGAAGGAACCAAGTCCTACATCAACAAGGTCAATATCTCCGGCAATTCAGCCACGGAAGATCGCGTGATCCGACGTGAGTTGCCCTTCGCCCCTGGCGAAGATCTGAACACGGTGAAAGTCGCGGCCGGCAAGAGCCGCCTCGAAGGCTTGGGCTATTTTGGCTCCGTGGATGTGCGCAATAATCCTTCCGGTGCGGAAGGATTCAAAGATGTGGACATCACGGTGACCGAGCAGTCCACCGGCACGGTGAATTTCGGTGCGGGCTTCACCTCCATCGATAGCCTGACCGGCTTCCTCACCGTCACTCAGACCAACTTTGACATCTCGGACTGGAAAGACTTCCGCGGGGCCGGCCAGCGTTTCAATGCGAACATCCGCGGCGGCGCTCTCACCCGAAATGTTTCTGTGAGCTGGACGGAGCCATGGTTCCTCGGGCGCGAGCTTGAACTGACAGTCCAGGCGTTCTACCAGAGCCAGTTCTTCCTTTCCGACAAGTATGACCAGACCAACCTGGGATCATCCGTCAGCCTGCGGAAGAAGACAGGAGAGCACTCCTACGTTCAGGGCACGTTCACGCTCCAGCAGGTGGAGATCGACAACATCAACCCGGCGGCAAGCGCTCTCATCGCCAGCGAAGCGGGTTCATTCGTTCAGAGCAAGATCGATGTCGCCTGGGTTCACGACACTCGTGACAACCTCTTTCTCACCCGTCGCGGGCACAAACTCGAGGTTGGCCTGATGGCTTCCGCTCTGGATGTCGAAACCTTTGGCTTCAACCTTGGCGGCCAGCAGTACTTTAACCTGATCGGGGACTCGATCCTCAGCTTTGAAGGCAGCTTCAAGCACATGGAGAATTACGGAAGCTCGCGTGTGCCGATCTTCGACCGTCTCTTCTTGGGCGGCCCGAACAATCTGCGCGGTTTCGGCTTCCGTCAGGCCGGCCCGAGGGAGGCCTCCGGAGAGCCGTTGGGGGGCTTGACCTCGATCAACGCCACTGCCGAGTACACCTTTCCGGTCAACATCACAGGCTCTCATCCGGACAAGGCTCCTCGCTTGGCGGTCTTTGGCGACATCGGTTCCATCAGTGGTGCCACCGGTGCATTCGTCGGCAACGGTGACATCTATTCCGACATCGGTATCGGCGTGAGGTTTATCGTTCCGATGCTCGGCCCTGCTCCCATCCGCCTCGACTTCGCGGTGCCGATGGACCGCGATCAGTTCTCCGGTTCCGATGGAGGTCGCTGGCAGTTCAACATGGGCTACAAATTCTGATCTTTTGCGACAGTCTTTTTGTTTGTCCCGCCACGCAATTCAATCCAGTATCTCCGCTTCCCCAATTCTATGATCGCCCGTTTCCTTCTTGCCGTATTCATTACCTCATCCGTCCTCCAGGCGGCCGACCTCAAATTTGGAGTCATTGACATGTCCAAGGTCTTCCAGGAGTTCCACAAGACCAAGTCAGCTGCTGAAAAGTACAAGGGCAACTACGAAAAGGCTGCGCAGGAAATGCAGGAAAGGCAGGCCGTTTACAAGAACTTGGCCGCTGAGGCGCAGAAGATGCAAAAACTCGCTCAGGATCCGATCATCACCCCTGAACAGCGCAACAAGCATGCTGCTGATCTTGGCGAGAAGCTGAAGGAAATCCGTTCCATGGAAATGGAGATGCAGGAGTTTGCTGATCGTCGGCAGACGCAGCTGAAGCAGGAAGACATGCAGATCCGCAAGGGGCTCTACGAGGAAATTCTCGAAGTGGTTCGCGAACGGGCCAAAAAAGACGCCTTCGGAATGGTTTTTGACAAAACCGGTGTCAGCCTCTCCACGGTTCCCGTCATCCTTCACGTCGGGGAAGGCGCCGCCACCGACCTTACAGACCAGATCATCGTCGAACTCAACAAGGACGCTCCGCCTCCAGGGGCGGAACCGGCGAAGGAACCCGCCGCCGCCGAGAAGAAATAGGTCGTGTGCGTGACTTGCTGAAGCCGGAAACCCAGTCGCGCCTGGGTTTTCGCAGGCTTGCTTTTGCGGGGAGATGGTTTTCCGTCCCACAACCATGAGCAGTTCCATTTCTCTTCAGAAGCTGACCGAACTTGTCGGTGGAACTCTCTCTGTTGCGAGTTTCCCCGACACTTCGATTACGGGTCTCAATTCAATTGCGGAGGCGAGTCCGGGGGAGGTCACTTTCCTCGGCAATGTCCGCTACCTGCCGGCTCTCAAGGCCACCCGGGCCTCTGCGGCGCTCGTTCCCCTGGAGATGGACCTCGGAGACTTGCCGGCAGAGCTGGCGCTGATTCGCGTCACGAATCCCACCCTGGCCTTCTCCAGTGTCATCCGCTTCTTCGGGCCGCCATTGACAGATTTCGTCCCCGGAGTGCATCCGACGGCTCATGTGGCCGGCAGCGCATCGTACGATCCCCGGAAGGTCAGCATCGGCCCGCATGCGGTGATCGAGGATGACGTGGCGCTCGGTGACGGGACCACCATCTACGCAGGGGCGCACATCGGCCGGGGGGCGAAGCTCGGCACCGGCTGTGTGGTCCACTCCAATGCGGTCATCAAAGATCGCTGCATTCTTGGAAACCGAGTCATCCTGCACAGCAGCTCGGTCATCGGAAGCGACGGCTTCGGATACGAACTGGTCAACGGACGGCACCAAAAGATCGATCAGGTCGGCATCGTTCAAATCGACGACGACGTCGAGGTCGGCTCCTGTACCACCATTGACCGGGCGCGATTCGGTCGCACATGGATCGGTGAGGGAACAAAAATCGACAATCTGGTGCAGATCGGCCACAACTGCGTCATCGGGAAGCACTGCATCATCGTTTCCCAGACCGGCATTTCCGGCAGCACCCGCCTCGGAAACCATGTGACCATGGGAGGGCAGGTCGGCGTCGCCGGACATCTCGAAATTGGCGACCGGGTGATGTTTCTCGCCAAATCCGGCGTCACCAAAAGCGTCTTGCAGCCCGGAGCTTATACCGGATATCCGGCGCGTCCGCTCATGGAAGGCCGCAAAATGCTCAGCCTGCCGGCGAAGATCCCTGATCTGATCGATCGCGTGCGCGACCTGGAGCACAGGCTCGCCGCTCTGGAAAGTTCCGTGACGAAAGAGTGATCGGCGGCGACGATCCGGCGTAATTCAGTGCTGGCGTTGCCAATTCCAGCGCTTCGCTCTACCTTCCTTCCCTACATGACCGCAGCCTCCATCCTCCCGCTCCCCGTGATGCCAGACACCCACGGCCATTTTGGCAAGTACGGTGGCATGTTCGTTCCTGAAACGCTGATGGCTGCTCTGACTGAGCTTTCCGATCACTACGAAAAGGCCAAGGCGGATCCCGCTTTCCAAAGCGAGCTCGACGGACTGCTGCATGAATACGTCGGACGCCCGACCCCGCTGTATTTCGCCGAGCGCTGGACGGAGAGAATGGGCGGAGCCAAAGTTTACCTGAAGCGTGAAGACCTGCTCCACACCGGAGCACACAAGATCAACAACGCCCTCGGGCAGATCCTCCTCGCCAGGCGCCTTGGGAAGAATCGCATCATCGCAGAAACGGGAGCTGGCCAGCACGGAGTCGCCACAGCCACGGTGTGCGCACGCTTTGGCGTGGAATGTGTGATTTACATGGGAAAGGTCGATATGGAGCGTCAGGCGCTCAACGTCGCGCGCATGCGTTTCCTCGGTGCCAAGGTGGTCGCCGTCACCGCTGGTCAGGCGACGCTCAAGGAGGCCGTCAATGAAGCCATGCGGGACTGGGTCACAAACGTCCGCACCACCCATTACATCCTGGGCTCTGCACTCGGTTCCCACCCTTTTCCGATGATGGTGCGTGATTTTCACCGGATCATCGGCGTCGAGGCCCGCCGTCAGATTCTGGAGCGTGAAGAGCGCCTCCCCGATCTGCTCGTCGCCTGCGTTGGCGGCGGTAGCAATTCCATCGGGCTCTTTCACCCCTTCCTCAATGACGAGGGGGTCCGCATGATCGGCGTCGAGGCGGGCGGAGATGGCATCGTTCCGGAGCGTCACGCCGCCCGTTTTCAAGGCGGTCGTCTCGGCGTCCTTCAGGGCACAAAGACATGGCTCCTCGCCAATCAAGACGGGCAAATCGAACTTACCCACAGCGTCAGCGCGGGCCTGGACTACGCCGCTATCGGCCCCGAGCACGCATGGCTGCACGACCAAGGCCGCGTGACCTACAATTACGCCACCGATGACGAGGCTCTCGCCGCCTTCCAAGAGCTCAGCCAGGTCGAGGGGATCATCCCTGCCCTTGAGAGCAGCCATGCCATCGCCGAAGTCTCCAAAGTCGCACCGGCGATGGGCAAGGATCAGATCATCCTGGTCAATCTCAGCGGACGCGGTGACAAAGACGTCGCCCAAGCCGCGCGGATGATCTTTGGCGAGGAGTTAAAATTCTGACGAATGCAGCCCGCGCACCCCATCCAGGAAGACATGACGAAGCTGAAATCGCTTCTGCATGACTCGCTGTCTCCGCATCTGGCGGCGCCTCGGAAGGACATGCGAATCTTGAACCTGGCATGCGGTCGCTGTGACGAGGCCGAAACCCTCATCCAGGTGGGGAAGGAGCTCACGCAGGGAGGTCCCGTCGAAATGGTGGGAGCTGACATCCGGATCCGTGAGATCCGCCAGGCGCGGGAGACGCACGAGCAGCTTCCCGCCGAATTCCTGATCGAGGACGCGACACAGATCGACCGCCACAAGGAGTTGGGAGACGACTTCAACGTGGTATTCCTCCGCCATCAGAACTTCTGGCACGGGCAGGAGCTGTGGAAGAAGATTTTCGACCAGGGCATCGCCAAACTGCGACCGGACGGCATGCTGGTCATCACCAGTTACTTCGATGTGGAGCACCGGCTCGCCCTGCGTGCTCTGGAATCCCTCGGCATGGAAGTCGTCAGCAACAAGCGCAACAAGGAAAGCCGGGCACTGAAAGACGCCCCGGGCAAGTCGGTGGACCGCTGGGTGGCCGTGCTTCGGCAAAGGCGGGGATGACAGGGGTGCCAAGGGCATTGCCAAGAAGGGCATGAGGCGGTAAGGTCGCAACCCTTCCGAAAATCCCCATGAACCGTCTCTCTCCAGTCTTCATGCTCGCCGCAGCTCTTTTTGCGGTGACAACGATCTGCGCTCAAACCATCGACGCCGGCAGCGAGGTCGCCGATCAATACTTCCGCGGATTCGTGATGAACAACGAGGCCGCCAAGCTCGAGGAAGCCGGAGACACGCAAATGGCGCAGGCCAAGTTCAAGCAGGCTGCCGAGATCATGGACAGCATCGAGCGGAACTACCCTTCCTGGCAGCCGGAGATGCGGGCCAGCCGTCAGCAGAAGATTAAAGACTCCCTTCTGCGTATCCAGTCGCGCATGAGCCAGCAGGCCGCTCCTCCGGCCGCCACCGCTCCACAGGTCGTCACGCCAGTGGCGCCGGGTTATGTGCCCGCCGCGCTGAGCGCCATTCCGGCCCCCGGAGTGCTCGCGCAGCCGGTGCCTTCGACCAATGGCGCTCTTCCCAGCCTCACGGACATGCTCAGTCAGTGGGAGGCGATGTACAAGAAGCGCGTGCTCGAACTCGAGACGCAGAACAACCAGAATCAACTCGATCTCGGCAAGTGGCAGCAGTGGTATCAGTGGGCTTCGGGGGAGATCACCACGGCCCGCTCTCAAAACGAAGCCCTCGGACGGAAAGCCACCGCCATGGAACAAAGCATCCTGGCGATGACTCGGGATGTCGAAGAGGGAAGGGCCGCTAAGGGCCAGCTCGACAAGCTCATGGAGGAAAAAATGGCCGTTGACCTCGAACTGCGGAAAAACGGCCAGCGCATGCTCGCCGCGGAAGCCGCTGCCAAAGACGCCTCGGAGAAACTCGCTGTCGCATCCGCCCGCATCGCTGACATCGAGCAGGAGCGGTCCAAAATCTTCAAGGAGCGTGATGACGCGGTCAAACAGCGTGATGCAGCCGTCAAGGAGCGTGACGTCGCAAGCGCACGCAGCCTGGGTCTGGCTGCGGAGGTGGAGGAACTGAAGAAGAAGACCGGCAGTGTCGAAATGAAGCGGCTCCTCGCAGAGAACGAGCGCCTCAAAAAGCAGCTTGGAGAGGCCGAACAGCAGGTCGCCACCCTCAAAGCGGACGTGACCCGGAAAGACGCTGAAATCGCCGATCTGCGCGGCCAGCTCACGGGCTTGCAGGGCCAGCTCACCGACTTGCGCAAAGAAAGCGCCTCCTACCAGACCCAGGTGGCCGAGCTGACCAGGCAGCTCAAAGACGTGCAGTCCGGCATGGACGCCAAGATGGCCGCAACGCCGGAACTCACCCAGGAGAATGAGATGCTCCGCGCCATCATTATGCGCCAGTTGCGCACCCAGCACCGGCAGCAGGCGGCCAAGGACCTCATGATTGCAGAATTGCAGAAAATGGAGAACGCCTCCGCCGATCTCATCAAGCAGGTCGAAGAGCTCAAGAATGCGCGGATGATCCTCACCCCAGCGGAGGAGAAACTCTTCTCCGATCCCGTCGTTCGGGAGCTCCTGGGGCCGGACGGGGTGCAGGCCATGCTCATCGCCAATGCAGCTCCCGACAGTGACAAGAAGGCCGCGCCGCCGGCTCCAGGCACGGTGGAAAATCTCATCACCCAGGCCAATGAGGCCTACATGGCAAAAAACTTCGAGGAGTCAGCCCGCCTTTACCAGGACGCTCTGAGGGCCGAGCCGAAGAATGTCGGAGCCCTCATCGGGCTGGGCATGGCACGCCAGCGCGGGGACAAGCACGCCGATGCCGAAGTCTCGCTGCAAAAAGCGCTGGCCTACGATCCGGCGAACGAGCCCGCCGCCTTCGCCCTCGGTGTGACCTACTTCAAACAGGAGCGCTGGAAGGATGCGATGACCTACTTTGAAAAGAGCCTCGCCAAGCGGCCTGACAATGCCAGCGGTCGTCACTATCTCGGCATCATCGCCACAAAGATGAGCCTGCTGGAGCGGGCCGAGCGCGAGTTCAAAACCGCCCTGGCGATCGATCCCGCGTATGGCGAAGCACATTTCAATCTAGCCGTCCTCTACATCACCTGGGATCCGCCGAAGTGGGATGAGGCGCGTGTCGAGTACGACGCGGCTCTGACAAAGGGCGTCAAGCCGGACGAGAACCTGGAAAAGCTCCTGAAGGGCACGAAGGCTTCCCAGCCCTAAACCTCCGCCGCGCTGCCGTCTGCATGACGGGAGGCGCAGCGGGGCAGGGGTGCTGTGATGGGAAAGCTAGGAGCGAATCTCGTCGCCCGTGGTCGCGTCGGTCAGAGTCATCTGCTCGCGGTGGTAGCCGGGATCGCTACGGAAGGTCAGCCGGGCGTGGTATTTGCGCTCGAGTTCCACCAGCAGGTTTCCATCCTCGGTCTTGAGGCGGTTCATGACCTCCGGGTGTACGATGGCGAGGATTTGGCGCTGCTCCTGATTCGCGCGTCCCAGGACGCTGACGATACGGCGCTGGAGTTCCACGCTCATGGTGAGCGGCGTCTTGACCTGCCCGTTGCCTTTGCAGTAGGGGCAGGGTTCGTAAAGCGTCGTTCCGAGGCTCTCGTTAAGGCGCTGACGGGTCATTTCCATGAGGCCGAACTGCGAGATCGGCAGCACCTGGGTCTTGGCCTTGTCGCGCTTGAGATGATCCAGCATGAGCTTGTAAACGGCCTGCTGGTCGCGGCGGTGCTTCATGTCGATGAAATCGACCACGATCAGGCCGCCCATGTTGCGCAGGCGGAGCTGGCGTGCGACCTCGGCCGCCGCCTCGAGGTTCGTTTCGAGCAGCAGCTTGTCCACGTCCTTGTGGCCCTTGTTGCGGCCGGTGTTGACGTCGATGGAAACGAGGGCCTCGGTCTGGTCGATGACGATGTAGCCGCCGCATGGCAGCCAGACCTGGCGGTAGAAGGCGTTGTCGATCTGCTTCTGAATGCCGTAGTGCTCGAAGATGGCCCCGTGTCCCTGATAGAAGTTGATGCGGCGTTTCGCGCGGCCGGAGATGTGCGCGGCCATGCGCTGCATCCGCTCCACGGTGGCGGCGTCATCGCAGGCCACTTCGTCAATGTCCTCCGTGAGAAAGTCACGAACGGTACGTTCGACGAGATCCGGCTCCTGGAAGCAGCAGACGGGGGCGTTCTGACCGTCGCGCTTGGCGACGATCTCATCCCACTCGTCGAGGAGAATGTTCAGGTCCCGCACGATGTGACGCGCACGTTTTCCGGAGGCTTCGGTGCGCAGGATGATGCCCATGCCTTCGGGAAGCGTGACGTTTTCGATGATGCGGCGCAGGCGTGCGCGCTCCTTCGGATCGTCGATCTTGCGGGAGATGCCGCAGGTGTCGTTGAGCGGCATCAGGACGAGCAGACGGCCCGCCAGAGAAATGTTCGTGGTGACGCGGGGGCCTTTGTTGCCGACAGGGCCTTTGGTGACTTGCACCATGATTTCGGAATTGACGGGATAGAGGCTGGGGATGTCCTTGGCCTCGATGCGCTTCTTCTTCTTGCTGCCGCCGCGATTGATCTCCTCCAGGCCTGCATCCAGGGCGGCGGGGATGGCGTCCCAGAAGTGCAGGAACGCGTTTTTGTCGAAGCCGATGTCGATGAACATGGCCTTGAGACCCTGCTCGATGTTGCGGATGCGCCCTTTGAAAACGCTGCCGATGAGGCTGCTCGTGCCGACGCGCTCGATGTTGTATTCTTCCACGACGCCCTTGTCCAGAAGGGCTACGCGGTTCTCCAGTTTCTCGCAGTTGATGACGAGGCGCACGCCGCTTTTGATGTCGCGTTTGCCGGTGAGAAGTTCTTTGATTCTTTGAACGAAGGTCAGTGCCATGGTGTTTGTGTCTCCCTGAAATCTTTAGCAGGTCTTCAGCGGAAGATTCTGCGAAAGAACCCGCCAGGGGAGGGTTCTGATGGTTTGGAATCTTGGGAGCCTCCCCGGTTGAAGATACCTGGCCTGCGCACTGGCACGGCTCTGGGCACGTTCTGTGTGGAGCTGCTTCCCGCCGATGTCGCTGAATCGGCTTTCCGTTTGATGTTGGGCGTCACGTTCACACGCGGCGCCGGTGCATCCACGGATTCGACGGTGGGCGCACCCGCGCCCACGTCGCCATCCTCATCCGGCTCGGGCACCAAAGGCACCCCGGCATCGGCATATTGGACTTGTGAAATGTGATTGAAGTGACCTTCCGCCGGCGGCATCGGCTCGACCGCCACCTCGTAACCATTTTCGAGCGCCAGGCACTGCTCAAGCACGCGGCGGGCGACGGGCGCTGCGCAGCCCCCTCCCGACTTCCCGTTTTGCACCAGGACACAGACGGCCAGCTTCGGGCTTTGGTAAGGGGCGAAACTGATGAACCAGGTGTGGTTGTCTTCCACCCGGGAGCCTTTCTCGTTGTTGCGCCAGTTTTGGGCCGTACCAGTCTTCCCCGCGACTTCAATGCCAGTGATACGCGCTCCCTTGCCGGTGCCGCCGGGATCGTTGACGACCTTCCACATGCCTTTTCGGATGACTTCGATCTCTTCCGGTTTGACGCTTTGGGAGAGGTCACCCCGTAGGCTGGGCGGGTTGTCGAGCACGACTTCGTCGCCGTCCATCACGCGTTTGAGCAGGTGCGGACTCCAGGCTTTGCCGCCATTTGCGACCGTCGCGGTGACGGATGCCATTTGAAGCGGGGAGGCCAGTACCATGCCCTGCCCGATGGATGTGTTCGCGGTGTAGCCATCACTCCAGCGCTCGGCCGGGCGGTTCGCCCGCAGCCAGTCCGGGTTGGGGAGGATGCCGGGGCTCTCATCCTCAAGTTCGACCCCTGTGCGTTCACCGACTCCGAGAATCTTGCTGACCTTGGTGATGTTGGCTATGCCGGCCGCATTGCCATACTGGTAGAAGAAGCAGTTGCAGGACTTCATGATGGCGTCGCTGATGTTCAGGCTGCCGTGTGATCCGCCGTTCTGCCGCTGGATCCAGCATTGCATGGATGTATTCCCGTAGGTCACGCTTCCGGAGCAGTTGAATCGCTGCATCTGGATGCCCTTCAAACAGCCCGCGAAGGAAATCGGAATCTTAAACGTGGATCCCGGCGCGTGCCCCTGCACGGCACGGTTGAGCAGCGGAATGGTCTTGTTCTTCAAGAGTTCGTCCCAGTCGGCCTGCCGGATGCTGGGGACAAACTTGTTGGGGTCGTAGGAGGGCACGGAAACCATCGCCAGAATCTCTCCGGATGCGGGTTCCACCACCGCCACCGCTCCACGTCCGACTTTGGCGTCACGAAGCGCCCGGTCCGCGATGAGTTGCATCCGCACATCGAGCGTCAGATAGACGTCATTGCCCTTTCGCGGTTCTTTATACTCCTCAAAGACCTCCCCGACCGGCCGTCCGCGCTGGTCACGCTGCATGACACGCACGCCGGGCTTGCCGCGCAGATACTTGTCGAAGCTCTTTTCCACTCCGGCGCCGCCGAAATCATCCGGCACATAGTAGTCCCAGTCCTTGCGCTCTTCGTCTGATGCCCGCTTGTCATCCGGCAGTCGCACGTACCCCAGGATGTGACACGCCACCGACTTGAGCGGGTAAACGCGCGAGGCGCGCTCCGCCACCGTGACGCCCGGCAAACCCAGATTGTGCTCGGCGATCCGGCTAAATTCCGCGAAGGTCAGATCGTCGCGGTAAACCCACGGCACCGCTCCACCGAAGCTGCGAAAATGGACCCGCAGGGAATCAACGGCGTACTCCTGGTGTACTCCCAGTTCGCGCATGCGCGAGGCGATCGTTTCCTCAAAGATCGTGTAGATGTCGATCTCGGGCTTTTTCCGTCGGATGCCCCTCTCGATCGTCTCAAACTCGACCGTGGGGATGGGCGTCTTTTTGATCTTGGCCACACGGCGGTAGTCAACCACGACCTCCGCCAGATTGATTCGCACCTCGAAGCTCGCGTCGTTCGTGGCTAGAACGACCCCGTTGCGGTCTTTGATCTCGCCGCGCGGCCCCGGCACTCGTGCGCGCTCACGCTTTGCGCCGGGAATCATCTTCACAAACTCCTCACGCCTGTCGATCTGCAGGGACCACAGGCGGTACACGAGCAGGGCAAACCCGCCGAGCATGACGAGTGTGAAAAGATAAAGCCGGAAGTGATATTTAAAGACCATCGAAACGATACCTCAGTCCTTCGTACTTGATCTCATAACTCGAAAGCCGCGCCAGTGAGTAGAGCAGCAGAAAAACCAGCGGCGCCACCAGCATGCCGAGCAGGCTGTCCGTGATCATCTTCGACCAGACGCTCGACGGGAACTGGAGCGACCCGCGCAAAAAAGTCATGATGAGATACTGGAAGAGCAGCCAAAGAAAAATCGCCACTCCCACCATCAGAACCGGGAGCTCCAGCCGGCCGCGTTTGAACAATGGACGAATCCCCTGCATGAGCATTCCCAGGATCCCGAAGAGCCCGATGGACAGGCCGAAGGGCAGCGGACGGCTGCCGGCTCCGAACTCGGCGTCCATCCCGGTCCCAAACACGTCCGACATCTCCTCCAAGGACTCGATGGCACCCGGAAGATAACGTGCATCCCAGATGAATCCGGTGATGAATGCCAGCACCAGCATCATGGCGAAAGGAGAGGCCACGGAAGCGCAGAAGAAAAAAACCGCCGGCAGAAACAACGTCGCAAACTGGGCGATCTCCAGCCCGGGAATGAACTCCTGCACCATGAAGGTGAGCAGCAGCAGCATGATGGAGATCGGATGAAACAACATGGCAGATCAGGGTGTGGCGGGCCTCATCTCAATCACAAAAACATAATCCAGAGTGGAGAAATCAACGGCGGGTTCGACGATGGCCTCTCCGGAAATCTCACGGTTCTCAAAACGCTTCACACGGCCCAGCAGCAGGTCCGCCGGGAAGACGCCGCCTTCACCAGATGAATACACCGCCGCACCTGCATTGATGTTCGCGTCGCGATTCAAAAAACGCAGGTGCAATTCGGGCCGCACGTCCAGCGCTCCCCTTTCACCGATCAGGATGCCCTGTTCGAGCGTGCCTTCGACGGTCGCCGACACCCGGCACATCTCATCGGTCAGCAGGATCACTTTCGCCATGTGCGGCGCCAGGGTCGAGGTCTTGCCGACCAGGCCTGCAGACGTGATCACCGGGCTGTCCGTGCCGATGCCGTCCAGCGACCCCTTGTCGATGATGAGGCTGTTCCACCAAGTGCTCGAACTGCGGCGTATGACCTTCGCAGGCGTCATTTTGAAGGATGCCGACTGTTTGAATTCGATGAGCTGCCGCAACTTTGCGTTCTCTTCGATGATCTGATGATACTTCTGCTGAATGATGCGCAAGCGCTCAACCTGCACGCGCAGTTCTTCATTCTCCCGTTTGACCTCGACCGGATTGACCTCCGGCGCCATGACGGACTCCGCCGCACGCTCCATCGCCGCGCTCGAATGAATGAAGGGGGAAAGAAGACTCATCGCGCGGGCCTGGATGGCACGCGTCGTCGGGGTGTCCAGTGTGAACACCGACACCATTCCGGCGATGAAGACCAAGAGCGCGAGGATGTTGAATTTTTTCATGGCTTTTCAGCTCCCGAAGAGTGCGCGCCGCCGTTGCGACCGCTTCCTCAAGACAGGCGGTGGACCGCCCGGCCTGCAGATCAAACTTCCGTGGTGCTCACCTTGCGCAGGAATTCAAGTTCGCTGAGCACTCGTCCCGTGCCTTCACCGACGGCGCTGAGCGGATCCTCCGCCACATGCACCGGCAGCGAGGTTTCTTCCTGAAGCAGTTTGTCGAGGCCTCGAAGAAGAGCGCCTCCGCCGGCCAGCATGATGCCGCGGTCCACAAGGTCGGCGGAAAGCTCCGGCGGGCAGCGCTCCAGCGTCGTGCGCACCGCATCGATGATCGCGTTCAAAGGCTCCAGCATCGCCTCGCGCACTTCCTGGCTGGTGATCGTGATCGTTTTAGGAAGTCCCGCCACCATGTCGCGTCCCTTCACTTCCATCGTCGTTTCCTTGCCCAGCGGGAAAGCGCTGCCGATCCGCAGTTTGATCTCCTCCGCCGTGCGCTCGCCGATCATCAAATTGTAGGCGCGCTTCATGTAATTGATGATCGCCTCGTCCAGTTCATCGCCCGCCACCCGCACGCTGCGGCTGTAAACAATGCCGGAGAGGGAGATGATCGCCACTTCGGTCGTGCCGCCGCCGATATCGACGATCATGTTGCCTGCCGCTTCTTGAA
>CAMAZK010000083.1 GCA_945863205.1 Akkermansia muciniphila | reverse complement strand
GGTCTGGCCCATCCAGGCATTGCCGATGGCGCGGACGCGGTCGGTGAGCATGCGCTGCTCGTAGTCCTTGGCCTGGGCACCACCCTCCTCGGTGCTGAGGATGAGGCGGTTGAAGGCGGAGCCGACGCGGGTTTCTTGATTCGCATTCGGCATCAAATCACCGGCGATTTGCTCGATGGTGAAGCGGTCGAAGGGTTTGTTGGTGTTGAAGGAATTGATGACGTAGTCGCGGTAGGGCCAGACGTTGTGCGGGTTGTCGCTGTGGTAGCCGATGGTGTCGGCGAAGCGGACTTGGTCGAGCCAGGAGATGGCCATGCGCTCGCCGTAGTGGGGGGATTTGAAGAGCTGAGTGATCAGCGCGTCGAGTGATGAGTGATCCGTGATGCGTGAATCCAGATCGGATGGTTTGGGTGGCAGGCCGTGCAGGTCGAAGGAGAGACGGCGGATCAAGGTTCGGGCGTCGGCCTTTGGAGACGGTTTGAGACCGATCTCGGCGAGGCGCTTTTGCACGAGGTGGTCGATGGGATGTTTGCCAGCAGGGATGGCCGCTTTGATGGGCTTTTCATAGGCCCAGTGCTGCTGGTAGGCCGCGCCCTGGTCGATCCACTTCTTGAGGATGGTCTTTTGACGCTCGGTGAGCTTCTTGTGCGAATTCGGCGGCGGCATGAGGTCGTCTTCGTCATCGGTGAGGATGCGGGAGACGAGCTCGCTTTCGCTGACTTTGCCGGGAATGAAGGCCTTGGCAGCGATGGCCTCGTCGCGGAGGTCGAGCCGCAGATCAGCCTCGCGATGCTTCGGATCGTTGCCGTGGCAGTAGAAGCAGTTGTCGCTCAAAATGGGCCGCACATCGCGATTGAACTCGATTTTGGCCGGAACGGGCGGTTCGGCGGCGTTCAGGCTGATGGTGGCGAGGGTGAGGAAGAGTGGGCGCTGGAGCATGGCGGGTGTTCACGGGGAAGAACGGCTCCAAACGGGCGGTTATTCCGAATTTGGGGTTGCGGCTTGGCGCTGGCGGGAAAGGCGTCTATGATCGGCCCGCGATATGGCGAGCACGACAGTCCAGACAGCGGGTTGGAAGCGACTCTTGGGGGCGCTGCTGCTGACGTGGTCAGTACACGCTGCGGGGCAGACGCCGGCGCCTACGTGGACAGAGCGCGAGACGCGGCTGGCGAACGAGTATCTCTCCCTCCTGGTGCAGCAGCCGGAGCATGGGCGGGTGCTGGACCTGCTGTGGAGCCTTTACGACAAGCACGAAGCCACGAAGCTGCTGGTGGAGAACGTCTCCCGACAGGCTGCGGCGTCGAAGCATCCGGCGGTGATGTTGGTGCACGGACATCTGCTGCGGCGCGGCGGGGATCTGGCGGGTGCGGCGGGGAAGTATGACGAGGTGCTCAAACTGGACGCGGGGAATGTGTTTGCGCTGCGTGGACGTGCGGAAGTGGCGGTGGAGCAGAAGCAGCCGGAGGCGGCCATCGCGCTCTTGAAACGCCTGGCCGTCGTGCTGAAGGAGGGGGGCGGAGACGTCTGGATCGAGATCGGTAATCTGGCGCTGGGCGGCGGAAAGAATGCAGAGGCCGCAGATGCGTGGGAGGCGGCGGCAAAGCTGCGGGCGGATGACTTCGGGCTGGCGCGGCAGGTGGCGCAGCTCCTGCTCCAGGCGGGGTTCCCGGATCGCGCGGCGGCTTTTTTTGCGAAGCTGGCCGATCAGAAGGATCCGCAGCGGAAGCTGGATGCGCTTTACGATCTGGCACGGATTTACGAGCACGCGGATCAATTCGCCAAGGCCGATGCGGCGCTGCGGGACGGGCTGGCGATGCTGCACTTCAGGGACGGGCGCTACGTGGACTTTTTCCGTCGGCGTGTGCGTTTGCACGAGCGGTTCGGCCTGCTGGACGACCTGCGGGAGGCGCTGGTGAAGGCGGCGAAGAAAGCACCGCCAGCAGAGCAGGCGATGCTCGACGCGGCGCGATTTTTTGAGATCACCGTGGAGGTGGAGGAGCGAGTGGTCTGGCTGCAGGCGCTGGTGAAGGCGGTGCCGCAGGTGGAGGACTACCGCTGGGAGCTGGTGCGCACGCTGCTGGACCACGAGGGCACGGCGGAGGCGGCGGCACTGCTGGACGAGCGGCTGAAGGGCGACGGCAGCGACCTGCCAGCCATCGTGCTGCTGCGCTGCGAGGCTGATCTGCGCAGCGGCGATGCGGAAAGCGCGACCCGGCGGCTGGAAAAGCTCCTGGACGTGCAGTCCGGCACGGATGTGGAGAAGCAACTGCTCGTGTTCGCGCAAAACCGCGCCCTCGACGCGGTGGTGGAACGAATCCTCCGCGCCCGCGTGGCGCGTGAGCCGCAGAAGGCGGAGGCGGTTTTCGATCTGGCGGCCTTTTTCCGGGCGAGGAGGAATCCGGCGGCGGAGGACCAATTGCTGCGCGAGTTCACCGCCAGCGCGACGAGCGAGGAGGAAAAGCAGCGGCGCTTGAACGATGCGTCCGCATTCCTCGCAGCCGGCAGCAACATCGAAAGCGCGATCGCTCTGGCGCGTGAGGCAGTCTCCAAACCGGGTGCCGGGCGCGAGGCGTGGCTGCGGCTGGCCGAACTTTTGGCCGAGCATGGTGAGAATGGCGAAGCGGCGGAGTGGGTGGAGAAGGCCTGGCAGGCGAGCACGACGGACGAGGATCGTGTGGACGCGGACGAGCGGTTGCTTTCGATCCTGATGGGGGATGAGAAGCCGGCGGTGAAGCCCCTGGACCCGACGTTCGAGTTCAAGCTGCCGGCTGCGTTCACCGGATCGGGTTTTGCCAGTGACGCACCTGCGGGGCCGAGCGCTGAAGGGCTGCCGACGCGGGTCACCGAGTTTGCCGGGAAAGCCGTCAGCGCGGCGCGGCAGGATGGAGCGGGCCTTCCGGAGGTGTTTCGTGGTTTTTGGTGGACGCTGCGGACGAATCAGATCGAGTCGGCCTACGATCTCCTCGACGTGCTCGAGTTTGACCCGCGAAGCGGAAAGGAGCGTGCGGTGTCGCTGATCGTGAAGCAGTTGAAGCTCGATCTGGCACAGGTGGATGAGAATGTTCCGCTGATGATGCGGCAGTTGCGACTTTTGGCGCAGATCGACGCCGCGTCCCGGGTCCGGCACACGCTGCGCCTGGCGGAACTGCTGATGGAGGCGGAGCGCCGGGCCGAATCGGAATATTCGAACCCCGGGTGGAAGAGCGATGCACCGCCGCGACCGCCGGGCGCTGACGCCGCGAAGCTGCTGGAGAGTGTTTACCGCGAGTTTCCGGATTCCGGACCGCTGCTCTCGGCTTTGACGCAGGTCTATTTCCTGCAACGCCGCACGGACGATGCGCTGGCGCTTTGGAAGGAGGCGGTGAAGCGCGTGGAGGGGCCTGCGGCTCTGCCGCTGCTGGAAAGCTACGCCGACATCCTGCTGCGGCAGCATCGGATCGGCGAGCATGTGGAGGTGCAGGCGCAGATCCTGGAGCGGGAGACAGACATCAAACGCAGGCGCGAGGTGCTGCGCCGCTGCATCGACCGGCTGACCTTTTCCGATGCGAACGGCGGCGAGCTGGCACCGAGCGTGCTCCGCGACCGGCTGAAACTGCTGGAGCAGGCGCTGACATCGCGCGTGCAGCGGCATCCCTTTGACGGTTTTTACCACGAGGCGCTGGCGGAGGTGTTTGAGCGCGGGGGGGAGCATGCACGGGCCTTCGCGAGCATGAAGCAGGCGTATTACACCGCGCCGGACACGCCGTTCTCGCTGGACCAGTTGCGCGATGCGGCGCTGAAGGTGGATGACTTGAAAGCGGCGATTTATTTCCAAAAACAGATCGCCGCGGCGGCTCCGCGCAAGGAGATGGCGGCGGAGTCGCGGCGGCTGGTGGAGCTGCTGGAGCAGACCTTTGAAATCGCCGAGGCGGATCGCGTGCGGCGGCGGCTGGAGAGCCGTTTTTCTCAGGATGCCGGAGCGTTGGAGGAGTTGGCGAAGTACTATCAAACCACCGGTCAGGACGAGGCGGAGCGGCGGGTTTACGAGCAGATGGCGCGAGTTCGCGCCTGGGACGGGCGCGCACGGCTGCGGCTGGCGCTGAAGTGCCTGCGCTTTGCCGATGATGCGGAGGCGGAGAAGCATCTGAATGCGGTGCTGACGGTGAAGATGAAAGCGGGAAGCTATCCCGTGAAGGGCGTGCGCGCCCCGCTGCCGCTGACCGACACGCGTCGCGGTGGGAGTGGCGTGACCACGGGGGATCTGGCGCCGCTGCTGGACTTCGCTCCCGGTCTGGAGCGGAAGGAAATGGACCAGCTGCGCGCCTTCCTGGGCCAGCCAAGGGCGGAATTCGCCGAGCTGCCGGACGACGCGGCCATCGTGCGGCTGCGGGCGGTCGAGGAACTGGCGAAACTGCACCGTGCACGCGGCGGTGCGACCTTGTCCGCGTGGGTGCGGCGCTGGAGCGCCGATGCGGAGGCGAATGCCGTGGAGAAGCTGTGGGCGCTGTACTACGCGGACGCTGGCAGCGAGTGCCGTGCGGTCCTGGCGGAGGTGCTGCCGGACGTGAACACGCTGGAGGCGCAGTTTTGCCATGTGTGGCTGCATCTGCGCAGCGGCGGAATGCGCGAGGTGACGCGCTGGGCGGGCGAAAAGGGCTGGTCGGCCGAGGTGCTGAAGGCGCGCTCGGAGCTGCTCTATGCCAGCGCCTCGATGCTGACGGACGTGGCCGAGTTTCGCTACCGCACGGAAGAGCTGAAGGTACTGGGTGAGGCCCGCGTGCTGCGGAATTCGGCGATCATCGACCTGACGCGGAAGCTTGCCGACAAGCAGCGCTACGACGAGGCGCTGGCGCTCGGTGAGCCGCTGCCCCGGCACTCCCCAGAGATGAGCCTGGAGTTTTCGCATTTCTTGGCCCGCATCGCGGAAAGCGCCGAGCGCTGGGACCTGGCGCGGCATTACCTGGAGTCCGCCGTTTCCGGGCCTGCGACGGGCGGCGCCTACCGCACGGCCTACGATCCTTTCCTGCTGAGCGTCTCGGCGCTGCACCGCGTGGCGGACTCCGGTGCCAAGAGGGAGGATGCGCTGCGGTCCGTCTGGCGGCGGCTGCAGCGGGCGCAGCCCTCCGCAATGACGGCGATTCACAAAGCGGCGGTGGCCGGGCTGGCCGGGGCGGACGGGGCGGGCGGGGAGATGCTGGGGCGGTTTCTTTCAGGGCCTTTCATCGCACAGAGAGAGGTGGCGGACCCGGGCGGCGGAATGATGTCCCAGGGAGCCTCGCGCTACCAGGAGCCGAACCACATGCGCACGCTGTGGGAGGAGACGCGGGAGGTGGAGGCGCTGCTGTATCAGCAGGGACTCGGCGGAGTCGTCCGGGGTGCCAATCAGGAGCTGGACGCCCGGTTCGGCACCACGATGCTGGGGCCGCGCTCGGATTCTGAATTTGGCGAGTGGCGCATCAACGAGCTGCTGGGCCGGCTGCGGGACAAGGACTATCCGACGCGTCTGCGCATGATCCGGGAGCACCTCGCGGCGGTCGATCTGCGCACGGAGCATTCCGTGGAGACTCTGGCCAACCTGGCCAGCCGGCTCGAGACCGCCGGCATGGTGCGGGAGGCGATCAGCCTCTACAGCGAGCTGCCTGATCGCGCCCCTTCCAATCCCGACTACGCGCTGTGGATGCTGCGGTCCTGTGAGAATGCGCGGGAGATCGAGCCTGGCCTGAGCTTTGCCCTGAAGCTGCTGATGGCCGAGCCGCCCTACAAGCCACCGCAGCCCGGGGACGACACGCTGCGGGAAAAGCACGCGATGTTTCTGGCCTGGGATTTCAATGTGGACGAGCTGCGCCGCCGTGGCTTCCGCGACAAATTTTCCCAGGTGCTGGAGCGCCGCCGTCCGCATGAGATCTCCTACCTGCGGGAGCTCGGCCTGCTGCTCGAACGTCTCCAGGATGACCGGGGTGCCCTCTCCGCCTGGGAGCGCATGCACGCCGCCTATGTGGCGAACGATCAGGCCGGGACGGATCTCGATGCCGAGTCCGGGCTGCATCGCGGGCAGATCCTGCTGCGCCTCGGCCAGCCGAAGGCCGCGCTGAAGGTGCTGGCGGAAGTGCCGACGGAGGAGCCGCTGGACCCGGTCGCGGAGGACGCGCTGAAACTGCGCTGCGAGATCGCCTCCAGCCTCACGGATGCGGCTGCGGACGGGTTGCGGGACTTGATGGCGCTCTGTGTGGAGCGCCGGTCGCTGCGCTGCATCATCGCGCTGGCCTCCGGGCTGCGAAAAGAGGGGCGCTCCGGGGAGGCGCTGAATTTATTGATCCATGCTGACCGGACCCTGAAAGGTGACCATGAGCGCTTCACCCTGCGGCTGGAAATGCTGAAGGTGCTGACCCTGGCGGACGACTGGACGCCGGAGCGGGGGCGCTCCCAGATCGCCGCGCTGCTGCGCACCACGACGCGGGACCGTGAGACGCTGCAGGACATGCACGCGTGGCTGCGGGATCAGGCGGCGGGCCGGCATGCCGGGGGCTGGATCTCGATCCTGGCTACGGAGTGCCGTGCGGGGGCCGACCGACCGCTGGCAGCGCTGGCGCTGAGCGCCTTTGCGGGGCACCTGGGCGGGGAGGCGCATGAGGACTTTCTGGAGGCCTGGAAGAAGGTCGCGGAGCAGGATCGCATCTGCATCGAGCTGGCCGCCGAGGCACTGCTGGGCGCGGATCGTGCCGCGTGGGCCGGGGATGCGTGCCGCATTCTCGCCAGCGTGCCGACGCTGCGGGAGCAGGGGCGGAAGCTGCCGCTCGCCGTGCGGGTGGCGCACGCGCAGAAGGACGAGGCGGCCATTCGTGAACTTTTCAATGACACGCTGCGTCTGGCCTTCCCGGGCGGGGCGCAGACGATCGAGTGGGCGCGGGCCTTTGAGGACGCTGGTCACGCGGATCTGGCCGCAGAGCTCTTCGCAGCCGCTATGCAGCGGATTGACGGCAGCGCCGCGCAGCAGCCGGAGATTTTTGCCGCGCATGCGCGGTTTCTCATCCGGCAGCAGCAGTTCGAGGCCGCGGAGGCCTTTTTGATGCGCCGGAACTGGTGCATGCCGCAGGAGTCGGCCAAACTCGTCTTTGAACTCTACCAAAGCTGGGGAATGGTGCCGGGCATCGAGCGCGAGCTGCCGAAGTTCCGCCTACCGGGCGCGGTTCGGAGCGAGGTGCTCTTTCTCGCACGCCAATCCGCCAAACACTCGCCTTCACCATGAATCCGCATCTTTCGCTCCTGCTCTGCGTGCTGGCGGGGGCTGCGCTCTGCCAGTGCTCGGGCGGGGACAAAAAGAAGCCGAAGAAGGACCTCGCCAGCATGCCGCTGGCCCAGCGCGCCATGCTAAAGCCGGACGAGAATCAGCGCAGCCGCTACGAGAAATTCATCACCGATCCGAAGGGGGGCGTGGGCGGCGCCGGCAATTACTTTCAGCGGCAGACTCACAACTCGAAGAGTTTTTCCGGCGGCAGTTCCTACGCCGGGCAGAAGCAGTTCAAGGCCGGTCAGAGCATCTTTGGCAGGTCCAAGGCGCAGGGCATGGACACGACCTATTCGCTCGGCAACCGGCAGTCCTCGATGGGTGGTGAGGGATTCAAGACCGGCAGCTCCGCCCTCGGCGAACAGATGGCGCGGGAGGGCGGCTCGGCCTTCGGCGGGGCGGGCAGCATGTTCAAGACCGGCAACGCGCTGACCCGGTCCGCAGGCGCCCCAAAGCCGCCGAAGATCATCGAGAACTACAACGACATGGGCGGCGGCAAGAGTGCTTACAGCGAGGACGACGTGCGCCGCCTCATCAACAGGAACTGATCCGCCGATGGATGTGCGGCGGTGAACGCGTATTGGCTGGATGAAATCCAGCCTGCTCTGCCTCCTCGCGCTTGTCTCCATCACCTCCGCCCAGGATCTGCCGAAGCTCGATGTCGCCGGGGTGCGTGAGCAGCATGTGATGATGCCCATGCGCGACGGGATCCGCCTTTCCGCGTATGTTTACACTCCCGAGGGTGACGGAAAGTGGCCCGTCGTTTTCGAGCAGCGCTACGCCGACATCAGCGGGCTCAGCACCCGCCGCCGCGCCGCCGATCTGGCCCTGCACGGCTATGCGGTGGCCATGGTGAATTTCCGCGGCTCGCAACTGAGCGAGGGGCGCTACGTCGGCTACCGCGCCCTGGCCTGGGGGCAGCAGAAGGACGGCTATGACACCTGCGAATGGCTGGCGGCGCAGCCGTGGAGCACGGGAAAGGTCGGCACGTTCGGCAGTTCGCAGGGCGGCTTCGCGCAGAATTTCCTCGCCGTGACGCAGCCGCCGTCCCTGAAGTGCCAGTACATGGTCGATACCGGTTTGAGCCTGTTTCAGGAAGGCTACCGCATCGGCGGGGTCACGCGTCCGGGCCGCTTCGCCGACTTCGGCAAAAACAGCCGCCATCCGGAGGACAACGCCGCGCTTTTGCGTGAGTGGGACCTGCATCCCGACTATGACGACTACTGGCGTGCGGAGGACTGCTCCCTGCACTTCGACAAGATGAACGTGCCCTGCTTCACCATCGGCAGCTGGTACGATTTCATGGTGCAGGGCAGCGTGCGGAGCTTCATCGGCCGCAAACCCAACGCCCCGCAGCAGCTCCTGCTCGGCCCCTGGCTGCACGGCAGGCTGAACAAGGGCAGCAAGGTCGGCGAACTCGTCTATCCGGACAACGCCACCTGGCCGGAGCTCGATCACATGGTGCGCTGGTTTGATCACTGGCTCAAAGACGCCGACAACGGCGTCGAAAAGGAGCCCGCCGTGCGCTACTACGTCATGGGCGCGACGGGGGAGCCTGACGCGCCCGGCAACGTCTGGCGGGAGGCCGCCGACTGGCCGCCGCAGGTGGAGAAGACCAGCTTTTACCTGCACGATGCGGCCGTTTTGAAGCCGGAAGCACCTTCGGCGGCTAAAAGCGGCACGAGCTACGACTGCGACCCGCTCCAGCCGATGGAAATGCCCGGCCGGGCCTTCCTCGGCGCGAAGGACGGCCAGGCCTTCGAGAAACAAAAAGACGTGCGCACCTGGACGACCGGGCCGCTGGAAAAGCCGCTCGAAATCACGGGCGAGGTTGAAGCGGAACTGTGGGTCACATCGACGGTCACCGACACCGACTTCATCCTCCGCGTCTCCGATGTCTATCCCGACGGCCGCAGCATGGTGCTCATGGACTACCCGCTGCGGGCTCGTTACCGCGAAGGATTCGACCATCAGGTGCTGCTCACGCCCGGAGAGCCCGCCAAGCTGAAATGGTCCACTGGCTGGACCAGCATCATCCTCAATCGCGGCCACCGCCTCCGCGTCACCGTCTCCAGCACTGGCGCTCCGCTCTACGAGCCGAACAACCAGACCGGCGGCCCGCAGACGGTGGATTGGATGAAGACGACGAAACCCGGCACGCACACGGTCCTGCACGAGAAGGAGCATCCCTCACGGGTGCTGCTGCCGGTCATCGCCCGTTGACGGGCGGACCTCAGCCGTAGCCAGACCATCAGAACGCCAGCGTACAGAGGAAGGGGACCGCGAGTGGTGTAGGCGCATTCGCCAGAATGCGGAGCGGCGTCCTCGTTCTGGCGAACGAGCCTACGACACCGCTGCCGACTGAGGTGCAAGAGCCGAGCCTTCACACTTCGAACACGCCTTTGCCGCCGTGGAGGAAGGCCTCCCAGTCGCGCACTTTGTGGTGGTTTTTGATGAGATGCGTCACCGGCAGCTCGCGCGGGACGAAAGGCCGGCGCAGGAGCTTCAGTCCGGCCTCTTCCGGCAGCTTGTTGCCCTTGCGGCTGTTGATCTTGCGGTCGGCGAGCACGCAGTTCTCCCAATTGCTGGCACCGCCGCGGGAGATGGGGATGATGTGGTCGATGTTCCCCTCGTGCGGGCGGAGTTTGCGCCCGGTGTACTGGCAGACGCCTCCATCGCGCTCCCAGATCGCCTTCGAGCAGAATTTGGGCCGTCGTTTCGGGACCTTGTCGAATCGTGCGAGCACCAGCACGGAAGGCACGCGCACCGGACCGTGAACGGTGCCGATGCTGTGGTCATCCTCACGCACCTCTAGCCGCAGCCAGTCGTCCCAAGTGACCGGCCGCATGTCGCCGCTGCCGTGGATGTCGAGCGCGGTGGCGTTTCCGGCGGCCATCATGCCAAAGGCTTCGATGGGCGTTTTCGAGTCGATGGCCTGCCAGTGGCGATTCAGCACCAGCACAGTCGATTTGGTCAACACTTCATTCATGCGTAGCTCCGTTGTGGGAATTTTCGGCACGAAGGGCACCCGTTTACCGGGCGTCCCTTGATGTTGGACGAGCATGCTGGCGAGTCCCGGCGTTTTGCCAAGTGCCAAGTTCGTTTCTTCCCGCCGGGGAGCAGGGCAGGGGGCTAAAGCCCGATTTTCAGGGCGAGACCTTCACCCGCAGGTGGAGCTTTCGGGGCCTTGGTCATTCCAATCCATCCATGCGAGACTGCATTGCCACGGCTCAGGGCACGCCGTGCCCCTTGGCCGCCTCCCAGAGGCCGTACCAGTCCTCGCGGTCGAGCTGGATGGCGGCTGCTTTGGCGACGGACTGAATGCGCTCCAGCTTGTTCGTGCCGATGATTGGCAGGGGGCAGGAGGGGTGGGCCATGAGCCATGCGTAGGCCAGTTGATCGAGGGTGGCGTCGCCGTACTTGGCGGAGAGTTCGGCGGCCTTGGCCTGGACTCTGGATGCAGCGGGATCGTCGTTTTTCATGAGCCGGCCCTGTCCCAGCGGTGACCAGGCCATGGGCAGAATGCGGTGGCGCTGGCATTGGTCGGCGGTGCCGTCGTAGATCGGGTCCATGTGCAGCAGGCTGAATTCGATCTGGTTGGTGACCAGCGGCTGGTCCATGAAGGAGTTCAGGAGTTCGAACTGGTGCACGTTGTAGTTGGAAACGCCAGCGCTGAGGATCTTGCCGTCCTTGAGCAGTTTGTTGAGGCCTGCGGCGGTTTCCTCGGCTCCCGTCAACCAGTCGGGGCGGTGGACGAGTAGCAGGTCGATCTCGTCGATGCCCATGAGGCGGAGGGATTTTTCCGCGCTCTTGACGATGCGGGCGGCGGTGGCGTTGTAGTGCGCGACCTTGCGCTGCGGGTGAAACTCACAGGGCACGTAGATGCCGAATTTGGTGACGATCTCGATCTTCTGCCGGAAGGCGGGGTCGAGTTTCAAGGCGCCGCCGATGGCTTCTTCGACGTGATAGCCGCCGTAAATCTCCGCCGTGTCAAAGGTAGTGATGCCCATGTCCGCGCAGGCCTTGAAGCGCTGCAGGAGCGCTTGGGGAGTGCAGTTGGCCTTGTCCGCGTCGTCCAGGATGCGCCAGGTTCCATAAACGAGTCGGGAGAATTCAGGGCAGTTCGGGGCGATGCGGTGGCGAGTGATCATGGTGAAGGCGGATTTTGGAGGGAGGTGGACGGAACGACAAATAAAAAACGGCAGCCCTCACGGGATGCCGTTTTTCGGAATTCAATGCCGGGGCTGCTTACTTCGTCAGGGCGCCGACCTTGAGGGCCAGACGGCTCTTTAGGCGAGAGGAGGTGTTCTTTTTGAGAACGTTCGTCTTGGCGGCCTTGTCGGCGGCGGAGGAGAACTCGCTCAGGGTGGCGGCGGCGGCGGCGGCGTCTTTCGACTCCACAGCGGCGAGCACCTTCTTGCGCAGAGTGCGGATGCGGCTCTTCACCGTCTGGTTGTGCGCGGTGCGCACCTTGGTCTTGCGGATGTCTTTTTCTGCTGAGCGGATGTTGGCCATAAAGGGGGCGGGGGAAAGGGCGGCGAGAGTAGGATGCCAAGCCGGACCTGTCAATCTGGAATCCTGAGGCGGATGCCGGGCCGGATTTTCCTTGGCTCCGAGGGCCGGATCCGGTAAAACCGGCGACATCCTACCATGATTGAAGTCGAAATCTATGCCCCGGGCCTGCGCGCCGACACCAGCATGATCCAGTTGCGCAACCAGATGGACCAGTTCCCGCGGGTCCGTTACAAGATCGACGCCCACCACGATCTGGTTTATTTGGAGATCGACAAGCCGGGAGACATCAATCAGCAGGAGATTCACCAGGTTTTTGAGTCGATCGACCTGGTGCCGCGCTTTGTGGGGCAGATTCCGGAGGAACTGCGCACCGGGCACACCCGGCGGATCGAGTGATGCTCACGCGTCCGCCGCCAGGGCTCTGGCGGCCTCTTTCATGCGGTTGAGGACATAATAGACCGTCTGGCTCCGCAGTCGGACCAGATCCGCGCCGATGATGCGGGGCACGAAATCCTGCGGCACGGCCAGAACGTCCCGCACGGTCGAGCCATTGAGCCCGCGACAAAGGAGGGTCGTCAGCGCCCGCGTCAGCGTCTGCACCTTTGGCCCGAGGCTGACGGCAAACCGGACGCGACCGCCCTCCTCCAGCCGAACATGCACGCCGACAGTGTCGGTGCATTCTGCGTCTTTTCTGACGTCTTGGAGGTCAAAGACCTCCCCGGGCTGCGGAGCGTGTGCGGCGACGGACGCCGCCAGATCGATCAAGTTTTCCCGCCGCTCGCCCTCCGGGAGCGCTTCGAAAAAAGTGACCAGTTCGTCCAGGGCGGCGGGCAGTTGCATCCGGCCATGAAACGCGCAGGCCGGGGAAAGGCCAGCGAATTGGCGCCTGCGGCAGGTGCGGGTGTCGCATTTTGCACACTCTTTGTCGTGGAGTTTGGCCGGCCGCGACCGTTAGGGTCTCCTTATGAAGCCGCTCTTTTACCTCCTCCTGCTCGGGTCCGTCTCGATGGCCGATGATTCGCCGGTCCTTGCCGCCCTGCTCGAAAAAGGCGGTGTCGTGACGATTCCGGCGGGCGACTACCACCTCGACGGTGCCGCGCCGCTGCCACTGGCCTCCCACATGACGGTGATGGCCCACGGTGCGCGTTTCATCCTGCCGGAGTCGCTGCCGGAGAAGGCGCGGATCGTATTGTTCGCCGGGAAAGACATCGCGCACTTCGCGTGGCACGGCGGGGAGTTCATCGGACACGGATTTGACCCGGCACTGCGGGAGAACAAGTGGGAGCCGAACGTCAGCACGAAGGGCATTGAGATCACGACGACGAAGGAGGGCGGCACACACGACATCCTGTTCCGTGATGTTAAGTCCAGCGGCATGGCGGCGGCGGTGATCGGCGTGCATGGGCTGGCGGGAAGGCACAGTGACAGCGCCGTGGAGGCCTACGCCGAGCGCGTGGCGGTGGAAAGCTGCTCCCTGCTGCGCAGCGGCAAGTTCATGTGGGACTACGGCTACCTCTGGCAGATCATGACCTGGCCTGAGGCCTATGAGCCGTGGGAGGTCGAACGTGCAAAGAAATACTTCCGCACCGATCTGATGCGTGAGGTGACGATGAGCGGCGGAGACGACCGCGTGAGGCTCGACAACCGTGACAAGCCGATCACGATCAGCCAGACGGATGACACCACGGAGGCGCTGACCTTCATGGGCGTGGAACTGCCGAAAAACGTGCTGCGTGGAAGGCAGTACTTCATCGTCGATGCGGGAGAGGACTTCATCAAGATCGCGGAAGAGCCCGGTGGGCCCGCGATCCGGTTCGAGAGCGATGGCCGCGGCTCGGTGGCGCATCACATCTCAGCGACGTACCTGTCCCTTTACTCGCCGACCGGCAGCGGGCCCGGGAAGGGCGCCTTCGACATCGTCGGGGCGAGGGATGTGCGCGTGACCGGCTGCCAGATCAGCGCGATCGGAGATACGATGCACATCCAGCGCTGCAAGAACATCGTCTTTGCCAACAATCACATCCTCGGCAGCCGCATGGGCGCGTTCTTTCTGGCCGAATTCTGCCAGAACGCCACCATCACGGGTAACGTGGTGGACGGCACCAATGGCAGCCGCGTGGTCAGCGTCGAAAAAAGCTGCACGGACGTGGTCATGACGGGCAATACCTTCCGCAACGGCGGTCGCGGCGCGTGGATCAACCAGCCGGTCAATTTCATCATGACGGGGAACGTCTTCGTCAACAACACGACGAAAAACGAGCCTGACATGCGCCGGGGGCGGATCTCCTACCGCACGGCCGAGCCGGGCGCCTTTCCAGAGCTTTACTTCACGATTTACGAGCCTGGCGCGACCTACGGCCCCGTCATCGTCCGCGACAACATCTTTATCGTCGGGAACTCCGCCCCGGCCGAGGCCGTCACCTTCGCGCCGAATGGCCGCGACTTGCAGTTCACCGGAAACACGTTCCAGAACGGCCCCGTGAAGATCATTGTCGATCCCTCCTGCACGAACGCGTTCATCGAGGCCAATTCGGGCGCGGAAACGATCGTCAAGCCGGTGGATTTCAACCACGGGCGGAGGTGAACGGGCGGGGCGGTGGGCCTCACGGACCTTCGAAAATCTTGGCAGATGACGGGCTCTCCGCGCCGCCCTTTTTTTCGACGGTCAGGAGGAGCTTGGCGTCGCCAAGGACCGGGCTGGCGGGCTTGAAATCGCCTTTGAAAGCGCCTTTGTCATCCACCGCGATCACGCCGGCGCTGACGGGTGCCGTCTGCCCCGGGCTGATGACCCAGAGCTGGTAGTCCTGATCGGCTTGAAGCCGGGTCATTTTTTCGAGAAGCAGCACTCCGTGGCCTCGGAGGCGGTCCCAGACTGCGGTCATGATGCCCCGGCGATACTCCCAGATCTCGGTGGTCAGAGTGGAGATTTTCCAGTCGATCTCTGAGTTCTTCTTTTTGGCGA
The DNA here is from genome assembly GCA_945863205.1 of Akkermansia muciniphila. Classification (GTDB taxonomy): domain Bacteria; phylum Verrucomicrobiota; class Verrucomicrobiia; order Verrucomicrobiales; family Verrucomicrobiaceae; genus Prosthecobacter. Next base: position 1,121 of record CAMAZK010000083.1, on the reverse strand, counting down.
CTTCTGCTTCGGCCAGGAGCTTGGTCACCTGGTCCTTTGCCTCTCCCTCGCTCTTGCGGAGCGCCTCGATCTGTCCGTTGAGAGCTTGCGCCTTTTGGTCCATGTCCTGGCGCAGCTTATTGAGCTCCTCCTCCAGTGTCAGCGCCTTGCCCTGGCTGGCGTTCGCTGCGGGAACGACCTGGGCAATCGCCTTCGAGGCAGCGTCGAGCTCCTGGGAAAGTCGCGCACGATCAGTCGCAAGGTAGCCTGCCGCTACCGCTGCCGCCGCCGCGAGAAGCCAGCCTAGAATGGCGAAGATCATGCCAGCTGAGAGGCTGCGGAGAAGGCCGCCGCCCTGGGCGCGGATCGCAGCCCGGAGGCGCTTTTTCGTTTCCGCAGGCGGTGTTACCGGGGAGACGAGCAGGCCCAGTTCAGCCCCCAGGAGGCGCAATTCATCCTCCAGCGCCCGGAGGTCCTTGTCGGCGAGGCCGGCGCCGCTGAGGGCACGTTTTTCGTCGCTCTCGAGCATTTCGAGGGCGTTCAGGGCGGCCAGTTCTTCATAGCGCTTGTCCATCAGGCGGCTCCTTTCGTCAGTTCAAGCAGGCGGATCATGCCGCGGTGGATGTTGGTCTTGACTGTTTCCGCAGGGATCCCGAGAGACTCTGAGAGAACGTGATAGTTCAGTCCGCGGGAAAATCCCTGCTCGATGAGCTGGCGCTGGTCGGCGGGCAGTTTTTGCAGTGCTGCGGCCAGTTCCGAGCCCCGCGAACTCAGGCGTTCGTCGCCGGCGTCCATAAGGGGAGTCGTCTGATCAAGGGATGTGGAATCGACCACACGGCTGCGGCGTCCGAGGACCCGCATCCGCTCGATGGCCTGCGGACGGAGCAGCATCACGGCCCACGGAATGGCGCGGTGGCGCTCGGGGTTGAAACTTGCGGCCTGCTTCCACAGGCTGGTGAAGCCTTCCCGTAAAACTTCTTCGGCAGTTCGCTTGTCACTCAGCATCTGGCAGAGAAGAGGAAAAATGTGGCCTGCGGCACGATCGTAGAACTGCTCGAAGGCACGCAGATCTCCCTTGCCGGCTTTCTGGAGCAACTCTTCGTCGGTGACTTCGGTGGAGGGCGGGGCGGATATCATGCGGG
>CAMAZK010000082.1 GCA_945863205.1 Akkermansia muciniphila | reverse complement strand
CGCTTTCGATCACGGAGCACACACGTACGAACATGGCACTGATCGAGCAGTTTCTGCCCGTGAAGTTCGGCGTGAAGGAACTCGACGCTGGTGTGAAGGCGGTGACTGCCAAGTGATAGTGGAGCGCGTCGGCGACGAGCTCGCCGTTTGAGAGACCTTTGGTGACGAGGTCGATCACGAAGACGCTGTCGTTTCCGTGACCGACTCAGGAAAGTCCACACGACAACATGAGCCAGATGAACAAACCGCTCATTTGCCCACAGCGCGTCTGAGTTCGTGCTGCGCCCGGTTGAAGCCTGCAACCGCCTCCACGCGACTCTGACGGGCTCGGGTGAGTTCTTCGCGCGCGAGAAGGTATTCGAGCACGACGCCAAGCTGGCTGGCTTGCCGTGCTTTGGCCAACTTCACCATCTCCTCGGCTGCGCTCACGGCTTCATCGTTGATGGAGATCTGATCGTGGGCGCTTTGGGCCTTTGCGGCCGCCACGACGACTTCGCGGCTAATTGCAGCCCTGACTTGGGCGGACTGCAAACTGGCAGCTTCCTCACGGGCGGTGGCGATGATCTGGCGCTGCTTGTCGAACAAGCCGCCGGGGCCAATCTTCCAGCCGACGCCAATGAACATGTTCTGGGTGTCGTCAAAGTTGCCTAAGTCGCCATTGAAGCCGCCACCGAGTCCTCCGAAGCCATAACCCGCCTGCACGGTGGGGATCATCGGCGCCACGCGGGCACGCTCCCTGTCCCAACCCGCCGCCGTGGTGATGGCACCGGCCGCTTTCATCTCAGGACGATGCTGCGTGGCTTGGCTTATCAGGGAGGCGACTCCAGTTTTGCGGTCCACGAGTCGCACGGGCACGAGGTCGGCCTTCGCGGGGCGTAGTTCCGTTTCAGCCGGCAGACGCAGGATTTCGGCAAGCCCCGCAGCGGCGAGATCCCGAGTTTCCTCATGCTGGCGAATGGCGAGCTTTTCACGGCTGACCTGGGTCTTCACACGCAACAGGTCCGCGCGAAAGGCCGTGCCAGCATCCACCGCGCCGCCGATTTGCGTCTCATAGTCCTGCGTGAGCCGCAGATCGTCCTCGATGATCGCCAGCGAAGCCTCGGCGCGCAGCAGATCGTAATAGCGGACCGTCGCTTCTGTGACGATGTCACGCCGCGCTTTTTCTGCGAGCTGCTCCGCAGCCAGAGCATTCTGCTTCGCGGCGAGCGCTGAGTAGTACATGTCCCCCGGCGACCAGTCGATCATGAGGTTCGGTCCGACGGTGTACTGCTGCTTGCTGACATCAAACACCGCGCCCGCGATGTCCTGTACATTGCCGTCCGCGCGCCGATAGCCGGCTCCGAGCGTCAGCGAAGGCCAAAATCGCTGCCAGGCCAGTTTTGACTCCGCCAGCGTCTCCACATGCTTTGTCCGTGCGAGTTGGATTTCGTCGTTGTTGGCTCCGGCGAGCTTCATGACCGTCGGCAGATCAACGTGGACGGGTGCGGCGGCGGTGAATGTCACAGCCAAAAAGAGAACTAGTGCCGCCGCTGAATGACGAAACCAGAATGGCGAATGACGAGGGAATGACGAAGCTCGAATGACGAAGGACATGGCGTGGAGTGTTTGAATTCGGATTTCGGTATTTGGGCTTATTTCGTCATTCCTCATTCTGGTTTCGTCATTGTTTTACCGTAACGGGCTGCTTGTCGGTAATGGTAGCGGTGCCCGGAAGAAGAATGATGTCCTCTGGCTTCAACTCCGGAACTTCGACATTAACGCCGTCGTTGAAGGCGGTTTTGACGGCGGTCTTGATGGCTTTGCCGTCCACATGCTTGAAGACAAAGCTGTTCGCCTTCTCCTTCACCAAACCGGCCACGGGGATGACGGTGGCATTGTCATGCTGTTCGACGGCGATGCGCGCGGTGGCAAACATGCCCGGGCGGAGCCTGCCGTCGTCGTTTTTGAAATCGGCCTCAACAAGCATGGTGCGCGTCGCGGTGTCGAGCGTACCGGAGATGCGGGTGACCGTGCCTTTGACCACTGCGCCGTTGAGCGCGTCCACCTTGGCCTCGACCTGCTGGCCGGGCTTGAGGTGCGCGGTCTCAGTCTCGATCACCGGCACCTGGAAGCGCAGGGTGCTGACATCCGTGAGCTGCAAAAGCGTGTCGCCCCCGGCTGCGGCGAAGGCTCCCGGGTCCACGCGGCGGTCCGTGATGACACCTGCAAACGGTGCCTTGATCTGGGCAAGGTCAATGAGCGCGTTGGTGCGTCCCATGCCAGCTTGCGCGATGGCTAGCCTTGCTTCAGCGTCGTCCACTGACTGGGGCAGGACGAGATCGGGAGACTTCGCGCGCGCCTCATGCAGCCGCTTCACCTCGATTTCCGCCGCCTTCACCTCGGCACGATGTTTGATGAGGTCGGCTTGCAGTTCCGGCACCTCGATTTCGATGAGCGCTTGGCCGGCGGCGACGACATCCCCTTTGTCCACGGAGATCTTCTGGATGTAACCGGTCACACGGGCCTTGAGGCCCACCTGCTGCCATGGCGCGAAACTGGCGGGCAGGGTGATCCAGCGATGAATCGTGCCTTTCTCCGGCTTCGTGGCCGGAAGTTCGAGCGCCATAGCGCTGGTGGTGAGGAGGGTGAAAAGCAGGAGCGGTTTCATGATGCGGTCTATCGGGTCAATGGGGGGCGGCTACGAAGATTCAACCTTCAAACAATGCGCTCTGATCGTCCTCGGGGTCGAGTGAAGCGGAAGTGGCCTTCTTGCTGGCGAGAAGGGCGAAGACGGCGGGCAGGAAGAAGAGCGTGGCCATCGTGGCGAGCACGAGACCGCCGACCACGGCGCGGCCCAGCGGCGCGGTTTGTCCCGCACCGAGCGCGAGCGGCATCATGCCGGCGATCATGGCGAAGCTGGTCATCAAAATGGGGCGCAGGCGACTCACCGCACCCTCGATGGCGGCGGCGCGGCGGTCTCCTTTCAAAGCCAGACGTGCGCGGTCGGCGAAGGTCACGAGAAGAATCGCATTCGCCACGGCTACGCCGATGGCCATGATCGAACCCATGGCGGACTGGATGTTGATCGTGGTGCCGGTGAAGAACAGCGCCAGCACCACACCGGCCAGCACGGCGGGCATGGTGGACACGACGACGATGGCAAGGCGCAGCGACTGGAAGTTCGCGCACAGCAGCAGGAAGATCACGATGATGGCGATCACAAGACCGCTGCTGAACCCTTCGTAGAGCTGGTTGAAAGGCACCACCTGGCCGCGGATGTCCACCTTCGTCTTACCATCGGGCGCTGGGCCGACATCATCGATCGCCTTGCGCACGGCTTTGATGGCGCTACCAAAGTCAATGTCATGAAGGTTCGCCGTGATGCTGGCGATGCGCACCATGTTGTAGCGCTCGTAGGTTCCAACCGCAGTGCCGGGCTCCAGCTTGGCGATCGTGCGCAGCAGCACCGTTCCGCCTTTCGCTGACTTCACCGGCGTGTTGCCGAGATCCTCGAGGCTTTGCGTGCGCTCCTCGGGGATCTGCACCTGCACGTTGAAGCTGATCCCCGTGCCGGGATCGGCCCAAAACACCGGCTGCGTAAAGCGGCTGGATGTGGTGGCGGCCACGAGGCTGCGCGTCACGTCCTCCACATTCACGCCGAGCAATCCGGCGCGCTCGCGGTCAATCTGCACATTCACTGTGGGCGCGTCGAGCGTTTGGGCGATCTGCGCGTCGCGAAGGAAAGGCAGCTCGTTCAGCTTTGCCAGCAGCTTCTCCGCGTGCTCCTTGCTCGCTGGCAGGCTGGGGCCGCTGACGGCGATCTCGACCGGCGTGGACGTGCCAAAGCTCATCACGCGGCTGACGATGTCCTGCGGCTCAAACGACACGCGCACCTCGGGCAACTCGCGCCGCATGATGCCGCGCAGTATTTCCTGCAAGGCAGGCACTTCCATGCTGGCGTCTTTTCTGAGCTGGACTGCCAGCCAGCCCTCCTCCGGGCCGCCGTTCCAGAGATGCACGAGGTTTACCGGGAAGCTGGAGTTGTGCACGCCTACCATGCCGATGCTGAACTCCACCGGTGCCTCGTCACCGATGATCTTGAGGATCTTCTGCGCGATGCCTTCGGTGATGCGCACCTGCGTGCCGCTCGGTGCGCGGAAGCGGATGGCAAACTGCCCGCTGTCCGATTGAGGAAAGATCTCCGAACCGAGAAAGGGCCCAAATGTCACGATGATTAGCGTCGCACCTCCCAGATAAGCCGGAATCACCACCCAGCGCATCGTCACCGCCGCTCTCACGACGCCCTGATAAGCCCGCGCCATTAATCCCTGACGCTCCTCCCCATGCGTCGCGTTCTTCGGTAGCAACCAAACCGAAAGCACCGGCACCAGCGTGCTGGAGAGGATGAAAGAGGCGAACATCGCAAAGCCGACCGCCAGCGCCAGCGGTACAAACAGCGCCTGAGCCGCCCCCTCCATGAAGAAGGCTGGAATAAACACCGCCAGGATGCACAGCATCGCCAGCAGTCGCGGCAGCGTCGTCTCCAGCGTGCCGTCGAGCGCGGCGCGGGCGAGCGATTTGCCACGCGCGAGATGGTTGTGGATGTTTTCCACCGTGACCGTGGCTTCATCGACGAGAATACCGACCGCCAGCGCCAGGCCGCCGAGCGTCATGAGATGGATGTTCTGCCCCGTGATCCACAGGCCGAAAGTCGCCGCCATGAGCGAGAGCGGAATGTTGATGACCACGATGAAGGCCGTGCGCAGATCCCGCAGGAAGACGAGCACCATCAAGCCGGCGAGAACCGCGCCCAATGCGCCTTCTTTCACGAGATCGCGGATGCTCTGGTTCACCACCGGTGTCTGGTCGAATTCAAAGCTCACCTTGATGCCGTCGGGCAGAAGTTTTTGGAATTCGGGAATGGCGGCGCGCACTTTTTTCACCACCTCCAAGGTCGAAGCCTCGGCACGTTTCGTGACCGGCAGATAGACGGTGCGCTTGCCATTCGCCAGCGCGTAAGAAGTGGTCACATCCGCGGAGTCGGCCACGGTGGCCACATCGCGGATGAAAACCGCGCCGTTCTCCGTCTGCTTCAGCGGCACCGCTTCCAGGTCCTTGACGTTCGAAACGATGGCGTTCGTCGGCACGATCGGATACTTGCCGTCGAGGTTCATGTTCCCGGACGGGCTGATCGGGTTCCCCTTTGCGATGGCCTGCACGATGTCATCGGGTGACAAGCCGTAGGCCTTCATGCGGTCCGGATTCACATTGACCACGATGCCGCGCGAGCTGCCGCCGAAGGGCGGCGGGGCGGATACGCCCGGCAGCGTGGCAAAAGCGGGGCGCACCTTGTTCAGCGCCTGGTCCTGCATCTGATTCAAAGTGATGTTTGGATCATCCGTGGAGAACACGAGATGTCCCACGGCCACGCTTCCGGCATCAAACCGCATGATGAATGGCGCCACGGTGCCCGGCGGCATGAAGGCGCGGCTGCGGTTCACCTGCGCCACCGTTTCCGACATCGCCTGGCTCATGTCCGTGCCGGGATGAAACTGAAGCTTCATGATCGACGCGCCCTGGATGGACTTGCTCTCGACATGCTCAATATTCGCGATGTAGAGGAAGTGATATTCGTAGCGGTAAGTCAGGTAGCCCTCCATCTGCAGCGGGTCCATGCCGCCGTAAGGCTGTGCCACATAGATGGTCGGGATCCCCAGCGGTGGGAAAATGTCCCGCGTCATCCGTTGCAGCCCCAGCCAGGCCCCCAAAGCCACCGCCACGACGGCGACGAGAACGGTCCAGGGATGGCGAAGTGCGAAGCGGGCGAGATTCATGCGAGGGAAAGGGCGAAATCAGAAGGACGCAGGTTGGACTTGTGGGCAGCGATGATGAGATTTTTCCCCGCAGCGGGCGGTTGTGAAATCGGGAGTGAGAATCGGAGAAAAAGGGTGGTCAGGAAGCGGGAGCAATTTCGCCCTGGAGTTCGGCCAACTGCTTGCGGACAATCACCAGCACCTTCCGCCCCTCGGCGGTCAGGCGGTAGCTCCGGGGTGCATGCACGCCGCCCCCTTTCGGGGTCGAGCTGCGCAGCCAGCCGTGTCCTTCCATGCGTTTCAGCATGGGGTAGAGCGTGCCGGGGCTCACGTCGTAGCCGTGCGCGCGCAGCTCCTGCAGCATCCACTGCCCGACGAGCGGCCCCTCGTCCGCATGATGCAGGATGTGGATCTTCCACAGGGGGAGAAGGATCTCGCGGTTGAGGATTTTGGCGTCTGTGGGCATGACGATGGTCGTTTACGGATTTCGTAAAACTCAGGAAGAGGCAGTCCCTATCACTGTTTTTCACCGAAAAGCCGTCGGACGCCGCCGCTGACTAACGCGAGATCTGGAGCTCGACACCCTTCGCGCCTTCCACGACTTCGAAGCTCCAATCGCCGGCGCCCGGCTTCTGCTCCGTCGTCGTGACGGTGCCGTCAGCTGTCTCGAGGCCGGACACGTCGGCGGCGCTGTAGCTGAGGGTGAGCTTGACCTTGCCGATGACGGGGCCGGTTTTTTCGTCGAGCTTGAAACTGCCGCGCATCACGCGGGCGCAGGCCACGGGTGCGGAGGGATCCTCGGGCGTGAAGATGACGCTGCCCCAGCTCACGGGCGTGCCGTCGATGCTGACTTTGCCGTTGATGGCGGTGCGCTTCATCGGCTTGAGGAAGCCTTGATTGCGCAGCCAGTCGCGCAGATGGCCGCTCCAGGTGCCGAGCACGGGATCGCCGAGGTAAAGACCGACACCGTGTGGGCCGGGTCGGTAGATGTGCAATTCGGCGGGCACCTTGTGCTTCCGGCAGGCGAGGTAAAACGCGGTGGCGTTCTCGGCAGGAACGACGGTGTCTTCATCGGTCTGGAAGATGAAAACCGGCGGCGTGCCCGCAGTGACGCGGGTTTCGGTGCTCACGTGTCTAGCGAGCTCGTCACTGTCATTCGGGCCGAGCAGGTTTTTGCGCGAGCCTTTGTGACCGAAGTCCTCGATCATGGAAATGACCGGATAAGTCGGCGCGGCGACGTCTGGACGGGCGCTGACCTGATCGACGGCGTCGTTCGTCGTGCCCTCGGGCCTTTCATCGAACATCGTGGCCGCCATGGAGGTGAGGTGCCCGCCGGCGGAGAAGCCGATGATGCCGATGCGGTTCGGATCAATGCCATACTGCTTCGCATTCGCCCGCACATGCCGGATGGCACGCTGCACATCCATGAGCTGGGTCGGAAAATGATAGCCGCTCGTGCCGAGGCGATAATGCAGCACGAAAGCACTCACGCCGAGCCCGTTGAACCACTTTGCGACCTGCACGCCCTCGTGATCTGCGGCCAGACCTCCGTAGCCGCCGCCGGGGCAGACGACGAAGGCCGCGCCATTCGCCTTCTCCTTCGCCGCAGGCCACACGTTGATGAAGGGCTGGTCCTTGTCCTCGTCTCCCTTCGCCCCGGGAGCGCCATCCGGCCACAGGCGCACCTTGGCAGGCTCGGCGTGGGCGAGGGATGTCAAAAAGAGAGCGGAGGCAAAAAGAGAAAGCTTGTTCATGGGTTGGGAATCCTGTTAATCCTGCCCTTCCAGCCCGTTCTTTCACCCGCCATGATCTCACGTCGTCATTTCCTTTCCACCAGCCTCGGCGCACTCAGCGTCTCCACTCTGCCAGCCATTGAACCGATCCAGCGTCCCGGCAAAAGCCGCATGCAGCTTGGCGTCGCGGCTTACAGCTTCCGTGAGTACTTTCAGTGGATGCGGGACAAGGAGCAGAAGCCGAAGGGCGACCGTCCGCAGTGGAGCATTCTCGATTTCATTGACTGGTGCGGCGACAACAACGTGCCGGGAGCCGAGGTGACGAGCTACTTCTTCCCGCCGGACGTCGATGAGGCCTTCCTGCTCGAAGTGAAACGCCGCGCCTACCTGCGTGGGGTGCAGATCGCAGGCACGGCAGTCGGAAACAACTTCGCCCTGCCGAAGGGGGAGAAGCTGAGTGAACAGATCGCCTACACGAAGAAGTGGATCGATCATTCCGCCATGATGGGAGCGCCGCACATCCGTGTGTTCGCCGGTGCGAAGGAGAAAAGCCTCAGCGAGGAAGAAGCCGTGGCCAATTGCCTCGAAGCCTATCAGGAGTGCCTCGACTACGCCGGCAAGAAGGGCGTCTTCCTCGGCCTCGAAAACCACGGCGGCATCGTGGCCGAGCCTGAGAATCTGGTGAAGATGGTGCAGGCCGCGAAAAGCCCCTGGGCGGGCATCAATCTCGACAGCGGTAACTTCCACACCGAAGACCCGTATGCCGACCTCGAAAAAATCGCGCCCTACGCGGTCAACGTGCAGCTCAAGATGGAGATCAAGCGCGAGGGAGCCAAGGCGCCCGAAGCTAGCGATGTGAAGCGAGTGATCCAGATCATGCGCGATGTGAACTACCAGGGCTGGTTCACGCTGGAATTCGAGAAGAAGGACGACCCGTTTGTGGAAGTGCCGAAGATCTGTGAGATGCTCAGGCCTCTCTTGGGTTGAGTTTGCGGTTGATGGCGGTGGTTTGCCGTTGTTTGCAGTTGTTGAATGAAGTTTGGGGCGCAATGCTGCCGCAAGGTCATTCAAAGCTGCAAATCATGAGAAAAGAGTTTCCTTTTGAGAAGCTGGAAGTCTGGCAGGATGCGCGAAAGCTCGTCAAGTCAGTCTATGAGTGCACGGATGGTTTCCCACCGAGCGAACGCTCTGGCCTGACCAGCCAGTTGAGGCGATCAGCGGTTTCGGTGGCGAACAACCTCGCTGAAGGCAGCGGCCGGTCGAGTTTGAAAGACCAAGCGCACTTTTCGAGTCAGGCTTATGCTTCTCTGATGGAAACTGCCTGTGACTTGATTCTGGCCACCGATTTGAGCTTCTCAGTGGCCGAAGAGGCGAATCCGATTCTCAACCAAACCTACGATCTCTCCGTCCGGGTGCATAATCTCCGCGAATCCCAGCTCCGCCGAGCGGCCCAAACTTGAAACGATCGCAAACCACTGCCAACGACTGCAAACCACCGCAAACTCCCCGCCCATGTCCCACGCCCCTACCGTCGTCATTGAAAACTTCTACCCCTGCCTTGATGGCGGGCGGCATCCGGTGAAGAGAATCGTCAACGAGCCGCTGGATTTGTGGTGCGACATTTTCAAGGACGGTCACGACATCATCAGCGCGGTGCTGCGATGGCGGCTGATCGGGACCAAGCGCTGGTTCGAGGCACGGATGCGCCCCTTGGACAGCGACCGATGGCAGGGCCAGTGCCAGTTTGAGAAGGCCGGACGCTGGGAGTATGTGGTCGAAGCCTGGGGAGACACCTTCCGCTCGTGGAAGAAGACCTTTGCCGTCCGCGTCCAGGCGAAGGACCCCGACGCACCCGTCGAGGCCCTGGAGGGTGCCCGCCTGCTGCGGGATGCCGGGAAACGCGCACGGACCGCCGGTGTGGCTGCTGCGGCCACGCAGCTGGAAGACTGCGCGGACCTGCTAACCTCCGTGAATCCGGCCGACCTCATGGACGTGCTGCAGTCGGATGAATTGCAGTGCATGATGGATCAGTATCCCGACCGCTCGCAGTCCACGACCTCCGACACGCTGCGGGTCATCGTCGAGCGCGAGCGGGCGCGGTTCTCGGCCTGGTATGAGTTCTTTCCTCGGGGTGCGGAAGGTCGCGCCGACAAGCACTCCACGTTTCGCGATTGCCTGGGCCGCCTTGACCATGCGGCGAACATGGGCTTTGACGTCATTTACTTTCCGCCCATCCACCCGATCGGCATCACCGCCCGAAAGGGAAAGAACAACACCCTCACCGCTGCGGAAGGCGATGTCGGAAGCCCCTGGGCCATCGGCGGTCCGGCGGGCGGGCATCGCATGATCGAGCCGGCGCTGGGTACGGAGAAGGACTTCAAATGGTTGGTGAAGGAGGCCAAAAAGCGCGGCCTCGAGATCGCGCTCGACTTTGCGCTGAACTGCTCGCCAGATCATCCCTACGTCGCGGAGCATCCGGAGTGGTTCTATCAGCGCCCGGACGGCAGCATCCGCTACGCGGAAAATCCTCCGAAGAAGTACCAGGACATCTACCCGCTGAACTTTCACTGCGACGACTGGCGCAACCTCTGGAACGAGCTGATCGACGTGGTGCAGTTCTGGGTGGATCGCGGGGTGAAGATCTTCCGCGTCGATAATCCGCACACGAAGCCGGTGGCGTTCTGGGAGGAACTCATCGGCACGATCCAGGGCAAGGACCCCGACGTGCTTTTCCTCGCCGAAGCCTTCACGAAGCCCAAGATGATGCAGGTGCTCGGCAAGGTCGGCTTCACGCAGAGCTACACCTACTTCACCTGGCGAGAGGACGCGCAGTCCCTCATCGACTATGCGCTGGAACTGACGCAGGGGGAGATGCGCTGGTACTACCGCGGGAACTTCTGGCCGAACACGCCGGACATCCTGCCCGGCCACCTGCAGAATGCGGGGCCAGAGATGTTCCGCGTGCGCGCGGCTCTCGCGGCGACGCTTTCATCGAGCTGGGGCATGTACTCCGGCTACGAGCTGTGCGAAAACGATCCCTATCCGGGCAAAGAGGAGTACAACAACAACGAGAAGTACGAGCTCAAGCAGCGGGATTACGACCAGCCTGGAAACCTGGCCCCCTTCATCCGGCAGCTCAATCTCATCCGCCGGGAGAACCCGGCCATGCAGCTCTACGACAACCTGCGCGTCCACGGCTCCGACATGCCCGCCGTTCTCTGTTACAGCAAGTGCACGCCCGACTTCGGCAACCGAATCCTCTGCGTCGTGAGCCATGACGTGCAAAACGGTGTCATGGGCATGGTGCATCTGGACCTGCCAGCGCTCGGGCTCGACAGCAGCCGGCCCTACAAGGTGACCGACCTGCTGCACAACCAGACCTACGAATGGCGGGGAGCGCACAACTACGTGGCCCTCAATCCCAAAGGCGTCTCGATGCATCTGTTCAAGGTGGAGCAGTGAGCGTTAGACTTGTTGCGTTTGTCGGGACTCGGAACATGTCGGCATTTCAGATTCCAAGTGAGATGAGGCCCGCGCGAGCCGTTCGAGTCTCATGCGTCCAACTAGCTTCTGCTTCCTCGTCATTCTCGTTTTCATTCATGCGGCCTCGGCTCAGGAACTGAAGTGGTTCAAAGGCAACACCCACACGCATTCACTATGGAGCGACGGGAATGATTTCCCGGAGATGATCACGGACTGGTACAAGGAGAACGGCTACGATTTCCTGGCCATCTCCGACCACAACGTGCTGCAGGCCAAGGAGGTCTGGATGGGCGTCGATGCGATCGAAAAGCGGCGCAAGGCGCTGGGGAAAACGACGCTGGAGAAGTATCGCGCCCGGTTTGGCGACGAATGGGTGACGACACGCGAGAAGGACGGCCTGACCGAGGTGCGGCTGAAGAAGCTGGAGGAGTACCGGCCCAAGTTCGAGGAGCAGGACAAATTCCTGCTCGTGCAGGCAGAAGAGATCAGCGCAAGCATCGGCAGCGTGCCGATTCACATGAATGCGGTGAACCTGTGCGAGGAGATCAAGCCCGTGAAGGATCTCGGCAGCATCCCGGAGGTCATGCGGGCGAACCTGCGGCTGGTGAATGAGCAGTCGCAGCGGCTCGGCGTGCCGATGTTCACGCACATCAATCATCCGAACTTCCGCTGGGCGCTTTCCGCCGAGGATCTGGCCTCGGTTCTCGAGGAGAACTTCTGGGAAATCTACAACGGTCATCCGGGCATCAACTGGGAAGGCGACGAGACGCGCGTGGGCCACGAGAAGATGTGGGACATCGCCAACACGCTGCGCATCGCCAAGTTCAAGGCGCCGCCGCTGTATGGCGTCGGCACGGACGACTCGCACCGCTACCACGGCGAGGACAACGGTCCTGGGCGTGGATGGGTCATGGTGCGGGCGGCAAAGCTCGACGCGGATGAAATCGTGAAGGCGATGAAGGCGGGCGATTTTTATGCATCGTCCGGGGTCACGCTGGAAGACGTGAGCTTCGAGGGGGGCACGCTGCATATTCGCATCCGAGGCGAGCCGGGCGTGACTTACTCCACGCAGATTCGCGGCACTCTTCGGGGCTATGACGCGGCAACACGCGAGGCTCCGATGGTGAAGGGGGACCTGCATCCGCAGCGGCTGCTCTACTCCGACGATGTGGGCAAGACACTCGCCACGACTTCGGGAACGGAGGTGACCTGGAAGCCATCAGGCGAGGAACTGTATTTCCGGGCGGTGATCACCTCCTCCAAGCCTTCTGACCAGCCTTCGTTCGCAGGTCAGACTGAGACGGCCTGGACGCAGCCGATTGGCTGGCGGTAGGAGGCTACTTGCGGTCGGTCTTGGGTGATGCCGCACCGGTGGCCTTCTTCAGATTCTCCTCAATCCGGGCGCGAGCCTTGGCGTCGGGCGTCTTGAGGTTGTTCGCGTTCGTCAGGTAGGTCAGCGCCGAGGCCTTGTCTCCGAGCGCGAGGTGGGTCAGGCCGATGTGTTCGAGGATTTCGGCGTCCTCGGGTTGCATGCCTTGCTCGGACTCGCGGATCATCACTTCGGCGCGCTTCAGTTCGCGGAGCGCTTCTTTGAAGGCGCCTTTTCGGTAGTGGAACCAGCCGAGGCTGTCGATGTAGGCGGGCTGGTTCGGGAGGAGTTCGTTCGCCTTGGTGATGAGTTCGCCGGCTTTGTCGATGCGGGTGTTCTGCTCCAGCCACATGTAGCCGAGGAAGTTCATGGTGTTGGCTGCGGACTGGATCTCTTCCTGCGGGGTCAGGGTGATCGATTTTTCCAGCAAGCGGCCGGCTTCTTCGTAGCGCTGCAGCCTCTCCATCGTGATGCCGAACTGGTAGTAGAAGAGGTAGTCGAGCAGCTCGGTCTGGGTCGTTCCGGCGAGCGTCTCGGCTTCGGCGAAATGTTTCACGGAAAGCGCCCACTCCTCCCGTGCGCGGTGGGCGATGGCGAGCTGATAGTGCACCAGCGGATGATCGGGAAAGAGACGGACGCTGCGCTGGCCGAGGCGGACCATGTCTTCATACTGCCGCGTCTGGTAGAGCTGCCAGCCCAGCCGCACGTAGTCGGCGATCTCGCCGCCTCCGTGTTGGATGGCGGCTTCGAGATGCGGAATGACCTTCTCCGGTTGCTTGAGCTTGTCATATTCCCCGGCCAGCAGCCGCTGCTGCGCGGCGTCCCGCGGGTCCTGCTGCACGATTTGTTCCAGCGTCGTCAGCGCCTGATCCTTCATGCCGCCGGCTTCGTACAGGCGGTAGAGGATTTTGCGGGCTTCGAGGCTCTCGTAGTCCCGGGACAGGGTCTCGCATAGCTGCCGGGCGCGGTCGAGCTCGTTGGTCAGCAGGTACTGCTGGACGACTTCCAGGGTCACCTCCTCGGCGTTGGCCTTGGAGGCGGATTTCAGAGCGTTTTCAAAGAAGGGCTGCACCCGCTGGCCGTACTCCAGGCGGAACTCGGCCTGCCCCAGGGGCCAGACACGCGCGGCCGTCCGTCCGGCGGCCAGCCAGAAGAAGGGATCGCGACTGGACTGGTTGGCCGCCTGATCCATCACGGCGATCGCTTTTTCCCGCTCGTGCAGGGTCAGGTGGATGAGCACCGCTGCTTCATAGACTTCGGCATGTCCGGGGAATCTGGCCAAAGCCTCGGTGATGGCCTTTGCCGGGCGCTCGTCTTTTTCGAAGAGGTCTTCCGGCGGGTAGGTGCTGCAAAATTTCGCCAAGTTGAGCAGCGGTGCGGGTGAGCGTGGATCGCGGCGGATCGCTTCCTCCAGGATCTCCACCGCAGCCCTGCGGCCCTGGAACTGCATGGCTAGTCCGGCCGTGTGGGAGGCCAGTTCAGAGTTCGTGGGATCGGCCTGGAAAACGGCCAGATAGTGCTCCAGCGCCTGACGCAGCCTGCCTGAGGCCTCAAACTGGAGTGCGGCGCTGTAGTGCGCGAGCAAGTCGGCCGCCAGTTCCCCGTCTTGTAACAGACGCAGGTCGGATCGGTCGCCCGGGAGCGTGCCCAGGGACAAGTCAGCCTCAGCCTGGGGCGTCGTCACGGCTCTGCCAACGACCGTGAGGCCGCAAGCGAGAAAGGAAACCAGCAAGTTCCGAGAGAACGCGTTCCGCAGGTGCATGACATGACGCCAAGCGTCTCGATCCCATCGATTCGCACTGCGGAGACATGTCATGCCGCGGAGGCTATCCGTTACGACTTGTAGCGCAAACGCTTCTTGTGACGGTTCGCGCGCATGCGCTTCTTGCGCTTGTGCTTGTTGATCTTCGTTTTTCTCCGCTTTTTGAGCGATCCCATGTTCGTGTTCTCCTGTGTTTTGGCTTGGTCTAGTGGACGACTTTATTCAACGGGTATTCCACGATGCCCTCAGCACCCAGCGATTTCAGTCGCGGGATGATGGTGCGCACGGTGGTCTCGTCGATGACCGTCTCCACGGCCACCCATTCCTGGCTGGCGAGTTGTGAAACCGTCGGCGAGCGCTGCGAGGGCAGGCAGGCGACGACTTGTTCGAGTGCTGCGGCGGGCACGTTCATCTTGAGGCCCACCTTATCGCGGGCTTCGAGCGCACCTTTGAGCAGCAGCACGAGCGTCTCCATCTTCTGCCGCTTCCACTCGTCGCGGGCGGCCGGTTTGCTGGAGACAAATTGAGGGTAGCTTTCCATCAGCGTGTCCACGATGCGCAGCTTGTTCGCGCGTAGGGATGAGCCGGTTTCGGTGATGTCCACGATGGCATCCACCAGTTCGGGCACCTTGACCTCGGTGGCGCCCCAGCTGAACTCGACTTCCGCTTCCACGCCGTGCTTGGCGAGGTACTTTTTCGTCATCTCGACCGCCTCGGTGGCGATGCGTTTACCCTGCAGGTCCTTAACGCTGCGCACCGGAGAGTCTTCAGGCACTACGAGCACCCAGCGGGTGGGCCTCGACGTGGCCTTGCTGTAGCGCATGTCGGTGATGACCTCCACGTCGGCGCCGTTTTCCACGATCCAGTCCCGTCCGGTGATGCCACAGTCGAGGAAGCCGTGATCCACGTAGCGACCGATCTCCTGGGCGCGCAGCAGGCGGATTTCCAGCTCATCGTCGTCCACAGCCGGGCGATATGAGCGTGACGAGACGACAATATTGAACCCCGCGCGCTTGAAGAGTTCAAGCGTCGGCTCCTGCAGGCTGCCCTTCGGCAGTCCGATTCGGAGGATGTTCTTTGGTTCAACCATGGTCAGGGGGAAAAGGGCGTGTATCCTAGCGGCGTTTTCCGTGCTGGCGAGGGGAATTTAGCCTCCATCACTGTGAATAACCTCACCCGTGCCTCATTCCACCTTCAGCACGCCGTTCATGACCATCCAGTGGCCGGGGAAGGTGCACAGATACGGGAAGTCGCCTTTTTCCTTCGGCGCGGTGATGTGGATCACGAATTCGGCCTTCGGATTCGTCATGTCGGTGTAGGCGATGACGTCTTCGCTGTCGGGGACGTAGTGCTTCTGCATGCCTTGCGGGTCGGTGATCATGAGATTGCACTTCTCGCCGAGTTTTTGCAGCGAACCGGGCTTCGCGAGCAACCAGTTGTGCGGCACGACATCGGGGTTCTTGAAACGAATCGTGAGTTTTTCGCCAGCTTTGGCGGTGAGTTGCTTTTGCACAAACTGGAGACCGAGCGCGGCTTCGATGATGATCTCACGACCGGCTTCGCCTTTGGCCCAAGGGTTGGGTTTGGTCGGTTTGGGTGCTTCGAGGCCGATTTGCGCGGCGTGGTTGGTTTTGGCGATCTTCGTGTAGCCGGGGAAATCGGTGAACGGCTCGGCCAAAGCATGCGCGGTCATGAAAATATCGTGGCCGGTGCTGGTGCGGAGATGAATCTGGCTGGCGGTGACGATCTGCGGAATTTCGAGGAAGAGCGTTTTGCCGCCGTCGAGCTTCTGCACGCTACGCACCTCCAGCGGATCATGGCCGGGCGTGTCCGCATACTTCACCGAATACTCCGGCGAGCCGTATT
>CAMAZK010000081.1 GCA_945863205.1 Akkermansia muciniphila | reverse complement strand
TCGTCCTCTGGCACGCGCGCTGGCTCTTCCTCATTCCTCGGCGGCCCCGAGAGAGCCCGAGTCCGCGCCCGAGCCTGAGCCCGAAGCGCTTTCCTCGCGCAGGCTCGTCCTCCGCCTCTTCCGCTCCCCTCACCGCCCCCGCGTCCGTTGTCCTGAAACCCCTGCCAGTAAATCAGTTCGAAGAACCAGATGCCGGGTATTCCTCCTGGCATTGGAAGGGCGTTCAGCCGCATGCGTCGGAAGGTGAGTGAGCTGAAAACAGGCTTTTTAGGCCGCGAGTGGCTTGAAGCGCCGCATCCGCCCCAAAAGGCTGACTTTTGACATTCTTGAGTGGCACTGGAACATGAAAACGAGGCCCAACCTTGGTATTCTGGCCGTTATAAGAGCTGAAACCTTGCAAAAATTGGCGTTCAAAGCCCCAATTGCCCACCGGACGCGATATGGAACAAATAAAACGCGAACGATAGGGAGCCAAATTTGACTAAAAATCAGTCGAATTTGACTGATTTTGGGTCAACGATGACCGATTTTCGGTCGCGCCCGACCGCTTTTCAGTCGCCGTCGAGCGGCTAACGGTCGTCGCCGAGTCTTCATCGGTCAGTCGCGAGGAAAAACGGGTTAACGCCGAGCCAATGCCCCTCAAGCCCGACCGATCCTCGGTCAACGTCGAGCGATAGATCGTAACCCGAAATCGAGCCCCGAAAGCCCCCTCCAGCCGTTTTCCTGGGCGTCCCGGTGGCTCCTCGGACACGAGGCCCGGCGTGGATGAACCGAGGATGAGACGCTCCCCCTTCCGGCTCTCGCTTCGGCTCTTCATCTCCCCTCCGCGGCCACCAGAGAGATTCACCACAGAGGCACGGAGCACACAGAGATATGATCCTCTGTGTGCTCCGTGTCTCTGTGGTTCAAACCCATGTCCTGACTGAGCCATCTTAAAAACCATTCTCCCGTCCCCATTCTTCTGTCGATAAATTCAGTTGGCCCTCAGCGTCTCGGCAGCGGTTTCTCGCTCTTAATTTTGCATCTACCGGGCCTGACACTGAAAGAGCATGAAGGGATGCCAACACGCCCTTCCAGACCCTGGAGGTGCATTTGGCTAATTTTCAGCGGTTTTCGGAGCTGGAACGTGATTTTTGCCCCCGAAGAGGGCCTCTTTGACCCCAAAGAGCACCCGAATCACTGGGGCCGGGATGTGGAATCGGCGAAGCGGCGGCAAATAAACCAGCCCGCGCACACAAGCTTCGCGTAACGAAGGGGAAATTCGCCCCTTGAATTCCCCCTATCTGCCCGGCTACCGTGCGATCTGCGGAAATTGGTTTTTCCCATCCCCTCACCCATTCTCCAACCCACCGGCGTGCAATCCCCTTCAGACTCCAGCGTTCCTCCTCATAGCAATTTTCTGCAACGCGCGATGCGGCGCGTTGGCATCATGTTCCGGCAGTGGATCGATGCTGATTTCCACCCGGAAGGGGAAGCGACCATCCGGGCCATGGACGACAAGGTCGATCTCAGCCGCACGGTCCCTTTCATCGTCATCCATTCGGGCTGCCTCGCCGTCCTGTGGGTGGGCTTCGGCTGGTTCGCGTTCACCGCTGCGGTGGTGCTCTACATCATCCGCATGTTCGCCATCACGGCGTTTTACCACCGCTACTTCTCCCACCGGACCTTCCGAACCTCCCGCTTCGGGCAGTTCTTGTTCGCCGTTTTGGGAAATTCGGCGATGCAGCGGGGTCCGCTCTGGTGGGCGTCCGTGCATCGCCACCATCATCACCATTCCGACGAGGAAGTGGATGCGCACTCGCCGCGCTGGAACGGCTTCTGGTGGTCGCACATCGGCTGGATCACCAGCCGCCGGAATTTCCCCACGGATTACAGCCGAGTGAAGGATCTGGCCGCCTTCCCGGAATTGAAATTTCTCAATCGTCACGACCAGCTCGTTCCGATCCTCTATGGCGTCTTTCTCTGGCTGACCGGGGCCGCTTTGGAAAAATGGGCGCCCGGCCTCGGCACCAACGGTCCGCAGCTCTTTGTGTGGGGCTTTTTCATCAGCACCGTGGTGCTGATGCACGCGACCTTCTGCATCAACTCGCTGGCCCATGTCATGGGCAAGAAACGCTTCGCCACCGAAGACGACAGCCGCAACAATCTTTTCCTGGCCCTGATCACGCTCGGTGAAGGCTGGCACAACAACCACCACCGCTACGCCTTTTCGGCGCGGCAGGGATTCATGTGGTGGGAGATCGACATCTCGTACTACATCCTGAAGGTCATGTCCTGGACGGGCCTCATCTGGGATCTGCGTCCGGTTCCACAGGCGGTTTACGCCGAGATCGGCAGTCAGCGACCGGGAGGAGCCGCATGAAGCCGCGACTGGCGATCGTGGGCACCGGCATCTCCGGACTGGGCTGCGCTCATTTTCTCCATCGCAAGTTCGACCTGACGCTCTTCGAGGCGAACGGCTACGTCGGCGGGCATACCAACACGGTGACGGTGGAGGAGGACGGCGTCGAGCTGCCCATCGACACCGGCTTCATGGTGTTCAACCACCAGACCTATCCGCTGCTCTGCCGCCTTTTCCGGGAGCTCGGCGTCGAGACGAAGCGGACGGACATGTCCTTCAGCCTGGCGCACCTGCCCACCGGCTACGAGTGGAACGGCGGCAGCCTGGG
The DNA here is from genome assembly GCA_945863205.1 of Akkermansia muciniphila. Lineage (GTDB taxonomy): Bacteria > Verrucomicrobiota > Verrucomicrobiia > Verrucomicrobiales > Verrucomicrobiaceae > Prosthecobacter. Next base: position 13,359 of record CAMAZK010000081.1, on the reverse strand, counting down.
CAAGATCTTCGGCCAGCGCAGGAACCTGCTGAGTCCCCGGTTCTGGCGCTTCATGCTGCAGATCAACCGCTTCAATCAGGAGACGATCGAAGCGATGAACGATCCGCGCTTCGAGCGCATGACCCTCGGCGAATACGCCATCGCCCGCGGTTACGGTCAGGACTTCCTCGACCTCTACGTCATTCCCATGGGCAGCGCCGTGTGGTCCACGCCGCCCGATCTGATGCTGAAGTTCCCGGCGCGGACGCTGATGCACTTCTGGTTCAACCACGGCTTCCTCGGCATGAAGACCCGCCACCCGTGGTGGACTGTCGTGGACGGCTCCCGACAGTACGTGCGGAAAATCATCCCGCCGTTTCAGGATCGCATCCGCCTGAACACTCCGGTCACGCGCATCGAGCGCGGGACCGCCGGCGTGACGATCCACACGCAGGGCAGCCCGCCGGAGAAGTTCGACAAAGTCATCCTGGCTGCGCACGCGCCCACCTCGCTGGCCATGCTGGCCGATCCCACGCCGCTGGAGCAGGAGCTGCTGCCGCATTTTAAATACCAGCCGAATCTGGCCACGCTGCACACCGACGAGCGCTTCATGCCAAAGACGCGGCGCTGCTGGGCCGCGTGGAACTACCGCGTCAAGATCGACGCCGAAGGCCGCATCGACCCCAGCACGCACTACTGGATGAACCAGCTCCAGGGCGTGTCCGAGAAGGTGAACTACTTCGTCTCCATCAACGGCGCCGAGGACATCGATCCCGCGAAGGTCATCCGGCGCATCCGCTACGAGCACCCGCTCTTTGACCTGCCCGCCATCGACGCTCAGAAGCGCCTGCCGGAGCTGAATCGAATCTCCCCCGACCAGACCACCTACTACTGCGGGGCCTGGTTTCGCTACGGCTTCCATGAGGACGGCTTCATGTCCGCCGTGAACCTCTGCCGCGACCTGCTGGGGGAGGAGCCGTGGTGAGGTGAACTCCGCCCTCTACGAGTGCAGCGTCATGCACCACCGGCTCGCGCCAAAGGTGCACCGCTTCCAGTATGAGGTCTTTTACCTCTGGCTGGACCTCGACGAGATCGACGCGCTCTCCGATCAGTTGAGCTTTTTCAAACGCAACCGCCGCGCCCTCTTCTCCTTCTTCGACGACGACCACATCGTCAAAGACGGTCGCAATGTGAAGGAAAACGTCCTGCAGATCCTCCGGGAGGAGAAAGTGGACACCGCGCCCATCGCCAGCATCCGCATGCTCACTTTCCCGCGAGTTCTCGGCTACATCTTCAATCCGGTCTGCTTCTACTACTGCTTCGACGCCGGCGGCAGGCCCCTGTGTGCGCTCACCGAAGTCACCAACACCTTCCACGAACAGAAACCGTACGTGATCCACGCTCCGCAGCCGGACGGTCTCCTACGCCTGACCACGCCGAAGCATTTTTATGTCTCCCCCTTCTTCGGTCTCGAGCTCTGCTTTGACTTCAAACTGCGCGTCCCCGGCGAGCATCTGGAGATCCACATCGACGACCACGATGGCGGGGACCGCGTGCTGCTGACCAGCCTGACCGGAAAAAAGCGTGAATTAGATGACTCCTCCCTGCTGGCCTGCGCCGTAAAATATCCGCTGCTGACTTTGCGTGTCATCTTCCTCATTCACTGGCACGCTCTCCGCCTCTGGCTAAAGAAGCTGCCGGTGCACCGGAAAGCTGCTGCACCGCATCTCCAGCGCAATCTTTACCGCCCGCACCGCTCCATCGCCTCCCCGAAGCCATGAACAGCCAAACGCTCCCCCTCGATGCCGCTCCGCTCGAAGCCGCCACCGGCCGGAAAGCCGGCTTTTACGAAAAGCTCGTCCTGCGGGCCTTCGGTCAGTTCACTCACGGCGGACTGCGCATGACCTGGCCGGACGGGCATGCCCGCGTCTTCGGCGCTCCCGGCGCAGAGATCGCCTGCGAGATTCGCGTTCGGGACTCCGGCTTTTTCAAGCACGTGGCCCTCTTCGGAAACATCGGCTTCGGAGAATCCTACGTGCACGGTGACTGGGACACCGACGACATCGCGGCGGTGATTTCCTGGTTCATCGTCAACATCGCCAAGTCACAAGGCATGGAGGCTTCCTCCACCAAAGTCGCCGGTTTGAACCTGCTCAAGACGTGGAACCGCGTCCTGCACAAGCTGCGGCCCAACAGCATCACCACCAGCCGCCGCAACATCGCCGAGCACTACGACCTCGGGAACGACTTCTACTCCCTCTGGCTGGACGAAACGATGACCTACTCCTCCGCCCGCTTCGAAACGGACGGCCAGCCGCTCAAAGAAGCTCAGCACTCGAAATACGAGGCGCTCTGCCAGAAGCTCCAGCTCAAGCCCGGCGATCACGTTCTCGAAATCGGCTGCGGCTGGGGCGGCTTCTGCACCCATGCCGCGAAGCACCACGGCTGCCGCGTCACCGCCGTGACCATCTCCAAAGAGCAGCACAAATACGCCACCGAGCGCGTGAAGCGCGAGGGCCTCGACCACCTCGTCGAAGTCAGGCTGCAGGACTACCGGCACATCACCGGGCAGTTCGACAAGATCGCCTCCATCGAAATGCTCGAAGCCGTCGGCGACGAGTTTCTGGAGACCTGGTTCGCGAAGTGCCACGAGGTGCTGAAGCCGGATGGCCTGCTCGCCTTCCAGGCCATCACCACGCCCGACTGCCGGCATAAAAATCTGCGCAAAGGCGTCGATTGGATTCAGAAGCACATCTTCCCCGGTTCATTGCTGCTCAGCGTGAACCGCCTGAACGAGGCCGCCAACCGCACCGGAGACCTCTTCATGCACGCGCTGGAGGACATCGGCTCCAGCTATGCGAAAACGCTGCGACTGTGGTTTGAGCGCTTCAACGCCCGCCTTGAGGAAGTGAGGGCCCTCGGCTTCGACGAGCGCTTCATCCGCAAGTGGAACTTCTACCTCCAGTACTGCGAGGCAGCGTTCGCCACCCGCAACATCAGCGTCATTCAGGCCTGCTACACCCGCCCGAACAACGCCACCCTGCACCGCACCTGGTAAAACGATGATCGTCACCCTCCGCGTCTTTTTCATCGTCGTGCTCGTCTCCATGCTCGCCGTCACGAGCTGGGCCAGCACGCAGTGCCCGCTGTGGGAACTGCCCGGCGCCGTCGGTGGTCATCCCTGGTTCATCGCCACGCTGTTCGACGCCTACTGGGGCTTCCTGACCTTCTACTGCTGGGTTGTTTACAAAGAGACCTCCTGGGTCGCCCGTGTCGCCTGGCTGGTAGCCATCCTGCTGCTCGGGAACATCGCCATGGCCATTTACATGCTCATCGTGCTCTTCCGTGTCCCGGCGGATGCCAAGATCGAAGAGGTGCTGCTTCGAAAAAACGCCGCATGAGCGAATCCCCGCCCAGACCGTCGCTTTGGAAACGCTGGGTGATCCAACCCATCGTCCAGCAGCTCACGCAGGGCACCAGCCCGACGAAAATTGCGCAGGCGCTCGCCTATGGCTCCACGCTGGGGATTTTCCCCATCATCGGCTCCACGACGCTCCTCACGCTGCTCGTGGGCATTCCGATGAAACTCAACCAGCCGGTGCTGCAAGCCTTCAAGACGCTCGTTTATCCGCTGCAGTGGACGCTTCTGCTCGGCTTCTACCGCGTCGGTGAAATCCTCTTCGGAGCACCTCATGTCTCGATCTCGATTCCGAAGATGCTCGAGCGCTTCTTCGCCGAGCCCGGCCCCTTCTTCCGCGATTATGGCATGACCGCCATTTACGGCATCACCGTCTGGTGCCTGATCGCCCCGCCTCTCGTCCTGATTCTGCATTTCAGCACCCGTCCGCTGATTCAGAGACTGGCCGATCAAATCCAACGCCGCCGTCATGCCTCCGCCTGAACCATGGATCACTCTTATTCTCGCGGCGCTGCTCCTGGCGCTGCTGTTCCTCGTGACGTGGCGGCTCAGCGTCAAACTCGACAACTATTCCTTCGTCGATGTCACCTGGGCGCTGAGCTTTGCGCCCGTGGCGTTGCTGTTCGCCTGCGTCGGCGGTGGCTGGCTGCCGAGGCGCATCGCCATCGCCGCGCTCGTCGGGGGCTGGAGCCTTCGCCTGGGAATTTATCTCTGGAAACGTGTCGCTGGTCATCATCCGCGGGAGGACGTGCGCTACGCCGTGCTGCGGGAAAAGTGGAAGGCCAATCCGCCGAAGGCCTTCCTGTTTTTCTTCCTCGCCCAGGCGGTGCTCGTCTGGCTGCTCATGCTGCCGGTCTTTTTGATCACGCAGCAGCCCGCCGCCGGCTTCCACGCGCTGGAGATCGCCGGGGTCATTCTGTGGTTCATCGCCCTGATCGGTGAAGGAATCGCCGACGCGCAGCTCGCCCGCTTCAAGCGCACGAACACGGAGCCGAAGGCGATCTGCCAGGACGGCCTGTGGTTTTACAGCCGTCACCCGAACTACTTTTGCCAGTCGCTGCTGTGGTGGGGGCTGTTTCTCATCGCCCTGCCGGCTCCGTGGGGTTGGACGGCCATCATCGCACCCGTCGCCATGCTGCACTTCCTGCTGAACGTCACCGGCATTCCTCTGACCGAAAAACTCGCCGTCGAAAAACGCGGCGACGTTTATCGCGAGTACCAGCGCACGACCAGCGCCTTCGTCCCTTGGTTTCGCAGAGCCTGAACCCTTCCCCCGCATGATCAACGTCAACGACCTCCTCGCCAAAGACATCCTGCCGGACGCCGCCATCCGCTTCGGCATCCGCCAGCGCCTCGCCGCCACGCTGCGCAAGCACAAAAAGCCCGACATCGAGTCCCAAAAGGCGGCGCTGCTGCGGCACGTCGCGGAACTGAAGGCCATGCCCGTCGCCATCGCCACCGACGAGGCGAACGAGCAGCACTACGAGGTGCCGACGCGGTTCTACCAACTCTGCCTCGGCAAGCACCTCAAGTACAGCAGCGGCTACTGGCCGGAGCCGGGCACCACCTTTGACGAATCCGAAGCCATCATGCTGCGGATGACCTGTGAACGCGCCGGGCTGCAGGACGGACAACGCATTTTGGAGCTCGGCTGCGGCTGGGGCTCGCTCTCGCTCTGGATGGCGGAGCACTATCCGAACGCAAAGATCACCAGCGTCTCAAACTCGCGCACGCAGAAGGAGCACATCGACGCGGAGGCCGCTCGGCGCGGACTGAAGAACCTGGAGATCGTCACCGCGAACATGATCCACTTCCAGGGCGTGGGAGACGGCATCTTCGACCGCTGCGTGTCCGTGGAGATGTTCGAGCACATGAAGAACTATCAGGAGCTGATGCGCCGCGTCGCCACCTGGCTGAAGCCGGGCGGGAAGCTCTTTGTGCATATCTTCACGCACCGCGAATACGCCTACCACTACGAGGTCACCAGCGATGACGACTGGATGGCGAAGTACTTCTTCACCGGCGGCCAGATGCCCTCCGACGACCTGCTGCTCTACTTTCAGGACGATCTCAAAATCGACGAGCACTGGTGCGTCAGCGGCATGCACTACAGCAAGACTTCCGAAGCGTGGCTGTCCAAAATGGACGCCAACAAGGCGGAGATCATGCTGCTCTTCCGCGACACCTACGGCGCCGATCAGGCCGTGAAGTGGTGGTGCTACTGGCGCATCTTCTACATGGCCTGCGCCGAGCTTTGGGGCTATCGCGACGGCGAGGAGTGGATCGTCAGTCACTACCGTTTTGTGAAGCCGCTGTGATCAGCCGCCCATGCTCTTCAGCGCGGCATTGACCGCCCCGGCCGCACCGGGCTCCTTGAAACGATCATCCTCCAGCATCTCCCGCAGGACTCGACGCGCGGCATCCGCCCTCTCGTCACGGCGGAGCATCTCGGCGCGGTAGAGCCGTAGTCGCAGCAGGGCGGCGGCATCCGCTGTTCCGGCCTCGGCATGTTCGAGCAGGTCCACCGCTTCAGAGTGCTTCTGCTGCAGCGCGGAAAGCAGCGCTGTGAACTCCAGCAGCTCCGGGCTGCGGCGCTTCTCCGCCAGCGTGGCGATCGCACTTTTGATCTCTGAATCCGTGTCCGCCGCCATGCGCCGCACGATGCCCTGGTAAAGGGCGTACGTGCGCTCTGTCCCGTCGCCCAGCCGCCCGCCCGCAACTCTGCCAAACGGACGATAGAGGGGGTCTCCGAGCACCACGTTCATCCACGAAAGAGCCGGGGTGGCATTCCACGCCGCCTCCCCCACGGTGAAGCCCTCCAGCAGGCGCTTGTTGAAAACGTCGAAATGCAGCGTGAGCGAGAGGTAAGGCTCAAACACGTTCCCGAAGGTCACGGCCGCCCCCTTTGACAGCAGCGGACCGACCCAGGCCTGGTCATGCGAGCGGATCACACTGGCGCTGAAGGAGTGCAGATGACAGGCGATGGCTCCCCGCTTGAAACGAAACGTCGGCGTGGCCAGCGCACCGCTGATCCCGCCGGTGTACCAGCCGAAATAAAGAATCGTGTCCGGCAGCGGCCAGGCATCTCCCAGCACGTCCGGAGACCTGTCGATGAAGACGGGGATGCCCAGCCGGCGGAACATGTCCGCGCTGCGATTCAGCCAGTCTTCCCCCTCTTGATACGCGCCGGACTTCTGCGCCAGATCGATCACCGCCCGGCCAAAGAGCCCGGTTTCTTCGGCATGCAGTGCATCGTCAATCATCCGCCGCACAGTGGCGTCGTCCGGCCCGTCGAGCCGTCCCACCAGCAGCAGCCCCGCCGCCTGCTGCGCCTTTGGAAAACGTTCCGGCCGGTCGAACCACGGATTCCGCAGCCCGCCCGCCCGCGGCGGCTTGTTCAGCCCCAGCACCGTCAGCTCGGAATCCACGCTGGCCTCATCCTCTTCGGACGGCTTGGGATTTTCCACCGTGCGCCGGATTTGAAACGGCACGCCGCGCATCAGCACCAGCACGCGCACGCCGGTCTTCATCTGCAGGAGGCTATCCTTCCCAGGCGGCGGCACGTTCCGCCATCCCTGCTCCATGAACATCTTCAGCAGCGGCAGGCGGAGCTGCTCATCGAACTCCGCCCGCGACATCGAATCCGTCTGCGCACAGCGCAGACCGATGATCCTCTCCTTCGGAATGCCGCGCTTCTCCGCGTAGTAGGCCGCGAGGTCCGCAGAACCGGGGAAATCGGAATTGAAGACCACCGCCGTCTCCGCCGCCGCATCCCACTCCGCCGGCGCCTGGGCCTGCGCGACCGCCGAAAGCACGCACAGGGCGGCCAGACCACGACAAAGCCCGAACAAGGAAGCCAGGAGACCCTCACGGATCACTTCAGACTTCGTCATTCGGATTTCCTTCCTCATTCGTCATTCGGGTTTCGTTATTCCGCAGGCCATTCCAGTTTCAAGCCATCATAGGCGATGTTCACGCCCGGCGGCAGCCTGGGGTCCTCCACTGCGTGCATGATCTCGCACTGGATGTGCGTGAACCACGTCTGCCGCGGCCGGATCTCCCCCTGCACGGCCAGCGCCTCTTCAAAACTCATGTGCGTGGGATGCGGCGTGTGTCGTAGCGCGTCGATGATCAGCGTGTCCACTCCGCGCAGCGCCTCCAGCGTTTCCGGCTCCAGCGTCTTGCAGTCCGGGATGTAGGCGCAGAGCTTCCGGCCGCCGCGCGAGAAGAGAAAACCGATCGTGCGCACCTTGCCGTGCCGCACCGGCAGCGGTGTGACCGTCGTCTCCCCCAGATGAAACGGACCGTGGATCGGCTTGGGGAAGGGCTTCAGGTAACCGCGGTAGCGGTTCTCTCCGCTGAAGGCGTAGTCGAACATCCGCTCCAGCGCCGCCAGACACTCCGGCGTGCCATAGACCGGCATGAACTGATCCACGTCCACGGTGAAGCGCCGCAGCTCGTCGAATCCGGTCAGATGATCCATGTGCGGATGGGTGAAGATCGCCGCATCGACCCGGCGGATGTTCTCCCGCAGGCATTGCGTGCGCAGGTCCGGCCCCGTGTCCACCAGCCACACGGCCTCCGGCGTTTGCATGTAAACCGAGCAGCGCAGCCGCTTGTCCTTCGGGTCCCCGCTCCGGCACACCGCGCAGTCACAGCCGATCACGGGAATTCCGACAGAGGTGCCGGTGCCGAGAAAGGTCAGATGCAGGGACATGATCGTGAGGAGGGGGAGGACACGAGTCTTAACCACGAATGTCCGTTTTCACAATCGTTCTGAGCCCCGAAGGGCGCGGCCCGGAGCTTCCCGCACGAAAACTCCGCGGCCGATCCGCGTGGATCACGAGGCGCGATTCACCGCGCTGAGCACGGCTTTGATGGAGGCGAGTTCGATGTTCGTATCCTCACCGGCGCCCCATACGAGCCTGCCGCTGCCGGTCTTGATCTGAATGAAGGCCAGCGCACTGGCCTCGGTGCCGCTGCTGAGGCTTTGCTCGCGAAAATTGGCGACCTCAAAGGCGGGAGCGCCGCCGTCATTCACGAGCGCATGGACAAAGGCTGCGATCGGGCCGTTCCCGCCGCCGGTGACGCCTTTTTCCTTCCCGTTCACCAACAGGCTGCAGCGGCAGGTGAAGAGGCCGTCCACGCCGTCGGCATGAAAGTGATGCAGCGCGTAGGGCGTCTCGCGCTGAATGTATTCCTTCCAGAACATGCCCTTCAGCTCCGCGCCGCTGACCTCGCGGCCCAGCTTGTCCACGATATCGTTGGCGATGGGGCCAAACTCCCGCTGCATGTCCTTCGGCAGCTCGATGCCGAACTCGCTTTCCAGCAGGTAGGCCACGCCGCCTTTGCCGCTCTGCGAGTTCACGCGGATGACTTCGCGGTACTCGCGGCCGATGTCGTTCGGGTCGATGGTCAGGTAGGGCACGTCCCAGATGGTTCGATGCTCTTCGTAGCCGGCGAGCCCCTTTTTGATCGCGTCCTGATGGCTGCCGCTGAAGGCGGTGAAGACCAGCTCTCCGCTGTAAGGATGACGCGGGGCCACGGTCATGCCGGTGGTGCGCTCGTACATCTGGATGAGGCCGTTCATGTCGCTGAAGTCCAGCTTCGGGTCGATGCCGTGCATGTACAAGTTCATGGCGACCTGGACGATATCGAGGTTGCCGGTGCGCTCGCCATTGCCAAACAGCGTGCCTTCGACACGATCCGCACCCGCGAGCAGGCCCAGTTCCGTGGCGGCGGTGCCGGTGCCGCGGTCGTTGTGCGTGTGCAGGCTCACGATCAGGCTGTCGCGGTTTTTGATGTTCGTGCAGATCCACTCGATCTGGTCGGCATAGACGTTCGGCATGCAGACCTCGACGGTGTCCGGCAGGTTGAGGATCATCTTGTGCTGCGGGGTGGGCTGCCACACGTCCATGACGGCCTCGCTGATTTCCTTCGCGAACTCGACCTCCGTGGCGCTGAAGCTCTCCGGTGAATACTGCAGCGTAACCTGCGTGCCGGTTTCGGTGAGGCGGTGCAGGCGGTCCTTGATCATCTGCGCACCTTTGACGGCCACCTGGATGATCTCCTCCTTCGACTTCCCGAACACATACTTCCGCTGCGCCGGGGAGGTGGAGTTGTACATGTGGATGACGACCTTCTTCGCGCCCATCAGGGATTCGACGGTCTTCTCGATCAGGTCCTCGCGTGCTTGGACCAGGCACTGGATCGTCACGTCGTCCGGGATGCGTTTTTCCTCGATGAGGCGGCGGTTGAAGCTGAACTCGGTGTTCGAGGCGGAGGGGAAACCGACTTCGATCTCCTTGAAGCCGCATTTCACCAGCGCATCGAACATGTCGAGCTTCTGGCTGACATTCATCGGCACGGCGAGCGCCTGATTGCCATCGCGCAGATCGACGCTGCACCAGATCGGGGCCTGGGAGAGGGTTTGGGAGGGCCAGCGGCGGTTTGGCAACGAGACGGGATCGAAGCGCTGGTATTTGGCGGACGGATTTTTCAACATGACGGAAATGGAATGACGAATTTCGAGTGAAGGAATGATGAATCAAATCCCAAGGACTCAAGCGGAGCCTTGAAAGGGCTGCGACGTGGCAGCGGGGATGTATGACGAGGAAACGCGGGCCGCCTACCCTTGCGTAAGTCGCAGGGAGAGGAGAAGCAGAGCCGTGGCGGAGGAGGTCATGGACGGGCGGAAGAAAGCAGAGAAGGTCGCGAGGTCAAGGCTGCGCCGACAAGGAGTCCGGAGGGCGGAGGCGCATGGCCTCTTGACCACGCCTTGACTCTCTTGACTACTCCCTGACCTCCGCATGACCAAGTTCCGCCCCTGCATCGACCTCCACGACGGCCACGTAAAACAGATCGTCGGCTCTTCGCTGCGGGATGACGGCGTCGGCTTAAAGACGAACTTTGTGAGTGATCGCGACGCCGCCTGGTATGGAGAGCTCTACAGGCGCGATGCGCTGACCGGCGGGCATGTGATCCTGCTGGGAAAGGGGAATGAAGAGGCGGCCAAGGCTGCAGTGGGGGCGTTTCCGGGCGGTTTGCATGTCGGCGGCGGCATCCGCCCGTGCAGCGCGGCGGAATACCTCGACGCCGGGGCCAGTCACGTGATCGTCACCAGCTACCTGTTTGAAACGGACGGCACCTTCAGCGAAACGCGGCTGGAAAAAATGGTCTCGGCGGCCGGACGCGAGAAGCTGGTGATCGACCTCAGTTGCAAAGCCACCGCGAAAGGATGGACGGTGGCCATGAACCGCTGGCAGACCCTGACGACGCTGGAAGTGACGCCGGAGTCGCTGAAATGGCTGGCCGGGCACTGCGCCGAGTTTTTGATCCACGCCGTGGATGTCGAGGGCAAGTGCGAGGGCATCGACGAGGCACTGGTGACCTTCCTCGGCGAGCATTCACCGATTCCGATGACCTACGCGGGCGGGATTCGCCATCTCGATGACCTGAAGCGCATCGACGAACTGAGCCAAGGCCGCGTGGATGGCACCGTTGGCAGCGCGTTGGATCTCTTCGGCGGCACTGGAGCCAAATACGACGAACTCGTGGCCTGGAACCGACGCAATGCTTGAATCATGAAAATCATCCGCTACTCCGACTCGCAGGGAAACATCGCGCATGCGGCGCAGCAGGCCGATGGATCGTCGCTCGTCATTGAAGGCGATATTTTTGGCGAACATCGGGTGACCGACCGTGCGGCAGACATCGTCAGGCTGCTCGCGCCGGTGCAGCCCTTCGCGATCATCTGCATCGGGCTGAACTACAAATTTCATGCGGAAGAGACGAAGGCGGCGATCCCGCAGCATCCGGTGGTGTTCATGAAGCTGCCGAACGTGGTCCAGCATCCCGGCGAGCCGATCCTGCTGCCGACGCATTTGAAAAGCGACAAGGTGGACTACGAATGCGAGCTGGCGGTCGTGATTGGCAAAACGGCGAGGAATGTGAGCAAGGCGGAAGCCCTGAGCCATGTTCTCGGCTACACCTGCGCGAATGACGTGAGCGCCCGCGACTGGCAGAAGCACGGCGGCGGCGGGCAGTGGTGCCGTGGCAAGTCGTTCGACACTTTTTGCCCTCTGGGCCCGGTGCTGGTGACGGCGGACGAGATTCCGAATCCGAACCGCCTGGCGATCAAAACCGTGCTCAATGGCCAGACGATGCAGGACTGGAACACGGATGACATGATCTTTGACGTTCCGACGCTGATCGAGTTCCTCAGCGGAAGCACCACGCTGATGCCGGGGACCGTGATCCTCACCGGCACGCCACATGGCGTGGGGATGGCGCGGACGCCGCCGGTGTTCATGCAGGATGGCGATGTCGTGAGCGTGGAGATCGAGGGAATCGGGACGCTGACCAATCCAGTGCAGGACGAGGTCTGAGGTCAGGCCTTCGTCTTTCCCATGTCGGCCACGAGCCGCTCGAAGCGCCGCTGCGGGCAGGCTTCTTCGAGAATGGAGCGCAGCACGGCTTTCCGCCGCACGAAATGGAAGGCGATGATGTCGCAGACGATCTCCAGGTCATCCATCTGCTCCAGGCAGTCGTGGAGCTGCCGGATGCTGTCGCAACTGTCGTTCGTGGGAACCGGCAGCAGGTCGAGGGCGCGAGCCTTGAGCATCTTCAAATTCTCGACCGGCGCCGCCTTTGTCTCAAAGGGGGCGACTTCAGCGATCCTGAAGGGCTCCGTCTGCTCCCATCCGGTGATGCGCATCCGCTCCAGCCCGGAGAGCACGACCTGGGAGGTGCCGTCGGGATTTTTCACCGAGGCGCGGATCAGACCCGCCGTGACGACGGGCAGCACTTCGTCCCCCTTCCCGCTGCGCACGCCGACGCAGAACATGCGGTCGGCGCGCAGCGCGTGATCGAGCATCAGCCGGTAGCGCTCCTCAAAGATGAAGAGCGGCAGATGGCAGCCGGGAAAGTGATAGCAGTCGTCCAGGACGATCATCGGCAGCCGCTGCGGCAGATCGAACGATTGGGAACGGGAGGCGGGAGAGGATTCCATTCGTGAAGGCATGAGATACGCACGTCGGCGCATGCCGGTTCGAATGATTCAATTCATACCCCGCAGCGCCTCCCGGATCAGTTTGTCCGCCGTGTCGAATTCCGGGCGCTTGGCCAGTTCGTTCACCGTCTTCTGCGCCTCTCCCTGCTTGTAGCCGAGGGCGATCAGGGCCAGCACGGCATCGCTCTTCGCCTCCTGCTTCGGATCGTGCGTGCCTTTGGCCCTGCTGGCCTCCTGCCAGGCATCGACCACGCCGACCTTGTCTTTGAGTTCCAGGACGATGCGCTCCGCCGTCTTTCCGCCCACGCCCTTGATGCGGGCCAGCGCCTTGACGTCGCCCTGGATCACCGCGTCTTTAAAGGCGGCCACCGGCATGCCGCTGAGCACGCTGAGCGCCATCTTCGGCCCGATGCCGGAGACGCGGTCCATCAGCAGGCGGAAGAGATCGCGCTCGTCGGCGGTCATGAAGCCGAACAGCGTGTGATCCCGCTCGGTGACGTGGTAATGCGTCAGCAGCCGCACCTCAGCACCCGGTTGCGGCAGGCGGTCGAAGGTGGTCAGCGGAATGAGCACGAGGTAGCCCACGCCGCTCACGTCCACCATCGCTCGATGAGGCAGTGCCTCGGCCAGAATTCCACGCAGAAAGGCGATCATGCCCGCCATGAAGGCGAGCGGCGCGAGGTCGCGCAAGCGCCGGTTTGCTTTGCGGCGTGTTCCCGCCACATTTGTCCCATGCGCCTCCTGACCTGCCTCCTCACCCTCCTCAGCACGGGCCTCCATGCCCAGCAGGCTGCGGCGGACCGCAAGCTGGAGACACTGCTGCTGCTGCCGGAGCCGAAGGCCATGCGCTCCAGCCTCTCCGCTCTGCCGCAGGGTGCGAAGAAGACCGTGCTCACCCCTGCGCACGAGTCACGCACCGCCAGCGGCGGCATTGAGGCCTACGACGCGGAGG
>CAMAZK010000080.1 GCA_945863205.1 Akkermansia muciniphila | reverse complement strand
GCCTTCATCTACGCACGCGAGGAGCTGATACTCTTCGGCGCAGCGGCGCTGATCGTGCTCTACCTCGCAGCCGTAGGCATCTATCATTTCGAGCATGAAGCCCAGCCCCGGGTCTTCTCATCCGTCTTTCATTCCCTCTGGTGGGCCATCGTCACCCTCACCACCGTCGGATACGGGGATGCCTTCCCCATCACCGCCGGTGGCCGCATCTTCACCTCTCTCATCCTGATCATCGGTCTCGGCATCGTCGCCGTCCCCACAGGCCTCCTCGCCGCAGCCCTGTCCAAGGCCCGCGATCACGAAAACGAAATCGAGGCCCGCGAGCGGGAGAAACAGCCCCCTGACGAAGAGTCCCGGTAGCATCGTTTGCGCCCCTCCCGCAACCGCCTACCCTCCGCACAATGTCCGACCGGCTTTTCCTCCTCGACGCGATGGCGCTCATCTACCGCGCCCACTTCGCCTTCATCAAGAACCCTATCCGCACCAGCGATGGCGTGAACACCTCCGCGCTCTACGGTTTCGCGAACACGCTGCTCGACATCCTCCACAATCAAAAGCCCACGCACCTCGGCGTCGCCATCGACACCTCAGCGCCCACGCCACGCCATGAGATGTTCCCGGACTACAAGGCCCAGCGTGAGGAGATCCCGGAGGACATCGCGATGGCCATCCCGCAGGTGAAACGCCTCCTCCAGGCCATGAACGTGCCTCTCCTCGTGCGCGACGGCTACGAGGCCGACGACATCATCGGCATCGTCGCCGCCCGTGCGGACAAAGTCGGCATGGAGACCTTCATGGTCACTCCGGACAAGGACTTCGGCCAGCTCGTCACCGAACACGTCAAAATCTACAAACCCGGACGCCAAGGCGGCGACGTGGAAATTCTCGGCGTGCCGGAGGTCTGCGAGCGCTGGGGCATCGAGCGCCCGGAGCAGGTCATCGACATCCTCGGGCTCATGGGCGATGCCGTGGACAACATCCCCGGCGTCAAAGGCTTCGGCGAAAAGACCGCCACCGCGCTCATCCAGCAGTTCGGCAGCATCGAAAACCTCCTCGCCAACACCGACAAGCTCAAAGGCAAGCAGAAGGAAAAACTCGAAGCCAGCCGCGAAGACGCGATCCTCTCCAAAAAACTCGCCACCATCTTCACCGATGCGCCCTTCGACGCGGAACTCGCCGATCTCGTCGTCAAACCCCACGACGACGAAGCCCTGAAGGCCTTCCTCACCGAATTCGAGTTCAACGCCCTCGGACGCCGCCTCTTTGGCGATGACTTCAAAGCCGGTCGCGGTCGCAAAGCCGCCGCCGAGGCACCTGAAGGCGAGCTTTTCGCCACGGAGCAGGTCACGACGCCCGAAGAGGCCAAGCTGACCACCATCGCCGACACCCCTCACGTTTATCACCTGGTCCAAAGTGCCGGGGAACGTCAGAACCTCCTCAAACTGCTCGCGGAGCAACAGAGCTACTGCTTCGACCTGGAAACCACCGGCCTCGATCCACGCGACACGCAGATCGTCGGCATCGCCTTCTCTTGGAAGGCCCACGAAGGCTGGTTCGTGCACTTCCCGCGTGAAAAAGCCGCAGCTAAGGCCGTGCTCGAAGAATTCCGCGACCTGCTCACACGAGAAGGCACCGAGAAAATCGGCCACAACCTCAAGTTCGACCTCAGCGTGCTCCTCGCGCACGGGGTGGCGGTTGCCGGGCCGTACTTCGACACTATGCTCGCGCACTCGCTCATCGACCCCGATCAGCGTCACGGCATGGACTACCTCTCGGAGACCTACCTGCACTACACACCAGTGCCGATCACCAGCCTCATCGGCACCGAGAAGGACGATCTCTTCAGCCAGTCCACCCTGGCCGACGTCGCCGCAGAGGACGCCCGCAAAGTCGCCGACTACGCCGCCGAAGATGCGGATGTCACCTGGCAGCTCGCCGCGAAGATGCGCTCCGAATTGAAGGAACAGCAGTACGTCTTCGAGTCCATCGAGTCGCCCTTGCTTCCCGTGCTCACGAAGATGGAAAACTTCGGCGTGAAGATCGACGTGCAGGCACTGCGCGAATACGGCATCGAACTCGAAAAGACCGCCCAGGAGTTGCAGAAGCGCATCCAGGATCACGCCGGCGGCCCCTTCAACCTCAACAGCCCCAAGCAACTCGGCGAGGTGCTCTTCGAACGCCTCAAGCTCATCGAAAAGCCAAAAAAGACCGCCACCGGCCAGTACCAGACCAACGAGCAGATCCTCCAGTCTCTCACCGGCCTGCATCCCATTGTTCAGGACATCCTCGACTACCGGGAGGT
The DNA here is from genome assembly GCA_945863205.1 of Akkermansia muciniphila. Taxonomy (GTDB): domain Bacteria; phylum Verrucomicrobiota; class Verrucomicrobiia; order Verrucomicrobiales; family Verrucomicrobiaceae; genus Prosthecobacter. The sequence continues at coordinate 13,764 of CAMAZK010000080.1, read as the reverse complement.
CACCAAGCTCAACAACACCTACGTCGAAGCCCTGCCGCACGCCGTTTCGAAAGTCACCGGCCGCATCCACACCACCTTCCATCAGCTCATGGCCGCCACGGGCCGCATGGCCAGCAGCAACCCCACCCTGCAGAACATCCCCATCCGTACCGACCTCGGCCGTAAAATCCGCAAGGCCTTCGTCCCCGGCGAAGAAGGCTGGGTCTTGATGAGCGCCGACTACTCCCAGATCGAACTCCGCGTGATGGCCGCCCTCAGCGGCGACAAAGCCATGATCGAGGCCTTCGCCCAAGGTCTCGACATTCATCAGGCCACCGCCGCCCGCGTTTATGGCGTCGAACTCGACGGCGTCCTGCCCGAAATGCGGCGCACCGCCAAAATGGTCAACTTTGGCATCATCTATGGCATCTCCGCCTTCGGCCTGAGCCAGCGCCTCGGCATCCCGCGCGGCGAGGCCGCCACGATCATCGAGAACTACTTCAAGCAGTTCCCCGGCGTGAAGCGCTTCATGGATCAAATCGTCGCCGACGCCAGGACGCACGGCTACGTCGAGACCCTCACCAAGCGCCGCCGCAGCATCCGCGACATCACCAGCGCCAACGCCACCATCCGCGGCGGTGCCGAGCGCGTCGCCATGAACACGCCGATTCAAGGCACCGCCGCCGACATGATCAAGCTCGCCATGATCCACGTCGATGCCGCCCTCACCAAAGCCGGCCTCAAGACGCGCATGCTCCTCCAGGTGCACGACGAACTCCTCTTCGAAATGCCCGAAAGCGAAGTCGAGCAGGCGCGCACCATCATTCTCGAAGCCATGAAGAACGCGCTACCCCTCGAAGGCGTTCCGGTGGAAGTCGAAGCCGGAACTGGCTCGAACTGGCTGGAAGCGCATTGATTCACCAAGCCCTCGCCGTCTCGAGGTTCCGTCTGAAGCCTTCGCGCACGAGCGAGAGATCGGAATCCATCGCCAGCCAGGTGAAGCCTAGTGCTTTGAGCTTTTCCTTGTCATCCGCATGGCGGACGAGGATGCCGCAGCCTTTGCCGTGATCCTTCGCGGCTTTGACGATGGCGTTCACGCACTCGTCATAAGGGAGGGGTGAGTTCTGAGCCTTCAGATCGAAGGACAAATCCGCAGGGCCGATGAACAGCGCGTCGATGCCCTCCACTGCGGCGATTTGATCCGCATTTCCCACCGCTTCGGCGGTTTCGATCTGCGCGAGAATGATCGGCCTCGGCATTTCCCCGGCAGGCAGGCGCATGCCGTAGCCATAGGCCCTCACCGTGCGTGAGACACCACGATGGCCCTTCGGCGGATAACACGCCGCGTCCACGCAGTGCTTCGCCTCCGCCACGGTGTTCACATGCGGCACCATGATGCCATCCGCACCCCAGTCGAGCACACGCGCGATCAAATCGGGATGCGGTGCGCTCACGCGCACGATCGCCAGCGTGTTGCTGCCGCGCAGAGCACGGAGTTGATTTGGCAAAGCCGCCTCCGATTCACAGCCGTGCTCTAGGTCGATCAGCACCCAGTCAAAGCCGCATTCCGATGCGAGTTCAGTGACTGCCGGTGATCCGATGGAGAGAAAGGTGCCGATGTGGGTTTTCATGGTGGGAGGATGTCGAGCCCACTGCCCTCCCGCAAGCCCTGCAAGGCCAGAGCGAGACGCGAGAGCGTCATTTCACGCAGACTGGAGCCCGAGGATCCGCTGCTGATGAGGAAGAAGCCGTCATCGCGATCAAAGTAACCCGCACCAACGCGAATGACGGCCTTCACGATCATGTTCCGCAGCAGATGCAGCCAGAAGCGGCACAGGTGATGGTCTGGCAAGATGCGAACGCTTTGATAGCCCTCGAAGGCTCTATGAAGAAAGGCCGTATCGTGAAAGCAGGCGAGGAGCGAGAGATCATCCATCGGATCACCTGCAATGCTGTCATCGAAGTCAATGAAGGCGGCGATTTGGTCGCGGCTGCCGAGGATGTTCCAGAGCGCGAGGTCTTTGTGAACGAAGCAGCCTTGAGGCAAATCAAGCAGGACACGGTGGTTTTCGATCTCGGCAAGGATCTCGTCTCGTTGTGTGGCGCTGAGAAAGCCACGGGCGACAAGGAATGCGAGGTGTTCATTGAGCCGAAGGTGGAAGTAGTCGGCATAGGAGCGGCGAGAGCCGCATAAAAGTGGTCCGCACAGTCCTCTGTGCGGTTCTTCGAACGTCTCGAAGCTTTCGTCACGCCGCACAGAGGATTGCCTCGCTACGCTCGCCCTACGGGCAGCCTCTGGCTGGCTATCTCCGCTGCGCTCCGGTTGTGCGGACCACTTTAAGCTGCCGAATCCCTCAAACGGGATTGACTGCCACTTCGCGACCGCCACACCGATGTCGAAGGCAATGCGTGAGACATCAAGATTCCCTTGCTTGAACCAGCGATTCAGATCCGGGGCCGAAATCCTCTCCAAAGCCTGCCATGCAAAAGGAACGCTACTCCTCGTCGCATCGCAGCCAAACACCTGCGGCGTGACCACACCCGCAGCACGCACGCGATCCAGCAAGGCGGACTCCACCGCAAGGTGATCGTCCTTCTCAGGCCCGTTCTCCACACGCACAAACATCACCCTGCCATCCAACTCGGCATTCCAGGTGAGATGATTGCCTTGACCGACCCCAGGACTCAAAGCGACGTTTTTCGTATTGAAGTGCCTTTGAAGCTCCTTTTCGAGCTGGGACTCCACCCTCGCATCCGGCTCACTACGCATCTGCGTGCCGTGAAAGGCCGCAGGGCGGTCGCATTTCCAGTAGTAGATGTCGCGGCGGCTCATGCGCTGGGCTTGCGTCGTTTCCACCAGGAGGCCACCAACCCGCCGACGATGTTTTGCATCACGCCGCTGAACACCGCGCCGGCCGCCGCCAGCGGCATCGCCGCAAAGTGCTGCCGGGCCAGCGCGGCCGCCATGCCGCCATTCTGCATGCCCACCTCGATGCTGACCGTGCGGGCGATGGATTCGGGATATCGAAACACCCTGGCCACAACATAGCCGACGCCGAATCCCGCCACATGCAGCACCGTCGCCGCCAGCAGCAGCCTGCCAAAATTCGACGCGATCGCCTCCGCGCTCGCCGCCACGATGCCTCCCGTCACCAAGGTGAACGCCAGCACCGCGACCGTCGGTCCACAGGCGCCGATGCGGTCCGCTGTGCGCGGAAGCTTCCAGCGTATCAGCACGCCGATGGCCACCGGCGCCACGGTGAGCTGCAGCGCGGAGACGCACATGCCCCACACGTCCACCGGCACGCGACTGCCGGCCAGCACGCTCGTCCACATCGGCGTGAAAAAGAACGCCAGCATCGTCGAGCACAGCGTCAGCACGACCGACAGCGCCAGATTCGCCCGCGCCAGGTAGGCGATCACGTTTGAGGCCATGCCGCCGGGACAGCTCGCCACCAGAATGATGCCCACGGCGAGTCCCGGCTCCAACTGCAGCAGCGTAGCCACCAACCAGCCGCACAGCGGCATCAGCGTGTACTGCGCCCCGAACCCCACAGCCAGCGCACCCGGCATGCGCCCCACCGTTTTGAAATCCTCCACACTCAAGGTCAGCCCCATGCCCAGCATCGACGCCGCCAGTGACCAGAAAATCCACGGCTTGTCGAACCACAGCATCGTCTCGGGCTCGAAGAACGCGACCACGGACAGGGCGACTAGCCACACGGGATAGAGATTGTTGAACCAACTGAAGAAGCGGATCATGATAAGGAGAGGGTTGCCGGGCGGAGCTGAGTCATTTACACTGAAAACATGAACTGGCACCAAGTCATCGACGAGCGCAGCTATGAGATGGATCAGGTGATCGCCGACGTTCTCCGGCGTTCGCCTGGGAAAATCGCGCTTGTGTCGGCTTGGATTGATCGACGGCTGGGTGATCCGAACTACTCAGATCAAGGCAAAGACGCACTGCTTGAATGGGTGGCTGTGATTGAATCTGCCGGGGTGGAAGGCGTGCTGAGTGTGTTGGAGGATCGTAGCGAGGAGGCTGATCGGATGCGGCAAAGCAGCCCGTTCGCGCTCTTAATGCCGCAGGAAAAGCGGACGGAGATCTTAAAGAAATATGAAGCGCGTCGAACTCGAACATCTCTTGCGGGCGTCTAGTGGGACGAAGGGTGAGAAGGATTTCATCATCATCGGCAGCCAGTCCGTGCTCGGAAAGCACCCAGATGCGCCGCGTGAACTGCGCATGTCGATGGAGCTGGATATTTATCCACGGCTGCGTCCAGAACTGAGTGAAGACATTGAAGGAAGTCTCGGGCGTTACTCCCGTTTCAGCGAAACCTATGGCTACTTTGCCGATGGCGTTGGGCCTGAGACGGCTCTGCTGCCTGTCGGCTGGGAAACCCGGCTGACGCCGATTTGCAATGAGAACACCGGTGGTGCCACCGGCTGGTGCATTGCTCCTTGTGACCTGACGATTGCCAAACTCTATGCCGCGCGAGCCAAAGACATTGCCTTCATTCGCGCGATGCTGAAGCACCATTTCATCCGCCCGACTGAGATCGAGTGACTGATCGCCACGTTTGACGATGAGCAGCTCCGCCAGCGTCTCACTAACGTCTTTGCGGTGTGTCGCAGGCCGGAAGCGTGAGGTAGAGGTCATGGCTGTGGCAGAGTATCACGAACGCCGTTGAAAGCTGACCCGCCTGCGCCGACGTAGCCGCCGCTGCTGCCTTTTTCGTCCGGCGTGACCCAAAAGGCATACAACGAGCCCTTCGCCTGATGGAAGCGGAATCTCACGGCTTTCCCAATAAGGTCATCAAGGTCAGTGTCGTCAGCCCATTCGATCTTGAACTTCGTGTGATCCCCAGAAGTCACCTTGGAACTTCGCAGCACCTTTCCTGCCTCATCCAGTACTTCCACACGCACTTCGCCGTTCACGTTCACGAAGAGATGCTGGCCTTTGAACTTCACTGGACGCGTCGTCAGCTCGCCAGAGCCATCCATGGAAGCAAAACCATCGCGACGCAGCGTCGCTAGTCCGATGCTGGCCCCGGAATACATGCCGCGTGTGCCACTGGGCGCGATGCCAGAGTAGCCGCAGTAGGGGAAGACGAGCTGGTCATCGAGCACCACGCAGACGCCGGTCGTGGTGTGCAGATAGGCGCGGTCCCAGTCGCCTTCTTTGCGCGTCGCGGCGATGAAGGCTCGACGGTCTGGCCGATGCCAGTGGAAGCCATCACGACTGAACCCGAGCTTGAGTTCTGTGGTCTTGGGGAACTTGCCTTGATCACAGATTTTGTTGTCCGGCCCGAGATGGATCTGAAACATGCCCAGCATCACGCTCTCATACGCCACGGCACTCAGGCTGTAGAGCTGCGCTGGCACGCCGATCTGCGGATCGGGTTCATCGAGACGGTCCGCATTCGCCCAAAACACCGACTTAGACCAATCCGCGCCCTGCATGAAGTCCCGTGACTCGTGATACCAGCGATTGCGCCCGTGCTTGCCACCTTGCTTGATGCTGTAGCACCACAGGTCGCGGAAGGGATTGTGGAAGATGGAGCAGTAGTCACCTGCTTTGCCTGTAGGGGCTGACACCGTCCATGCGCGACCATCCGCAGAGCTTTGCAAAAAGTGGCCTTCCTTGCCGCGATCCGTCAGCAGCTTCAGACGTGCCTCTTTCGAAGCGAGATCCAGCCACAAGCTGTTGTCGCCTCCCGCATCGCGACCTTTAGCCAGCACGAGATTGTCTCCGATGATGCCGAGAGCGGGCCGCGTCCAGGTTTTCAGATCAGGGCTCGTCGCCAACGCCAACGGCCCACGCCAACCTGCGGTGTAATACATCTTGAAGAGCTTCTCTACCGGATCATAAAACACTCCGCCATGGCCAAGATAGGTCACGGCCTCCTGGCCCTTTTCACCGAGGGTCGATCCCGCCAGTTCGTGCTTCGTTTCAGCTTTAAAGACCGGATTGCCCTCGAACTTCATCGCCTGATGAAAGGTGCGCTTGAGCGTGGTTTTCTCGATGAGGAAATCATCCATGAAGAGCTGCCTGCCGAGGTCGATGGGGATGACTTTCGGCTTCTTCTTCAGATACGGCACTTCCATCGGTTCGGCGGAATCTGGATCGAGGAAGCGCGGCGGCCATTGGTCGGGCAGCTCGATGCCGTTGTAGAGCTTTTCGGGCTTCCGGCCAGTGGCCTTGTTCGCGAGCATGAGCAGCTTCGCGTCCTTCGACACGATTTTGCCCGCGAGCACGTCCTCTTCGCGAAACTTCGCCATCAGGATCTCCGCGTCGGTGTGCCGGTTCCAATCATAGAGAATGTGGATGAGCCCATCGGGCGCTTCGAAGCCGTCGGGATACGAAACCGCGTTGCGTTCATCGAGAATGAGGCCGCCTTTCCAGGTCTGGCCTTCATCCTCGGAAAGCCACGCGCTCATGTGCGTGCGCTTTGGCAGCCGCTCGGCAGGCGATCCATTCTTCACGAGCAAAATGCGACCTGATTTGAGCCGACGCAGGAAGAAGCGCGCATTCACATTCTGCACCGTCGCGGCCTGTTTCGGCTCGCTCCAGGTCTTGCCGCCATCGCTGGAGAAACTCTCATGAGGCTGGCCATGTGTGCGAGCGAGCATCCACAAGTGTGGTCCAGGCGTCTCGCCTGGGTTTCCCGATCCAGCAGGCGGGACGCCTGCACCACTCTTCAATTCAATCATCATGTGCTCGTCGAACTCCCAATCGGGGAACTGCAAACTGCCGCGCTCCTTCCACGACGCGCCTTCATCGGTCGATGCAAAGACACGGCACGTTTTCTTGTGCCAATCCGAGACCGGCAGCAGCCACGTGCCGTCCTTGAGCACCGTCGGCTTATTCAGCGTGCAACCTTCCGAAAACATCACCGGCGTGCTCCAATCCGGCTCCGCCGCATCGGGATCATCGCAGCGCATGAACCAGTTCGTGATGCGCTTCTGCGGATCGCCGAGCTGCTGATCGAAAAACAGCCACAAGCGGCCTTTCGGATCGCTCCACAGATTCCCCACTAGCGCCCCGCTGACCTTCTGCGCCGCCTCAATCCGCGCCCCGACCGCCAGACGCGGCTTCGACCACGTCGCGCCATCATCATCACTCGTCGCGAGAAGGAAATACCCATCCGGCTTGTCCCCCGCCCCCGTCCAGCAACCCCAGATGCGTCCTTTAGCCGTGCGATCCATGCCGATAATCATCGCGCCACCGCGTGCCTCGTCTTGAAACTCCGCGCCAGGGTTCAGCATCACCGAGGGAATCAATCCATTCACCTCCTGAAGCGCGGCCCCATCCGCGAGCACCAGCAGCACCATCTTCTTAAACTGAAGCCGCTCACCCGCCTTCACCGCTTTGCTATACAGGCTCACCCGATTGATCTCGCCCGGGAAAAGCTGCATTTCGGGCACATCAACCTTTGAGAATCCGGCTTTTTGCAGCGCTTCCTCCTGACTTGCGGCTTTGGGGCGAATCGTGGGCGTGAGCGCGAAGAGAGTGCCGGGCTTGGTGATGGTCACGTCGAGCTTTTCGATGCTGGTGCGATGGAATGGCAGGTTTTTGACCGCATCGGGCATTTCGTCGATGACGTAGTCGCGGTCGGTGAAGAGAGTTACGCCGCGTTTCATGACGGCGGGCGCGGGTGGCGGCGGTGCGGGCCATTCGATGCGTTTTTGGCCGTTTTGGGGCTCGAACTTTCCGGTGAGCTCCAGTTTGCCGAACATGATGCGCTCTTTGCGGCTGTCGGAAGTGTCGCCTTGGGTCACGCAGAGCCAGAGGGTGCCTTCGTGCTCGTGAAAGGTCGGGTATTGGAAGGACTTGGGCGTCTCGAAGCGGTACTTGCGCTGCCACGTTTTACCATCGCGGGAAATGTCCACGTTGAAGATGCTGCGACCGACGTTTTGCACGCGTGTGGCCTCCTGCCAGCCGAGGTAATAGACGCCGCCGAAGTGGTCGAAGGTTGGTTTGGAGTTCGCGCCGTTTGGCACCTGCGGCAGCGGTTTGCCGATGCTCCACGTTTTGCCATCGGCGCTCGTGGAGAAGTGGTAGTTGCCCTTGTCATTGCGAATGATGGCCAGCCAGGTGCCGTCGGGCAGTTTGTTGATGGCGGATTCGCTGAGTTGCTCGGTCAGCGGCTCGTTGAAGTGACCGAGCACCTCAAACGTCGTGAGATCATCGTGCACAAGAGCGAGGGCGTTTTGCTTGCCAGTGAAGTTGTTGATCGCGACGTGCAGCTTGCCGTCGAACCGCTTGAAGGAGTCGAAGATGAAGAAGGATGAGTCACTGGCCTTTTTCGTGAAACCCTGAGCAGCCGCGTCGGCGTGAAAGTGCTGCGGTTGGAAGTCGAAAGTGCCCGCTGAGGTCTTGATCTTCGCTTTGTGAATGGTCGGCGCGAACTCGCCGCGCTTCAGATCGAAGTCGCGATACCACATCTGCGACTGCCGCCTACCCGGATCTTCGCTCGTGAAGTAGCAACGCAGGGTGCTGGCGTCCTTTTGAATGATGCGCGGCACAAAACACGCCCCGAGAGGCAGCGTCTCGTTTTCAAAGGCCTGCTCGCTCTTCGCGAAGTCGATCACGCGCTCCAGCCTCAGCGTCTTCAGGTTCACGATCGACATCGTGGCATAAATGAACGGCCATCCCGCGCTCTCGCCAGGCTTCACATCATTGGCTTCGGCCACGAGGTAGGCCCGGTCGCCCACACAGACGAACTCCGCATCATGCGCCCCTTTCACCTGCGGCGCGGAGGTGTTGATGAGGCGCTGCATGACGAGGTCGCCCGCAAGTGCGGGGTCCCAGTTGGTGGGCAGAAGGCTTTCGGTGGATGCGGCGACCTTCTTGGCCAGAACATCGGTCTCGCTCAGCTTGAACCGGGTGCTGACGACGCTGCTTTTTTCTGAACCGGCGGCATACTGGATGTAGGTGGTCGCGATATGGGTGCCGTCGCTGAGAAGCTCGAGGTCAGAATAGCCGCAGTCGGTGTTGCCCGTGCCAGGCAGGTCGCTGGGCTTGCGGTTGGCGTTGTGGAGGAGCTTGATGCGGTATTGGCCCTCGCGACGGTTCACGATGTCCTCGAAGGTGCCGACCCATGCGACGTAGTGCCCGTAGGTGGCGCTTGTTTTTGCCATGTCGCGGAAGGCGATGACGAGGCGGCCATCAGGAGCGTGTTTGATGACATGGCGATCCCCAGTGAGCGCGGCGGGGAGTTCTTTGGGCTCGCTCCAAGTCCGTGCGTCGTCGGTGCTGACCGAAAAGAGCGAGTGATGCTGGCGTGTGTTTTCGCGCATGAGCATAACGAGCTGTTTGCCATCATCGGACCGTGTCACGCTCGGCTGCGCCCATTGGCCGGGGACGACGAGGATGACGCGCTCCTTGCTCCAGGTGAGACCGCCATCGCGCGATTCGCTCTGCCAAACGACGGGATGCAGATCCTTGGCATTTTTTGGATCGCGACGGTCGGACCACATGACGAGGCGCTTGCCACCATCGAAGGAGAGAATGCTTTTGGGAGCGACTTCGCCGACGAGGCCGAGTTCCTTCATCGGCGACCACGTTTTGCCAAGGTCCGTAGAAAAAGCACTGCGCAGATTGCCCGGGAAGTCACAGCCACCGAAGATAAAGAGACGCTCGACGCCCTGCGGATCGGTGAGGCGATGGAGCACAGGCGTGGTCTTTTTCACGAGCTGCCAGTCCGGCGGCGTGGACAAAGGCGAAGTCCAGGTGAGCCCGCCATCATCGCTGCGAGCGAGCGGGCCGATGTATCCCGCGTGATTCATGCACCATGCCGTGAACATCGTCCTGCCATCCGCCATGAGCACCGTGTCGCAATGCCCATGGTATTCATTCTCCGTGCCGCGGGCGATGACGACATGCCGAGCGGCATCGGCCGAGATGTCCACGGTCGGGATGGAAATCGTGCGCAAGGTGCCCGGCGTGGGCCCGGCAAAGGTGGGCACGTCCGCCGAATGAACGAAGGCGCTGCACGAGATCGCGAGAAAGCAGGAAAGGGATCGAAGAGACATGATTCGAGAAAACGAGGCTCGCGCGGGCATTTCGCGTCTTGAATGGCGGCGCGGCGTGTTATGCTAACATTATGCCCACGACCGCACAGCCCACGCTCAAAGACATCGCCCGCGCGACGGGCGTGTCGATCATGACGGTGTCGCGGGTGCTGCGTGGGGCGCCGAAGGTGGCGGCAGAGAAGCGGGAACTCGTTTTGAAGGAGGCGAAGCGGCTCGATTACCAACCGGACCCGCATTTGATGCGCATGATGCAGGTCGTGCGCGGAAAGAAGGAGAAGCGGCTGCGGGCGGTGATCGCCGTGATCCGCGAGCATGTGCCACAGGATGGGCTGCTCGGGCCTTCGTATCAATACGTGCCCATCGAGGACATCCGACGTCGTGCGCACGGGCATGGTTATGCGGTGGAGGAGTTTTATTTGGGCAAAGACGGCCTCACACCGAAGAAGCTGCAAAAGATCCTGCATGCGCGTGGCATCGAGGGCGTGATCGTGTCGCCGCAGAGCATGACGCTGCCATGCAGCAAACTCGACTACTCGCCCTTCGCGGCGGTGACGTTTGGGAATGCTATGAGCACGCCAGCGTTGCACATGTGTGCCGGAAACATGACGCTCGGCATTCACATGGCGGCCGAGCAGCTTGCCGCACGCGGCTACCAGCGCATCGGCGTGGCCGTGACGAAGTGGATCGTGAATCGCTCGCAGTTCGGCTACAGCGGCGGCTTGTTTCACTGGCAGCACGGCTTGCCGGAGACCGATCGTGTGCCGCTGCTGCTGTTTCCGAGCAACGACATCAGCCAGGACTTCGACGCCTTCGCGAAATGGATGCGCGAGCACCGACCCGATGCGCTCATCACCTTTGACACGCATGTGCCCGGCTGGCTGAAGCGACTCGGCCTCCGCGTGCCACAGGACATCGGCTTCGTGGTGCATGACTGGACGCCGAAGATGCCGGACTACGCCGGGATTTATCAGCGGCGCGACCACCTAGCCGCTGCCGCAGTCGATTTGATCGTCACGCAGCTCTCGCAGCACGAGCACGGCGTGCCCGAGGTGCCGCGGCAGATCATGATTCCGCCGCAATGGGTGGACGGGCCGAGTGTGCGATGATGGCCAAAAAGCGTCGCACAGACCCGGGTCATGATGCAGACCTCGCGGAAGCCTCCGGCGGGCTTCAGGGCTCGATCATGATCGCCCAGCCGGCGAGGTCTGCGGCACCCAGCGGTTGGAACTGGTTCGATGCGCAGGACACCGACATTCCGGTCATCTGCATCTGACCGAAGATCGTGGCGAGTGCGGCGTCTGCGGCATCACGGCCCGTGGCGATGCGGACCAGACCATTGAGCGAAGCCCGCCGGGTGGGATCAAAGATGAACCAGCGGTTCCCGATGCAGGCCTCAAAGCAGGCGTGGAAGTCCGGCGGCTCCATGTTGCACGCGTAGCCGGCGAAGTAACGCGCCGGGATGGAGAGCGCCCGGCAGAAGGCGATCCCGAGATGCGCAAAGTCCCGGCACACGCCCGCGCGTTGCGTTACCGTGTCAAAGGCCGAGGTGGCGGCATCCGTCGCCCCGCTGAGGTAGTCGATGTTGTCGAAGATCCAGTCGGCGATGGCCACCGTCTGGTAGTAGGGATGGTTGATGCCGCCGAACATTTTGATCGCGAGCCGCCCGAGCCGGTCCGACTCGCAGTAGCGGCTGGGGAAGAGGTACGGGATCGCCGAGCTCTGGATCTGCGAGATCGGAATGGCCTGAATCTCTTCGTGACTGACCATGGTGTGGCGGGTCTCGGCCATCACCGCGTAGGAGACTTCAAGCGTCATCGCATAGCCCGTATCGAGGCGGATGTAGCGATTCCCCCCCGTGGCGGTCGGCAGTTCCTCCCAGGTGACGCCGGGCGTCACGTTGAAGCACTCGTTCCAGAGCGTTTGATTCAGGGTGGCCAGAGGATGGATTCCCAGCAGCACGGTGCTGCGCTGAAGCACGTCATATTGCAACTCCACATTGATTTGAAAAGCCATGTCGCGGAGCATCGCCCCGAAGCCGCAGCACGCAACGGACCAATCGAATGCTTTCAGCCCCCCCGGGAGCGATGATGCGTGCCGCGCGGCGGCGGTGGGAGCCTCCGCACGGCGCATTCGGAAAGGAGGACTGGCCCGCCATTGGATGCGAAATGTGAGATCTCACATCCTCCTTACAACTCATTTACGCGCATCTGACGCACGCCTTCCCGCCTGTGCCAGAATTGGAACAGACAACGAACTGGAGACGGTTCACGTCACAAGTTTCAAAGAGGTGTTCCTTCTGGCTGTTGGTCCTTCTTAATCGCAACGGGGCGGATCGGGTGATCCGCCCCGTTCGATTTTCCAGGCGCCGCCCGTGAGCGCTGCAAGACCGGGCTGGTCGGGGAACGACGCTGAAACGCTTGATTTCCCAACGCATGTCCCGATGATGGGGATCGCGCCGACCCAACCCAACCGATGAAATTTGCCATTTTCGGAGATATCCACGCCAACTTGGAAGCCCTGCAGACCGTTCTGTGGGACGCGCAGGAACAGGGTTGCGCCAATTACGTCTGCTTGGGAGACATCGTAGGGTATGCCGCCAATCCGGTGGAATGCCTGCAGACCGTGCAGGACATGGGCTGCCCGGTGGTGCGCGGAAATCATGACGAGGGTGCCGCCTCCGACAGCTCGCTGGAGGAACTCAATCCACTGGCCCAGAATGCCCTGCTATGGACACGCGGACAGCTGAGCGCGGACCAGAGGCAGTGGCTGCGCGACCTGAAGCTCGTGCGTCAGGTGCGGGATTTCACCATCGTTCATGCCACGTTGGATTCCCCGGGAAGCTGGGGCTACGTGACGAACCGCTTCGATGCGATGGCGAGTTTCAGCTACCAGTTCACCCAGGTGTGCTTTTACGGCCACACGCACGTGCCCCGCATTTTCGAAAAGGACGACGCAGTCAGGGCGGCACGCGGAACGGACGTGCAGATCCAGCGCGGAGTGAAGTATTTCGTCAATGTCGGCAGCGTGGGCCAGCCGCGTGACGGCGACTGGAGGGCGGCCTACGCGATTTATGACATTCAGGCGCAGACGATCTCCATCCGCCGCCTGGAGTACGACATCGAGACCACCCAGGGCAAGATCCGCGACGCCGGCCTGCCTTCCCTCCTCGCCGACCGCCTCTCGCTGGGCAAATGAGCGCGGCGCAGCGGCAGCTTCCAGATCCGCGCGACTTCCGCTCTGCGCTCGTCATCAAGCCGAGCTCCCTGGGGGACATCGTTCACACTCTCCCGGCGGTGAAGGCCCTCCGCGACGCGCATCCACATCTGAAACTGCGCTGGCTGGCGAACACGGAATGGATGCCGATCCTGCAGGGCTGCCCGCTAATCGACGAGGTGATCCCCTTCCCCCGAAAAACCTTCCGCGGACCGGCGGGCCTGCTGCGCTTTTGGAACTGGCGACGCACTTGGATGAGCCTGCCGCGCGAAGAGCCTGAACTCGTCCTCGATTTCCAGGGGCTTTTGCGCAGCGGACTGGCGAGCAGCTGGCGCGGCTCCGCGTCGGTGGCCGGTCTTTCGGACGCGCGTGAGGGAGCGCACTGGTTTTATGACCACACCGTGCCCGTAGATGCCGGGGCGCATGCTGTGGACCGCTATCTGGCGCTGCCGAGGGCTTTGGGGGTGGTGATCGACCCGGCCGACGTCGTCTTTGAATTGCCGGAGGGGAATCCGCCTGCCGGATGGCCGG
>CAMAZK010000079.1 GCA_945863205.1 Akkermansia muciniphila | reverse complement strand
ACCGGAGGACTTCGCCGTCACGCTTTACACAAAGCTGGGCATTGATCCTCATCAGCACCTGCAGACCAGCAGCGGCAGGCCCGTGCAGCTCGTCAACGGCGGCCAATCGATTCGCGAACTGTTTGCGTGATGAGAACGCTCACCTGGCTGTCTGCGCTCGCCCTGAGCGCCCAGGCCGCACCGCCTTCCTTTGACAGCATCTTCCCGGCGGGCGGCCAGCCGGGGCAGCGCATCGAGGCGGCGGTGGCGGGCAAAGATTTGGACAAGGAGCCCCTCCTTGGCTGGACGAGCGATCCCAAGGTCGTCGTTCTCGCGGGTGAAGATCCGAAAAAGGTCTTCATTCACATCGCCAAGGACGCGGCGCCCGGTCCATGCCTCGTCCGTTTTTACAACAGCCAGGGCAGCACGCCGCCGCGCCTCCTGGAGGTGGGGCGCTTTGAGGAGGTGCTCGAAAAGGAGCCGAACGACTCGCCCGCCGAGGCGCGGACGGCGGAGGCGCGGATGAACGCCACGCTCAACGGCCTGCTGTCGAAGTCGGGTGACGTGGACACCTTCCCGATCACCGTGCAGAAGGGCAGGGAGATCACGCTGGAACTGCACGGCTATGCGCTTGGTTCACTGATGGACCCTGCCATGCGCCTGCTGGACGAACGCGGCGTGGAAGTGGCGGCCGGTCACGACACCCACAACCTCGATCCGCTCATCCGCTACCTGCCGAAGGCGGACGGCAGGCTTTTCGTGCAGGTCTTCGCCTTTTCACACCCGCCCAAGGCGGACGTTTCCTTCACCAGCAGCGCGAATCATGTCTATCGCCTCATCATCACGGACGAGGCGCGAGCGCTGCCGAAAGTGGCGGAACCGAAGGCCGTGACCGTGTCCTCCACCATCGTGGGCTGCCTCAGCAAGCCGCGGGAGGAGGACGTCTTCACGATCACGGCGAAAAAGGGTGATGAACTGGCCATCGCGGTGCGGGCGCAGGCGATTCGCAGCCCGCTGGATGCCACGCTGCGGGTCGAGGACCAGGACGGCAAGGTTTTGGCGCAGGCCGACGATGCGGAGAATCTGGACCCCGTGCTGAAGTGGAAGGTGGCCAAAGACGGCGACTGCAAAATCATCGTGGCGGATCGCTTTCACGGGGGCAGCCAGGAGCATGTTTATGAATTGAGTGTGAAGCCTTCTGAGGCCTCCTTCTCCGCGCTGCTGGACACCCACGGCTACCGCGTGGAAGCGGGAAAAAGCACCGAGGTCAAGGTCACGGTGAAACTCAGCGGCAGCTTCAAAGGCAAGCTCCAGGCCAAGGCTGTGAATCTGCCGGCCGGGGTGACGGCAAAGCCCGTGGAAGTGCCGGCCAAGGGCGGAGAGGTGAAGCTGAAGCTGGAAGCCATTGCGGAGGCCGAAGGGAGTCAGGCCCCTTTTGGCGTGGAAATCGTGACCAGCGAGCTCGACAAGCTCCAGACCGTGCAGGCGGTCTATGCCGTGCCCTTCACCGAACCTCGCGGTGATTTTCTCATCTCCACCGACGCCCGCCCATGGCTGACGGTGGCGGCAAAAAAAGAGGAAAAGCCAGCCGTAGCCCCTGCGGCTCCCGCCAAAGCTCCCGCAGTCCCTGCGGCTCCCGCCAAAGCTCCCGCAGTACCTGCGGCTCCTGCCAAAGCGCCCGCAGTCCCTGCGGCTCCTGCCAAAGCGCCCGCAGTCCCTGCGGCTCCCGCCAAAGTTCCCGCAGTCCCTGCGGCTCCCGCCAAAACTCCCGCAGCCCCTGCGGCTCCCGCTAAAACTCCCGCAGCTCCCGCGCCCGCAAAGTGAGCGCGGGGGAACGCACGGATGCGGCTACGCTCTTGCCAGCTCCAGCAGCTCTTTGAGCCGGGCGATGTCGGCAGCGGAGGTTTTCGCGACGAAGCCGCGTGCGTGGGCGAAGTGGACGTCGGCTTCGTTTTCGATGCGGGTGAAGTCGTAGCGCGGGTCGTCGTTGTGCCGGGAGAGCCCGTAGCCGCCGCCGCGACGGTCGGGGTAGATGAGAGCGGCGACGTTGCCGCTCCTGCCGATGCTTTCCAGGTGGCGATCAATGCCGGCAGACGGCTCTTCCGGCAGAGGATCGGTGCGCGGGAGGAAGAGGACCTCATGGTCCGCGACGGTCCAGATCTCCGCATGCTGCGCGACGAAGTCCAGACGTGTGCGCAGGTCGCGTAGGTAGTCGAGGAGGTCCTGACCGATGTAGCGGAGCATTTCCCACAGCGGCTCACCCGGCTCGAGACGTGAAGCTTTGGCGAAGCGACGCAGCACGGTGACGTCGATGGGCGAATTGAGCTTGTTCATGGCTTCGCGGTCCACGCCGAGCCACTTCGCGGTGGCCTTGGGCCCGCGTGTGTCGAACCACTCGGCCGGTTCCAGCCAGTCACAGAACTTGCGGGCGTCTTCATAGACGCCGAGATGCTGCAGCACGAGGCTCAGGGCACAGATAGGCGGGTGGTCGGCGGGAAACTGATGGTGGTCGAAATTGGAACGCTCCGGTGCGTGTTCACCGCCCACATCGACGACGGCGATCGTCGGATCAGCGAGGTCGCTCTCCGCAGGTTCGCGCCGGACGACGGGGACGCCGTGGACGGCCACCAGGAGACTGCAGGCGAGGAGTTCGTCTTTGTGGGCGCCGCCTGGATGAGTGAGGATGAGGGAGAGGGACATGAATGGGCGCGGAGACTGGGATCACCTCGGGGGAAAAGAAACCCAAGAGTTCAAGAAAATGGCCGCAGCCTGCGAGCTCCTGAAAAAGCGGCAGGGCAGGGAAGGGAGAAGTTCCCGCAAGGTCGCCCGGTGTGCTCCTGTTAAGTGGAGCCATGAAATGGTCCTTTCTTCCTGCTTTTGCCCTCTCCGCCCTCGTTTTGACATCCATGGCCGCGGCGGAGTCCACATGGCCGCAGTTTCGCGGACCGGGGGGCGATGGAATCGCGGCGGTAGGCGCGGCGCCGACGAAGTGGAGTGAGACGGAGCAGGTGGCCTGGAAGACGGAAATCCCCGGTAAGGGCTGGTCTTCACCCGTGGTGGTGGACGGTGAGGTGTGGGTGACTTCCGCCGTCGAAGAAACGGCCACCGAAGAGGAGGCCAAGGAGATGATGCGTGCTGCCGGCATCGAGGAGAAGAAATTCAAACAGCTCCAGGCGAAGAAGGCGGTGCGGCTCTACGCCCTGTGCGTGGACTTGAAGTCCGGAAAGCTGATTCGTGAGCTGGAACTGATCCGGGTGCTTGCTCCGCCGCCGATCCATCATTTCAACAGCTTCGCGTCCCCGACGCCGGTGATCGATGGCGGGCATGTGATCTGCCATTTCGGCACCTTCGGCACCTTTTGCATCAATCGTGCGGATGGAGCGGTCGTGTGGAAGGAAACGCTGGCCATCGAGCACGGCGTCGGTCCGGGCAGCTCGCCGATGATCCACGGCGACCTCCTGGTGCTGATCTGTGACGGCACCGACGTGCAGTACGTGGCGGCGCTGGACAAGAACACCGGCAAACCGGTCTGGAAGACGCCGCGCCCGCCGATGAAGGCGCCATCCGGCGATCAGATGAAAGCCTACTGCACGCCGATCGCCATCACGGACGACAAGGGCCGCGAGCAACTGATCTGCATGGCCTCGCAGTGGCTGGTATCCCTCGATCCGGCGACGGGGAAGGAAATCTGGCGCGTCGAGCACGGCACCGGCTTCTCCGTGGTGCCGCGTCCCGTCTATGGGAACGGCATTGTCTATGTCTGCACCGGTTACGGCAAGCCGCAGCTCTGGGCGGTGAAGGTGGACGGCAGCGGTGACGTGACCGGCACCCACGTCGTGTGGAAGGAAACGAAGCGCATCCCGGCCAAGCCATCCCCGCTGCTCGTCGGTGGCGATCTCTTCCTCACCGACGACGGCGGCATCGTGACCTGCTTCGACGCCTTGACCGGCGAAAGCCGCTGGAGCGAGCGCATCGGCGGCACCTACTCCGCATCTCCGGTGCTGGCGGGAGGGAAGATCTACTTTGCGAGTGAGCAGGGCACGGTCACGCTTCTGGAAAAAAGCGCCGCGTTCCAAGTCGCCGCAGAAAACACGATCGAAGGCAAGATCATGGCCTCCCCCGCCTTTGTGGACGGCAGCCTGCTCCTGCGCAGCGACACGGCGCTCTACCGCATCGGCGCGGGCGGGGAGTGAGGCGGATCGATCACGCAAACAGCAGTCGGCCGATGACCACTGCCATGGCGAGACCGACGAGGTCGGCGGTGAGGCCGGCGGCCAGGGCGTGGCGGATGCGGCGGATGCCGACGCTGCCGAAGTAAACGGCGAGGACGTAGAAGGTGGTCTCCGTGGAGCCGTACATCGTGGCGGCTGTGAACTTGAGCTGCTCCGTGAGCTCCGGCCGCAGCAGGATGTCATTGAGCACGCCGAGGGAGCCGGAGCCGGTCAGCGGACGCATCAGGGCCATGGGCAGCAGTTCCACCGGGAAGCCGACGAAGCTGAGCACGGGCCGCAGCAAGTATTCAAGCAGCAGCAGCATGCCGGAACTGCTGAAGACGGCCAGCGCGGCCAGCATGGCGACGAGAAAGGGCATGATGCGCGTGGCCACGGCGAAGCCCTCCTTGGCGCCTTCGACGAACTCCTCGTAAACCTTCACGCCTTTGGCCAAACCGACGCCGAGGGTGATGACGAGCACGATGGGGATGGCCAGACCTGAGCCGCCATTCATGAAGCGCTTCCATGCGGGTTCGATCTCCGGAGTTGTCGCTTCCGCCGCCGTTGCGGTCTTGACCGGCGGTGGGGCTTTCAGCTTCGCCTTTTCCACGACCTGGCTGAGGCCGGTGCTCTTCAGCACACTCTGCCTGGCGGTGGCGGGCATGAACTCCAGCAGGGCGCAGGCGCCGAAGACCACGAAGAGGGCGGTGAGCCAGAACTTGCGCTTCGGGGTGATTTTTCCCGTGGTTGGTGATGTGGCGTCGGTGGCTTCGATTTTCCCGTCCTCTTCAGTTTCAGGCTGAATGGCGAAGAAAGGCAGTTTCCCGTAAAGCTTCGCGGCGATGACGGCGGTGGTGACGGTGCAGGCCGTGGCGAGCAGCGTCGGCATGATGATCTTTTGCGCGCCCTGGATGCCGGCGGCGTTGAGGTAATTGATGGCCGTCATCGGCACAAGCGTGAAGGCGGCGGTGTTCATGGCTAGGAAGGTGACCATGGCGTTGCTGGCGGTGTTTTTGTTCGGATTGAGCTCCTGCAGATGGGTCATCGCTTTCAGCCCGAGCGGGGTGGCGCTGTTGCCGAGGCCGAGCATGTTGGCAGCGAGGTTCATGATCATCGCGCTCATGGCGGGGTGATCCGGCGGAACGTCTGGGAATAGGCGGCGCATGATCGGTGAGAGGGCGCGGGCGGCCAGGTCCAGCAGGCCGGCTTTTTCCATCACGCGCATCACCCCGAGCCAGAAAATCATAAGTCCGGCCAAAGGCAGCGCGATGTCCATGACCGCGACTTTGGACTTCGAGAGGATGGCGGAGACGATGCCGGCGTCCCCAGTGACGTTACCGAAGAGAGCGGCGGCGCATAGACCGGCGAGGATCAGGAAGGACCAGATGTAGTTCAGCATGGTAAAAGAGAGTGCGGCCTTGACCGGGAGAGACTCGTAGATGTTCCCGTTGCTCGAACACCCTGCAACCGGCATTCTGTCACCGCCGTCGAGATTTCCCATGCTTCACACGATCCAGGCCGTCAGCAAACGCTCCGGCCTCAGCCCACACGTTATTCGAATTTGGGAGCGCCGTTACAGCGCTCTGACACCTTGCCGCTCAGACTCGAACCGCCGCATGTACTGCGACGACGAGGTCTCCCGACTCACGATCCTGCGGGAACTCACCGAGCGCGGCTACCGGATCGGGAACGTGGCCAAGCTGACGACCCTCGCTCTCCAGGAACTGCTGCAGAAGGAACAGACGCAGGGCGCTGCGAGCCCCGCTGCGGCGAAGGCTGAAGAGGAGATCGAGGGGCCGAAGCAGTTCGTGAGCGGCTGCATCGATGCGGCGAAGAAGTACGAGCCGGATCGCGTCCGGCAGCTGCTGATTCGCGCCCGGATGAGCCTCGGCCAGCGTGGCATGCTGCATCAGGTGATTTGTCCGCTGATCGCCGAGATCGGCACCGGGTGGCAGGAGGGGCACCTGCGTATGGGCCACGAGCACGTGGCAACGGCGGTGATTCGCGAGGTCCTGCTGGCACCGGTGCCCGGCAGCACCCTTGCGACCAATGCACCGGAAATCGTGGTGGGCACGCCGGTGGGTGAGATTCATGAATTGGGCGCCATGCTCGTGGTGTCATCGGCACGGGACCTCGGCTGGCGCGTGACCTACCTGGGGCCGAATCTCCCCGTCGAGGAAATCGCTGCCTGTGTGAAGTCGCGCAACGCGGCGGCTGTGGCCTTGAGCGTGGTCTATCCTGAGGGCTGCCCGGTGATCGAGGAGAAGATCCGGCGTCTGCGGGAGCTGCTGCCTGAGCCGGTGGCGATGATCGTCGGCGGTCGAGCCGCAGCGGGCTATCATGAAAAGCTGCCCGACCTGAAAATCCAATGGGCCAGTTGCCTGCATGACCTCGACAAGGCGCTGATGAAGATTCGCCGGTGACGCCGGTTGCACGCGGCGCGAGTCCCTTTAGTCTGCCCGCCGCCATGCTTCTCTACCGCACCACCCAGGGCATTTTCATCCAGACCGCCACCACCTGGCACGCCGTGACCGGCCAGGATTGGGATCAGCTTTTCAACACCGCCAATCTCGCCGCGCATCTGGCTGAAATCGCGTCCAGCACCGCAGCTGTCGGGGCGCCTGCAGCCGACACAATTTTGGCTCCGATCGGCTCCCAGGAAGTGTGGGCTGCGGGCGTGACCTACTTTCGCAGCCGCACGGCCCGCATGGAGGAATCCAAAGACGCCGGTGGCGGAACCTTCTATGACCGCGTTTATGCGGCGGAGCGCCCGGAGATCTTTTTCAAGGCTACGCCGCAGCGTGTGGCCCATCCTGGACAGCCCATGCACCTGCGTGGCGATTCCTCATGGATGGTGCCGGAGCCGGAGCTGACCCTGGCCGTCAACTCGAGCGGGGAGATCATCGGCTGCACCGTCGGCAATGACCTCTCCTGCCGTGACATCGAGGGCGAAAACCCGCTCTACCTGCCTCAGGCGAAGTGCTTCAAGCTCTGCGCCGCCCTCGGTCCCGCGATCCTGATCCAAAGCGAAGCGCTGGCTGCCACGACGCGCATCCACCTCCGCATCGACCGCGCCGGAGCCGCCGCCTTCGAGGGCGAGACGACGCTGTCGCAGCTGAAGCGCACGCCTGCCGAACTCGCAGGCTTCCTTTTCCGCGACAACACTTTCCCCACCGGCGCCTTCCTCATGACCGGCACCGGCATCGTCCCGGGCGACGAATTCACGCTGAAGAGCGGTGACATCGTCAACATCACCATCGACGGCATCGGCACGCTTTCGAATCCGCTGGCCTGATTCCATTTCCACCACCTCCCACCGACCACCATGACACTCACAGGACACCAATTCATCGCCGGCCGCGAGGCTGCACCCCACGGGCATCTTTTTCACGCATTCAACCCCGCGACCGGCGAGCAGCTCGAACCCGTCTTCGGCGACGCCACCCACGCGGAGGCCGACGAGGCCCTCCAGGCCGCCGAAAGCGTCTTTGACACGCTGCGCCTCGCCACACCGGAAACCCGCGCTGCTCTGTTGGACGCCATCGCCGATGAAATCACCGCCCTGGGCGATGCGCTCCTGGAACGCGCCCATGCCGAGACCGCACTGCCCATGGCCCGCCTCACCGGAGAGCGCGGCCGCGCCATCGGCCAGTGCAAGCTCTTCGCCGCGCTCATCCGCGAAGGCTCCTGGGCGGATCCCCGCGTGGATCACGCACTGCCAGACCGCCAGCCGCTGCCCAAACCCGACGTCCGTCGCGTGATGATGCCGATCGGCCCGGTGGTCATCTTTGGCGCCAGCAATTTCCCCTTCGCCATCGGCGTGGTCGGCACCGATACCGTTTGTGCGCTGGCCGCCGGCTGTCCAGTCGTGGTGAAAGGTCATCCGGCGCATCCCGGCACCTGTGAGATGCTGACCCGGGCGGTGCTGGCAGCGCTGCACAAAGTCGGCCTGCCGGCCGGCTGTTTCTCCCTCTTGCACGGGAAGGGGAACGACATCGGCATCACGCTCGTGAAGCATCCGCTCACACAGGCCGTGGGTTTTACCGGCTCGATGCGTGGAGGCCGCGCACTGATGGATGTGGCCGCTGCACGTCCGCATCCGATCCCGGTTTACGCGGAAATGGGTTCCGTGAATCCCGTCTTCGTCCTGCCTGGGGCACTGAAGGAACGCGCGTCGAAAGTGGCCGAAGCCTACATCGGTTCCGTGACCATGGGCGTGGGGCAGTTCTGCACGAATCCGGCCGTCGTCCTCGGCATTCAGGGAGAAGACTTGAAGCAGTTCACCACCGATGCCGCAGCTCTCGCCGCGAAGGTCGCCCCGCAGACGATGCTCCACAGCGGCATCTGCGCGGCCTATGACGCCGGCACGGCCGTCTGGCAGACCGTGGACGGCATCGAGCTGGTCGCCCAGTCGGAGGCTCCCGCCGCCGCGAACGCCTCCCAGGCCGCCTGCCGCATCTTCACCACCACCATCGACGTGCTCGAAAGCAATCCCGAGCTTCGCCGCGAAGTCTTCGGCCCCTGTTCGATCATCACCCGCTGCGCCACACTTGAAGACATGGTGCGCTACGCCAACGGCCTCGAAGGCCAGTTGACCGCTACGATTCACGGCACGGAGGACGATCTGCGCGACTTTGCCCCCCTCGTGCGTGCCTTGGAGAAAAAGGTCGGCCGCCTCATCTTCAACGGCTTTCCCACCGGCATCGAGGTCTGCCCCTCCATGCACCACGGCGGCCCCTATCCCGCCGCCAGCCACAGCTTTTTCACCAGCATCGGCACCGCCAGCATCTACCGCTTCGTCCGCCCGATCAGCTACCAGGGCTTCCCCGAAGCAGCGCTCCCCGAACTCCTCCAGGATGCCAATCCCCGCGGAGCGATGCGCATCGTGGACGGAGAGCTGAAGCGCTGATCCTGAAGTTCGTCGCCTGGCCTCGATCCACAGATCCTCTTTGCGCCACCCAGAAGCCGCCACCCGGCATGGCCGGCGGGCTCGTCTCCATCGGGTGGCCGGTTTGCCAGGTCGCGGGCGTCGAGAGTGGCGTCCATGACCGGGCATCAACCGCAGGCATGGCATTCCCCGGCTTGGGGTCAGCTTTTCAAGAATCGCCATCTGCCCACT
This sequence comes from Akkermansia muciniphila, assembly GCA_945863205.1. Taxonomy (GTDB): domain Bacteria; phylum Verrucomicrobiota; class Verrucomicrobiia; order Verrucomicrobiales; family Verrucomicrobiaceae; genus Prosthecobacter. Next base: position 6,825 of record CAMAZK010000079.1, on the reverse strand, counting down.
TCTTGCGAGGGCTGAAGCCTGCAGGCCTTGCCAAAGTGAAAGGGGCGGATCCACGGCAAGCGCTGCTGGCGCACCTGTTGTGGCGGCGCACGGTCGGGGCGCAGGGGGGGGCGAAAAAAGCTGGCGATGAAGCCGGTTGCAAATGTGAGCCCGCAGTCGAGCCGTCTTGACGGGAAGGCTGCACTCAAGAAGGTTCTCGAAAAACTTAAGCACTCTCTGGAGCAAGTCGATGCCACGAACTCATGAATGCGAACATTTTGTGGAGATGTTGCCCGACCCCGTTGCCCCCGCAGCTTCAATTAAGAAGCGAAATTGGGGCGCAACACGGCGAAAAGTTCTTCTTCATCTGGTTGCATTCATCTGTGCTGGCTGCAACGGAACTTCAACACCCACAGCTCGTTTTGCAATTGGGGGGCCGTTCGGCTCGGTGGTGGTTCGAATTGAAGGAACGACCGCAATTGTTGAGGAGTACTTTTCCTGCAGTCTCACGGCAAGGCGACGACTCCGGCTGAATCAAGTTCAAGTGGACGCTGTTGAGCACGCGCTCAGAAGCGCAGGCATTGAAAAATGGAAGAGTGATTACGTTCGGCAAGTTCCTTCAAGTGAACCTGATCCAATGCGATGGGAACTTAAAGTAGCATGGAAGGACTTGGTGAAGGACTCTCGAGGCTATGCAGCATTCCCTTCGGATACCGGATATACCCTGAGTGCCGATTCCCAACTCGAATCCCGATGTTTTCGTCTAGTTCGGGAGGCATTTCAGACTTTCGTAGGGTTAAAAGGAGGGCAAGCGGAAGCGGGGGGCTGCAAACGGTAACGAGGTCAGGCTGGATATTCTCCACATGACAGCGATGACTGAACCCGGGCATTGGTGCACCTCACATTTCAATGGATGCCGCCAAGGGGGCGGGTTCCGTCTTGAAGCGGGGCGGAAGGACTGAGACAATTCCTCTACCAGACGACGACCCCGGTCATCCTTATCATCGAAGGCGTTTACACGCTGGCGGCGGCGCTCTCGACCGTGGTGCCCCGTTTTGATACCACGCCGGTCGAGGCAGGGGGGATCGACAAGCTCGATCAAAGTGTCTGCTGCTCTATGGCAATAAAGCTTAGATTAGCGAAGGACAGGTTTTCGGTTCAAGCGCCAGCACTCTCGTCCGTGCGACCGCCCGACTGGCCGACTGACGAACTGACCCACTGTCCTAACGCTCTTTCTTCGAGTTCGACGGGGTGCTGAGGAACTTGCGCATGTCATTGAACATGCTGTCCGTGCCTTCCTGCTGCTTGGCATGGGTGTTCATGCCTTCGAACCAGGATTGCGTGGTCGGGGCATGCGCTTTGGCGACGGCGAGCAGGAGATCGAGCGTGATGGGCACCGGTTGCCCGGTGTGAATGGCGGCGGAGAGGGCGAGTTCGGCGGCGCGGTCAAAGACCCACTTCAGGTCTGCCCCTGAGAAGCCGACGGTGGCTTCGATGAGGCCGGCGTTGTCGAAATCGGCGATGGGCTTGTCCTTGGCGAGCAGTTCGATGATTTGGGCGCGGGCGGGTGCGTCCGGCGGCGGGACAAAGATGGCCTGGTCAAAGCGGCCCGGACGCCGGAAGGCGGGGTCGAGCGCCCAGGGCTGATTCGTGGCTCCGATGACGAGGATGCGCTGATTCTCGCTGCGGATGCCGTCCATCTCGTGGAGGAATTGGTTCACAAGATTGCGCATCTGGCTTTCCCGGATCTGCCTGCGGTCCTGGGCGAGGGAATCGAGGTCGTCAAAGACGAGTACGCAGGGGGCGTTGGCCCGCGCGGTTTCGAAGATCTGGTGCAGGTTCCGCTCCGTGCTGCCGAAGTAGGGGTCAAAGATCTCGTGCAGGCCGACGGCGAGGTAGTTGCACGGCACCTCACCCGCGACAGCCCTGAGCATGAGGGTCTTGCCGCAGCCGGGTGGGCCGTAGATGAGGATGCCGCCGCCTGTCTTGCGGCCGTAGGCCTTGTACAAATCGGGAAACTGCAGGGGGTAGGTGATTTTGAGGCGGATCTCTTCTTTGAGCTCCTCCATGCCGCCGACATCGGCGAAAGTGACGCCGCCGCGCTCGGGGTCTCCGGGGGCGTAGAAGGTCTCCGGCCGCCATTCGTAGGGCGGGTCATCAAAGGGGTCGTCGAAGAAGTCTTCCTGATCGAGGTTGCCGATGGGGTTGGAATCCGAACTGGAGGGCTCCGGAGCTGGGGCTGGTGCCGCTTTGCGCGCCTCACGGGCGGTGCGACCGAGTTCGCGCTCCAGCGCCGGATCGCTCATGGTGCCGTCGATCTGTGCTGCGCGGTCGAAGTGCTCGATGGCGCGGCCGGAATCGCCCTCGCTGAGGAAGACTCGGCTCAGGAGGAGGTGCGCCTGGGCGTTGTGCGGCTCCTGGGAGACCACGCGCTCCGCACGGACGGCGGCCCCAGAGGGATCTCCCTCAAGAAAATGAACCTTGGCGATGCCGAGCATGGCGTCCGCTTGATCGGGGTCGATCTCCAGCGCCCGGTCGAAGACCTCCCGGGCTTCGTCCAAGTGCAGTTCCTCAAGACACGCACGACCGTAGAGAAGCAGCAGGGACAGATTGTTCGGCGACTGCTGGAGCGCGTCTCGGAGAGCGGATGAGTTTGGCATGGCGTTGGGCATGAGACAGTCGCTGGACCGTTCACGCTGAGATTAAAGAGCGCATGAAGCATGCCGCCAATGATTTCTTGGCAGGAGCGGGCGGCATCCGCAGTGAACTGAAACGAAAAAGTGACGCGGGGACGGCTTCATGGCCGGGCCTCGAGCGCTTTCGAGCGGTCCTTTCCATCGAGTTTCCGCATGGCGGCCACCTCACGGTGGAACGCGTCGAGATCGCCGCGGTGTTTTTTCAGCAGTCGTTCGAAGCCGGGGACCAAATCGTAGTAGGAGGCGATCGTGTTCAGGCGGGCGTTGTTCCAGGTGACGAGTTTTTCGTCGCTGCGGATGCGGGTCTGCGGGCCGCTGACGCCGGCCCGCCTGAGCATGTCGTTGAAGACCTCCCGTTTCGCCAAGCGCCGACTTTCGATGCTGTGGCAGGTGCACGCATAGACATCTTTTAGGCGCTCGCGCGTGGCGAGCAGCAGGGAGATGGCCTGGCGCCCGCTTTTGAGGTGGGCTTCGTAGCTGCGAAGTCCGGCGGCATCGTTTTTGGAGTGCAGCCAGCGGCGCACGCCGTCCTCGGCATTGGCGGTGGCGAAGGCCTCGTTGAAATCGGTATCCCCCGGGATGAAGACTTTGGCGTGGGTGAGTTCATGAAACACGAGTTCCGCCAACTGGGCGTCGCTGCGGTGCAGGAAGGTGTTCAGCACGGGGTCCTTCAGATAGCCCAGCGTGGAGTAGGCCTCCACGCCGCCGACGAAGACGTCCAGGCCTTGCTGGCGGAGCTGCTCAGCCTCGCGTTTCGCCGACTTTTCATCAAAGAAGCCACGGTACTTCAGGCTGCCGACCAGCGGGTACCACCACTGCTTCGCCTCCACCGAGAACTCGGGTGCTGCGAACACCACCCACACGACGTAGGGGCGCCTCAGGTCGCAGTACTTGCCAAAACTCTTCGTCGGCAGGTGCAGGTCGCTCGCCGCGAAGGCGCGGAGCTCCTCGATCAGCTTCAGGCGCTGCTTGACCTTTGCTTCCACCTTCGGATCCGCCATCACTGCGGCATTCGGCCGCGATTTCCGCCAGATCTCGAGCTGCCCGCCTGCCGCCTGTGTGTAGAACTGGAGGGTGCCGCAGGAGCAGACGCAGAGCATCGGCAGAAGGGGCAGCCAGTGGCGGAGGAAGGCGGGCATGAAGCGCCAAGATTAAGCATTGAACTTTGAGGATGTAACTCTAAAAGACGCATCATGGCCTTCATCCACGACGATTTCCTGCTCTCCACCAAGACCGCGAGCCGCCTCTACCACAACTTCGCGAAGAACGAATCGATTCTCGATTACCACAACCACCTGCCCGCGAAGGACATCGCCGGGGACCGTGTGTTCAAGAATCTCTTCGAGATCTGGCTGGAGGGTGACCACTACAAATGGCGGGCCATGCGCTGCAACGGCGTGCCGGAAAAGTTCATCACTGGCGATGCCTCGCCCTTCGAAAAATTCAGCGCCTGGGCGCGGACCGTGCCCCACACCCTGCGCAACCCGCTCTACCACTGGACTCACCTAGAGCTGAAGCGCTACTTTGGCATCGACGATCTGCTCAGCGAGAAGACCGCCATCGCCGTCTGGGAAAAAGCCAACTCCATGCTGGAACGGACCGACATGAGCGCCCGCAACATCCTGCGCGATCAGAAGGTCTCCGCACTCTGCACCACGGATGATCCCGTCGATGACCTGGCGCATCATGTGAAGTGCGCGGACGACGGATTTGAAATCGGCGTCTATCCGACCTTCCGTCCGGACAAGGCACTGGCCGTGCACCAGCCGGAGGCCTGGAACGCCTGGTGTGACAAGCTCGGTGCCGCCAGCGGCATCGAGGTGACGAGCTACGCCACGCTCCTTGATGCCCTGAAGCAGCGCCACGACTTCTTCCACAGCGTCGGTGGCCGCCTCAGCGACCACGGCTTGAACCACTGCCACGCGAATTTCGTGAGCGATGCGGATGCCGAGCGCATCTTTGCCAAAGCCCGGAGCGGAGCGGCGGCGGACGCCGTGGAGCAGGACCAGTTCGCCAGCAACATCATGCTGCACATCGGTCGCCTGAATGCGGAGAAAGGCTGGACGATGCAGCTCCACCTCGGACCGGTGCGCAACAACAACAGCCGCCTCTCCCGCGAGATCGGCGCCGACGTCGGCTGCGATAGCATCGGCGACTATCCGCAGGCGGAGACGCTGTCCCGCTTCCTCGACCGCCTCGATACCGAAAACGCGCTGCCGAAGACTGTGCTCTACAACGTCAATCCCGCGCACAACTATGTCTTCGGCACCATGGCCGGAAACTTCGCCTATGGCACCACGCCCGGGAAGGTGCAGTTCGGCTCAGCGTGGTGGTTTGTGGATCAAAAGGAAGGCATGGAATGGCAGATCAACGCCCTGAGCAATCTCGGCCTGCTGAGCCGTTTCATCGGCATGCTCACCGACAGCCGCAGCTTCATGAGCTTCCCCCGCCACGAGTACTTCCGCCGCACGCTCTGCAACCTCCTCGGCGCCGACATCGAAGCCGGGCTCATCCCGAATGACGACGAACTCGTCGGCACGATGGTGAAGAACATCTGCCACGCGAACGCCAAGGCCTACCTCGGCCTGCAGGTGGCGTGATTCCCATTTTCACAGACGATCCGGCAACCTCTTCTTGATGCCCGCCGGGGGCGAGCCGCGCTCCCGTCACAGGCCCTTCGTCTTGCCACCCTCGACGACGATCTGCTTCGCGTCGGGGCCTTGTTTGGCCAGTTCCCGCTTCTTGCCGCCGCGAGTCTCGGTTAAGGTGTTGTCGCGGATGGTGATGGATTCGGTGCCGCCTTGGATGTCGATGACGGCACCGTCTTCGGGGGCGTTGTCGATGAAGGTGTTCTTTTCGATGCGGTTGCGGTGGCCGGCGAAGTCGGGGCCGCGTTCGGGGCGGAAGAGGACGCCGTTGAGCTTGCTGTCGCGGATGGTGTTGCCGGTGATGAGGTTGTCGGTGTCGCGATGGCCGATGGAGATGCCGACGCGGTTGCCCTCGATCGTGTTTTGCTCGGCGAGGCCGTATTTGACACCCCAGCAGAAGAAGATGCCGATGTCGTTGCCGCGCAGGGTGTTGTTGCGAATGATGGGCCGCTGCGAGCCGCTGCCGGGATGCAGGCCGAGGTTCTTGTTGTTCTCGCTGACGCAGTTTTCGACGACGACGTCGTGGCAGATCTGCCAGGAGATGCCGTCGCCGTGGTTGTTGCGGGCGGTGACGCCGCGCATGTGGATGCGGTTGCAGTCCTGGAGGAAGATGCAGCCGGCGTAGTTGCCATCGAGCTCGGCGTTGTGCTCGCGGTTGCCGTCGAGCACGAGGTTTTCGATGCGCAGGTCGTTCACGAACTCGCCGCTGAGCAGCGGGAAGAGCGTGGAGCAGGTGGCGTCGTTCATCTGCCACAGGTTTTCGCGCAGGGGCTTGTCGAGCTTGAAGCGGCTGCCGCTGCGGGCGGTGAGCGTTCGCTTGAGCACGGTCTGGCGGCCGGTTTTGGCGTCCTTGGCCCGCAGGCACACGCCATCGCCCACGTGGAAGCCGGTGGCGTCGTGCAGGGTGATCTCCTGGTCATACCAGTCGCTGTCGAGCTTCAGCGGCGTGGTGGTGGAGGGCTCTTTGATGAGCAGCGTCTTGTCGCCCTCGCCGATGAGGTGGACGCCGCTTTGCAGATAGATGGCGTTTCGCAGCCGGTAGGTGCCCGCTTTGATGCGCACCGTGCCGCCGCCGAGCCTCGCCACATGATCCACCGCCGCCTGGATGGCCCGCTGGTCGCTCCCGACGATGTCCGCGTCCTGCGTGCCGACGGTGATGGTCAACGTCTCCTCCCACGTCGGCTGCACCGCCGTGTCGCCGCTCGTCTGCCGCGGCACCGTGACCTCCGGCCGCTCTGCGGCGAAAAGCGAGGACGTGAGCGCGAGGAGGAGCAGCGTGGGTTTCATGGGGGGAGTTACGCTCGTGAGTGGTCCGATCCATCCACACCGCGAGAGATGTAATAACCGCAGAGAGTGGTCCCTTGGTGTTCTGCCAGATTTTTGAACCGCTGATAAGACGCTTATTAGACGCTGATATCAGAGGTTTGAAATTAGCGTCTGGTTAGCGTCATATCAGGTGCGCCAAGCACAGTTCAACACAACTCACTGAATGAAAGGAATCA
>CAMAZK010000078.1 GCA_945863205.1 Akkermansia muciniphila | reverse complement strand
CCTACGGGCTGTGGATGGGGCTCTACCGGCAGATCGCAGCACCGGTGCTCGTGTTCCATCTGCTGACCTTTACCCTCGGACTCGGCATCTGGGGCGTGTGGTGGGGCATCGCGCTGGTGACATGGAGCGCGGCGGTTTTTGCGCTCTGGTGGGGCTGGCGCACGGTGCAGCATGCAGTCGCGACGTGATCTCGTGTGCAAAGCCGGGTTGCAGCAGGCGGCTGCAGGCATCATTCATCCCGCATGATGCGAAATGCGACACCGCTGAAGCCACGCGAGCGCCCGAGGCGCACGGCTGCGGAAATCACGCGCTGGCGGAAACAACGCGCCGAGTGGATGGCGGCACTGGAGCCGACGCTGCTGTTTCAGCGGCTGTTCGACCACATTCCGGGCGTGTACTTCTTCGCGAAGAACAAGGCGGGCCACCTCATGTTCGCCAGCCAGGGGCTGTTGCAGCGCTACAGAATGCCGGATGACTCCGAGATCATCGGCCGCACGGATTTTGACCTGAATCCCGACACGATGGCGCAGGCCTATGTGGATGACGACAAGCGCCTGCTGGCCGGAAAAGCCGACGTGATCGAGCGCATCGAGCTGTGGTGGGACTCGCAGGGTATTCCGGACTGGTTTCTCGTGACAAAGCTGCCGCTCTATGACAAGCGCCGCCGCGTGCAGGGCGTGATGGGCACGCTGCGCCGGCCGGACGAGGCGGAGCGTCAGTTGCCGGTGTTTCAAACCGTGGCGCAGGCCGTCGAGATGATCCGTCGTGATTTTTCGAAGCCGCTCCTGATCGAAGAAGTCGCCAAATCCTGCGGCCAGTCGCTGCGGCAGTTGCAGCGGCGTTTTCAGGGCGCCTTCGGCATCACACCGCAGGAGTTCCTGCTGAAGACACGCGTGCTGGCCGCGGTGCGCCTGCTTGAGGAGACGAGCCTGACGGCGGGCGAGATCGCGCGGAACTGCGGCTTTGTGGATGCGAGCAGCTTCACGCAGCATTTCCGCAAACGCATGGGCGTGTCTCCGGCGGCGTATCGAAAGCGGTCGTAGAGTGGGTATGCGTAGTATTCGGTGCGGTCAGAACTCTCGAACAATGGGTGCCGGTTGGCTTTTTGAAGTCGAGGGTGTTGCGGAGCGCCGCACAGGGGACTGTGCGGACCACTATTTGAGTTCGTCGCACATGGCGAGCGCCTTCAGGGCCTGGCAGGTGGCGATGTAGGTGATGTAGTGGTAGTTCCCGCGATAAAGCGAATGCATCCACCAGCGGCCGGAGACGCGCTGCTCGCGCTTCAGCCAGGCGATGCCGCGCTGGATGCGTTGGTCGGTTGCTGGGATGTTGTTTTGTCGCATGAGCACGATGGCGAGCGCGGTCATGTAGGCGTCGCTCTCCGGTTTCGCGGCGTCGGGGAGGTTAGTGACGAGATTCCGGACGAAGTCGCTGATTTCATAGTGCCAGTCGTCGAGGGCGGACATGTCGCGCGTGCTCCAGCCGCCGTCGGCGTGCTGCTTGGAGGACAAAAGCGTCAGTGCGGCATCGCGATCCGGCTGCGGGACGAGATCGGGCATGTAGCTGGCGAGTTGGAGCTTGAGCACGCGGTCGAAGTCGTTTTTCGGCGGTGCGTCGCGCAGCCAGGACTTCATTTTCTCCACACGGGCGAGCACGTCAGCGTCTTTGAGATTCGCCAGCCAGCCCGGGGCGGCTGTAACGGCCCGAGCGGCCTGCAGGGTGAGTTCGAAGTCGGTGGTGATGTGCGGCACCTCGACCTCCCCGTAGCTGGCGAAGGAGCCGTCCGCCGACTGGCGCTCAAACATGTCGCGCAGGGAGCGGTCGGTGTGCTCGGAGAGTTTGCCGGTGACGTGCTTGTCCCACTCGGCGAGGCCGAGCGAGCACCAGACGCTGATGAAGGAGCGGGGGTAGTATTTGTGTCCGTTTTTTTGTATCTCCTGCACGGGGACGACTTTTTCCGGCACGGCGCTGATGAAGTCGGCGAGGATTTCGTCGTTGGGCCTGCCCAAAAGCGGGGAGAGTGCCGGACGCTCCGTCATGTAGGGACCGGTGGTGTGACAGTTGATGCAGCTCTTTTCGCGCACCCAGCAGATCGCGCCTTTTTCGAGGTATTCGGACGCGGCCCGCACGGACTCAGGACCAAAAGCGGAAACGCGGGGCTCATCCGGAGTCGGAAGGCTGACCTGAATGCCTTCCGTCTGATACTGAAACTCCGGCTTCGGCTGGGCGGCGGTGGCGATCGCCGGGAGGATGATCAGAAGGAGGGAGAGTTTCATCGCGGTGAATTACGCGACGCGCCTGCGGGGTGTTTCGACGGACGGCCTCAAGGCGGGGCCAGCTTTGTCACCACATGGCTCATGTAGGGGAAGAGCTGCTTCTTGCGGCTGACGACGCCGGCCATTTCGTAAACGCTGCCGTCCCGCGACTGCGGGTAGTCGATGGCGTCGATCACGCGCTGATCGCCGGCGACGAGCAAGACGCTGTGATGCCGGGTGATGTCGGTGACCATGAGGCAGGCGAAGTGCAGGCTGTGCTTTTCGAGCAGAGTCTGCAGGGCGGACTGGAGGGCGGCTTCCCTTTTCCAGAACTCGTCGAGCCCTAGCTCTTCGATCTGGGAGATGCTGATGTGCCAGCCATTCTCTTCGAAGACCTTGCGATCACTCTCAAGGGCGCGTTCCGGAGTGTTCTCGCGCAGCATGGAGCCGGCGGCGAAGAAGTCCTTCACAAACTGGGAGCTGTCGATGCCGCCGATGCCGCTGAGCCATTCGAGGATCTCACGGTCGGAGTTTGTCGTGGTGGGGCTGGTCAGGTGCAGGGTATCGGAAATGATGCCGGCACAGAGACAGATGGCCGTGCCCTTGTCCGGAGCCGCCTGCCGCATGCGGTACATGATGCCGACGATGGTCGAGGTGCTGCCGACGGGTTCGTTGAGGAAGCGGATGGGCTCCTTCGTGCGCAGATTGCCGCTGAGGCGGTGGTGGTCGATGACTTCGAGGATCTCCGCTTCATCCGCACCGGCGACGGCCTGGGCGAATTCGTTGTGATCGACGAGCACGAGCTTTGTGCGCGGCGTGTCGATGAGGTCGGACTTGGAAAACACGCCGAGCAGCTGCCGCGTCTCTTCATCGACAACCGGAAAGAGCGGCTGGGCGGACCCTTGCACTTCATGAACGATTTCACGCAAAGGGGTGCGTGAGCCAAAGGACAGGAAGTCCTCTGTCAAAGCGCCGCCGATGGGCCTGGAAAAGCGCAGCAACTGCGAGGTGCTGGCCGTGTCGTGCGGGGAACAGATGATGGCCACACCGCGGGCCTGTGCCTGGGCAAGGATGCTTTCCCAAGGCTGAAAACCGCCGGTGATGATCAAACAGCGGGCGCCGAGCTCGATGGCGAGGGCGTGGATCTCTGGACGGTCACCGGTGACGAGCGCCACGTCATGCGCCTGGAACTGCATCGCCCTCTGACGGGAGGTCTCAACGCTGGAGGCGGCGACGACGAGGACGAACTCCTGCACGACATCCGCGGCGCGGGTGTCTCCCGCGAGGGTGCCGCCGAGTGCGGCGACGATGTTCTGCAGGCTGGTGGCCACGGCACGGTTGGCGGAGCGATCTCCCGCCTCCGCAGGCAGAAAGAGCTGTGCCATGTCGGTGATGGAGGGCACGCCGAGCAGGCGGCCTTCGTCATCGACGACGGGAATGCTGCGGAAGCCGTGCTCCATCATCTTGCGATAGACGGCGAGAAAAGTGTCCGCAGGCCGGGCGGTGAGGACGTCACGGCGGCAGATCGTCGCGGCGGTGGGGCGCACGTCCAGCATCAGCTTCGGCGCATCGACACCGGCCGTGTGCAGCACCCAGTTGGTGCGCACGCTGACCTCGCCACAGCAGGCGGGCACGGCATCCACCTTCCGCACGTCGCGCAGGAAGGCGGCGTAACCGATGGCGGAACAAATGGCGTCCGTGTCGGGATTGCGATGGCCGATGACGTAAACGGGATCCATTCGTCAAGCGGCGCTAGGCCGTGGCAAAGCCGAGCGCGGTGATGCGGGCGTGGACAGCGTCCTTGTTTTCAAGCAATTCGGCGATGGGGTCCCACTTGCCGGTGGTGAGCGCCTCGTGGGCGGTGGCCGGGATGGTGACGGGGATGCTCTGACCGCCGAAAACGACCTGGCTGCCCTGGACATCGACCCGGATCTCGATCTGCGGGTCGGCCTCGACCGCTGCGGCGATTTTTTTGATGTCGCCACTGCTGGCGCAAACGCAGGGGATCCCGAGCGTGGTGCAGTTGCCGAAAAAGATCTCCGCAAAGCTTTCCGCGATCACCGCCCGGATGCCGAAGCGATACAGCGCCTGGGGCGCGTGCTCGCGGGAGCTGCCGCAGCCGAAATTGGTGCCGGAGAGCAGGATGCTGGCGCCTTTGAAGCGCGGATCGTCCAGCGGATGACCGGTAGGCTTGCCGTCCTTGTCGAAACGCACGTCGTAGAAGGCGAATTCGCCGAGTCCGTCAAAGGTCACGCACTTCATGAAGCGTGCGGGGATGATGCGGTCGGTGTCGATGTCGGAACCGGGCACATAGACGCCACGACCGGAGACTTGGGTAATTTTTTCGAGAGCCATGAGGGGCGCGATACTAGCGGGAATCGGCGGGAGGGCAAATGCACATCTCAACGGCTTTGCGCGTCCTGGAGGGCCTTGCGCTGCCGCTCGGCGAGAATGGCGGTGTGGCGCAGGAGCTGGCGGTGGTTGTCCTGCCAGTTGGTGAGGCCCTGGCGGTTCAACGCCTTGGCATCCCGCGCCCAGATGTAGGCGAACTCCGCCTCCTCGAACTTCCCGAGGCGGTGCAGGTGCATGCCCAGGGCCAGCCGCGGCTCCTCGTAGAGCGGGGCCTGGATCAGGGCTTTTTGGATCGCCTCCAGGGCCAGGTCATGCTTGCCGGAGGCGTCGAGCGCATCAGCCAGCGCGAGTTGATACTTGTAGCTGAAGGGATTGAGCGCGACGGCCCGCGACAGCTCGATCACGGAACGGTCCAGCGTGCGGAGATACGCCTCCTTTTTCATGCCCGGCTTGATGGAGTCCACCAGCGCCAGCCCATGCTGGTAGGCCAGCTCGGCATTGCGCGGGTCGGATTCCGTCGCCCGGTCGAGATTTCGCAGCGCCAGCTCGTTTTCCCCGCGTTTCGCCTGCAGTCGCGCCATGGCCGCCTGCGCATCCGGCACGCCGAAGACCACCGCGCCGGCGATCATGGCGGTGGAAGCAAAGAGCATGACCACCTTCATCAAAAATCGCAGCCCCCAGACGCGGCGGGGCTTCAGGGTCTCGCTCTCGGTGCCCGGATTCGCCAGCACGCCGAGTACGATGGCCCCCAGAATCGCGATCGCGGGCACATGGCCGTGAAATTCGAAGGCGGCATGCACCAGCGTGGCCACCAGCGCTGCAATGCCGCCGAGTGCGAGCGCGAGGCTGTTGCTGACCAGCCTTCCGGTGGCGAGGAATTTCTCCGCCGCGAACCAACGCAAAAAACGGAAGCCGTTCGCGAAATGCGTGATCAGGACCAGCGCCATCAGCACCATCCCGGCCCAGCCGTAGTCCGCCAGCATTTGCAGATACTCATTGTGCGCAAAGAGGGAATCCGGCAGCTGTGGCGAGGATTCCAGATCACGCAGGCGGATGCCCTCTTCATAGAACATGCGCGAGCCCGCACCGGTCACCGGAGACTCCGCATTCTGTGCCAGCGCCGCACGCCAGATGTGGATGCGCACATCCTCCGAAAGCGGTGACCCGAGCTGCCGCTTCACCAGCGACTCCTCATTGACCTTGTAAAGAGCGCCGCCGAGCCCCCCGACGATCACGAGGACGCCCAGCAGTAACCACTTGAAGAGCGGCCGCCGTGTCTGCCAGACGACCGTGAGAGCCAGCAGGATGAAAACCACGCCGCCGACACCGATGCCCAGCATCGCCCCGCGACTCAGCGTCAAGCCGACTCCTGCCAGCATGGCCAAAATGCCGAAACCCAGAAGCAGCCGTGATGCGATGTGGATCCGCGCAAAAAGCATCACGCTGGAAGACAGCAGGACGGTGAAGGACAAAAAAGCGGCGAGATGGTTCGGATTGTTGAAAAAGCCGCCGATCCTCCCGGGCTCGAAAGCACGGGAGAAGCCCGGCACGAGGTGGAAATCCCAGCGTCCTTTGAAATTCAGCCAGCCAGCAGTGAGATTCCCGGCGGCCAGCACCAGCAGCACGCACACGATGCCCAGCCGCCACTTTGGATGACTGGCGGCCGTCACCGTCATGAGATAAGCGACGAAACAGGCCAGCAGCACCGCCGCGTCCTCACGCGCATAGACCTCCACAGGAGACGCCCACGCCCGCCAGCCGACGTAGGCCGACAGCAGCAGCACCGTCAGCAGGCACACGTCACTCGGCCGAAAGAGCACGCGCAGTTTCCACCTCAGCACCGCCAAACCGCCCGCCAGGCCGATCAGTGCGCAGCCAGGCCAGAAAAACAGCAGCCGCGTCTCCGTGCCGAGGAGACCGGTCACGAAGAGGCCGAGGAGGAATAGTGTCAGGGCGAGCTTCTGCATTCCCGGAAAGCTCGCCGTTCACTTTCCAATGCGCAAGGGATTCAGTCCTCTCGGTACTTCACATCCCGCATTTGCAGGTCCAGCGCCCGCCCGGACACCTGGATCTCCGCCAACGTCAGCGCCAGCGAGCCGAACATGAACAGCAGGCTCAACCCAAACGCGACCTGCCCGCCTGGCTGCCGGTCGAAGAAGAGAAACGTCATGCTCACCACGCAGAACATCAAACTCAGGACGCCGAGCGTCTGCATCTGCTTGATGATCCGAATGCGCTTCCGCAAGTTCGTGATCTGCTCCAGCAGCATCGGCTCCCGCGTGGTCTGCCAGCTGGCATGCAATCCGCGCACCACGCTTGCCAGTCCGAGGAAGCGGTTCGTGTGCGCCAGCATCAGCAGCGAGATCGTCGGAAAAAGCAGCGAGGGCGTGGAGAGAGGGAGATCAGGGAGCGCCATGCAGCACCATGTCCCCGCCCGGAGAAATCGCCAACGACTCCTGCACCACGTCGATACCGCAGTTCGGCGCTGAATTTTCCCGCCCTGACCGGCCCGCGTGCTCAGAAGCGGCGGCGGCGTGCGTTTCTTGAAGATGAAGCCCGCCTTCGCCGTCACCGCCCTCGTTACCACCCTTTGCATGTCCCCGCTGAGCGCCCAAAAACCCGCTATCACCAAGCCCCCAGCCCAAAAGTGGCCGACGCAGGTGACACGGGTGGCGATCCCGAGCAGCGACGGGACGACACAGCAGGCCATGTGGTTCACGCCTGACTCAAAAGAGAAAAAGCCGCTGCTGGTGGCGCTGCACACCTGGAGCAGCACCTTCGCCTCCGCAGGCGGGGACGCAGTGTATGCGCAGTGGTGCATCGCGCAGGGCTGGGCCATGATACATCCAGATTTTCGCGGGCCGAACTGGACGCCGCAGGCCCTGGGCAGCGACCGTGCCGTGCAGGATGTCGTGGAAGCCGTGGCCTGGGCGAAGGCGCAGACCGCCGTGGATGAAAAACGCGTGTATCTCATCGGCGTGAGCGGCGGCGGTCACATGGCGATGCAGATGGCGGGCCGCCACCCGGAACTCTGGGCGGGTGTCAGCGCGTGGTGCGGCATCGCCGACATCGCGCAGTGGCACGCCGAGCATCAGAAAAACGGCCAGTCCGACAACTATGCCAGGAACATCGAAGCCGCGCTGGGCCACGCACCCGCCGCTGATGATCCCGACGCACGTCGGCGCTCGCCGCTCACGCATCTCCATGCCGCTGCCGGCGTGCCGTTGGACATCGCCCACGGCATTCACGACGGCCGGCGGGGCAGCGTGCCGTTTCGCCACGCACTGCACGCCTTCAACGCCGTCGTGCCGGAAGCCGATCGCCTGCCGGAGGCCGGCATCCGGTCGTATTATGACACCCAAAAGCTCCCGGCAGGCTGGCCCGCCGCCGCTGCGGACGCCAGCTACGGCCCGGTCGGGGTGCTTTTTCGCCGCATCAGCGGAAACACGCGCGTGACGATCTTCGAAGGCGGCCATGAGATCGTCCACCAAGCCGCGCTCAACTGGCTGGCCAGACAGCGCCAGGGCAGCCCCGCCGTGTGGGACGTGAGCGACTTCATCCCGCTGAATACCGATGGCGAAAGCGGGAAGTGAAGCGCGTGAGCGCGGGGAAAACGATCTGAGGCCGGAGAGCACCGTCCAGCACACGGCAGCGGTGTCGCGCCAAGGCTTGCCACTCGCACTCCACGACGCTGGCGCGTGGATCGGGAGCGCTTTCACTTCGCGCGTGAGCGTCGTGGAGTGCGGTGGCAGAGATGCAAGGGGCACCTTGCATCGGCGACACCGCTGTCGAGCGCGGGGAAAACGATCTGAGGCCGGAGAGCACCATCCGGCACGCGAAAGCGGTGTCGCGCCAAAGCTTGCCACACGCACTCCACGACGCTGGCGCGTGGATCGGGAGCGCTTTCGCTTCGCGCGTGAGCGTCTTGGAGTGCGGTGGCAGAGATGCAAGGGACACCTTGCATCGGCGACACCGCTGTCGAGCGCGGGGAGAACGATCTGAGGCCGGAGAGCACCATCCGGCACGCGACAGCGGTGTCGCGCCAAAGCTTGCCAAACGCACTCCACGACGCTGGCGCACATGCGAATGCCGCAGACAACGAAAATGACATGAAGGAGCCGGTGACCACGTTTGAAACCCACCACCATGAAACGCACGCTACTCCTGCTCTCCGCCCTTTGCTCTCCGATCTCCGCCATTGCCGACAACTGGCCCATGTGGCGCGGAGCCAACGGGGACGGCACGACGACGGAGTCGAATCTGCCAGAGAAGTGGAGCACGGAAGAGAATGTGGTGTGGAAGGTGGCTCTGCCGGAGCGCGGGAACTCGACTCCGGTGGTGTGGGGAGACAAGGTGTTCGTGACGCAGGCAATCGAGAAAGAAGGCAAACGCCTGCTGCTGTGCTTTGACAAGGAGACGGGAAAGCAGCTCTGGGACGCGGGCACGATTTACAGAGAACCGGAACTGACGCATGCGACGAACCCGTACTGCTCCGCCTCCCCGGCGACGGACGGGGAGCGGGTGATCGTGTTTTTCGCCTCTGCGGGGGTGTTTTGCTACGACATGAACGGGAAGGAGCTGTGGAAGCGCACGGACCTGGGCAAGCAGCATCACATCTGGGGAAACGGCACGTCACCCGTGCTGGCGGGGGATCGCGTGTTTCTGAACTTTGGTCCGGGAGCGGACACGGTGATGCATTGCTTCGACAAGAAGACGGGAAAGACTCTGTGGCAGCACAAGGAGCCCGGCGGCGCATCGGGTGAAGGGGCGGACAAGAAATGGCTCGGCTCCTGGAGCGATCCGCTGCTGCGCAAGGTGGGCGCCCGCTACGAGCTGCTGATGTCCTATCCCGGCCGTGCCTGCGCCTTTGATCCGGCGAGCGGTCAGGAGCTCTGGACCAGCGGCGGCCTGACGAAGCTGGTCTATAACTCCCCGCTTTATGCCGACGGCGTGATGTACGCGATGTGCGGCTACGGTGGCGCGGCGCTGGCGGTGAAGGCGGGCGGCAGCGGGGATGTGACGGACACGAACAAAGTGTGGCTGCTTCCAAAAGTCAGCCAGCGCATCGGCAGCGGCGTGATCCATGAAGGCCACCACTACATCCTGAGCGATGGCGGCATCGCCGAATGCCGCAACCTAAAGACGGGTGAGATGGTCTTCCAGGAGCGCCTGAAGGGCAACAACTGGTCCTCGCTGGTCCTCAGCGCGGATGGCAAGTGCTATGCGGCGAACCAGATCGGCGACTGCTTCGTCTTCAAGGCCAGTCCTGACTTCGAGCTGCTGGCCACGAACTCGCTGAAAGAGAAGATCATCGGCTCCATCGCAGTGAGCGACGGGCGGCTTTTCATCCGTGGCTACGAGCACCTGTGGTGCATCGGGAAGAAGTGAGTTCGGAGCCCCGGCCTTGACCGGAGGCACTGACAACGGAGTAGGGCTGCGGCATTCCGAGGCATCGGCGACGGGTCAAGTGCGGCGGTCTGAAGGCGGGAGGCCGGGTGCCTGATTTCCCTTTGACCCTGAGGGGGCGAGACGCTAACGAACGCGCTTTCCGCCCACCCATGGCCGCCTCCGACCGTCAACACACCCTCGCCAAAGCCGTCTCGATGACGGGAACCTCGCTGCACACAGGAGAGCAGGTCACGCTCACCCTCCAGCCAGCGCCGGAGAATTTCGGATTCAAGTTCCGCCGCATCGACCTGGAGGACAAACCCTTCATCCCGGCGCTGGTCGAGAAGGTGCAGAAGGTCGAGCGCGCCACGACGATCGCCGAAGGGGGGGTCAATGTCCATACGGTCGAGCATGTCATCTCTGCTCTGGCAGGCATGGGCGTGGACAATGCCATCATCGAGATGGACGCCAATGAACCGCCCATCGCCGACGGCAGTGCCATGCCGTTTGTCGAACTGATCAAGTCCGCCGGGCTCGAGGAGCAAAAGGAAGCACGGAAGGTCTTTGAGGTGCGGGAGCCCATCTATCAGGAAACCCGTGACGGGACGATTCTCACCATCGTGCCGGACAAGAAGTTCCGCATTTCCTGCACGAACGTGGGCCCCAACGGCCGCTTCACCCAGTATTTCAGCACGGAGATCAATCCGGAGACCTACGAGAAGGAAATCGCCGCCGCACGGACCTTTGTGTACTACGAGGACATCGCCCCGCTGATGGAAAAAGGCCTCATCAAGGGCGGCACGCTGGAGGCAGCCGTGGTGATCCGCGGAGAGACGCTGCTATCGAAGCAGCCGCTTCGTTTTGCGGACGAATTCGTGCGCCACAAGATTCTCGACATCGTCGGCGACCTGATGCTTTCCGGGAAGCGCATCCTCGGCCACGTCATCGCCGTGCGCCCCGGCCACGGGCCGAACACGGAACTCGCACGCTCCATCGTGAAGCAGTATGAGCAGATGCGCAGCATGGTGCCGGCGCCGGTTTACATCCCGGGCGGAGAAGCGGTGCTGGACATCAATGAGGTGATGAAAATCCTCCCGCACCGCTACCCTTTCCTGCTGGTGGACCGCATCATCGGATTCGAAACGGCAACGAAGTGCACCGGCATCAAAAACGTGACCATCAACGAGCCCTTCTTCCAGGGACACTTCCCGGGCCATCCGATCATGCCGGGCGTGCTCCAACTCGAAGCGATGGCGCAGGTCGCCAGCATCGTGCTGCTGCGCATGCCGGAGAACCAGGGAAAAATCGGCTACTTCATGAGCGCCAACAACGTGAAGTGGCGCCGCCCGGTGCTACCGGGAGACACGCTGGTCATCGAAACGGAGATCCTCAAGGCGAAGCGCAGCATCGCCACGGGCGTCGGCCGCTGCGTGGTCAACGGCCAGGTGGTCTCCGAAGCTGATCTCATGTTCAGCGTGGTGGATCGCTGACGGCCATGGAGCGTTTAAGGCCGAACAATCTGATGATGACGGTGCGGCCGGAACTTGGAACCTGAAACTTGAAACTTTGAACTCGATCCACCCGACCGCCATCATTGACCCCTCCGCCAGGATCGGAGAGGACGTACACATCGGCCCCTACTGTATCATCGGTGCGGACGTGGAGATCGGGGACGGCTGCCGACTGCAGCATCATGTGACGATCCTGGGGCCGTCCAAGATCGGAAAGAACAACCAATTCTTTGCCTACGGCTCCATCGGCCAGCAGACGCAGGATCTCAAATACCAGGGGGAGCCGACATGGCTCGAAATGGGCGACAACAACACGTTCCGCGAGTTTTGCACCGTTCATCGCGCCACCTCGCCGAATGACAAGACGATCATCGGCAGTCACAACCACTTCCTGAGCTACGTCCACATCGCCCACGACTGCGTGGTCGGAAATCACGTCATCTTCTCCAACAACGGAACGCTGGCGGGCCATGTGACCGTCGAGGACCACGTCATCATCGGCGGACTGACCGCCGTGCATCAGTTCTGCCGCATCGGCACGCGCTCCATCACCGGCGGCTGCGCCAAGGTGGTGCAGGACATCCCGCCCTTCTGCACGGCGGACGGAAATCCCGCCCGCGCACGTGGTTTGAACATTGTCGGCCTGCAGCGGGCAGGATTTACTCACGAGCAGATGCGCGCCCTCCGCTCCGCATTTCGCAAGGTCTATCGCAGCGGCTTGAACAATGCCCAGGCGATCGAGGAACTCCGTGCGGGGGAACTCACGGCGGAAGCCGCCCTGTTCGTCGATTTCGTCGCCGCCACGAAGCGCGGCATCATTCCCGGCGGCAAGACACCTGAAAACGAAGAGGAGTAACGCGCGGAGGCCGCCTGACTTCTCGTGCGCCGGCCAGGAGGGCCTGAGCACTCACAATGGCCGGCGGTGATGCCCCGCCGCAAGGCCCGAGCACCGGACTCAGGACATGCCAAGTGCGGTCAGCACTTTTTCCACGCAGCCTTCCACCGTCAGCCCGTGCTTTTTCCGCAGGATCGGAACGCTGCCATGCTCGATGAATTCGTCGGGCCACCCGACGCGGACGACGGTCGTTTTGATCCCGGCATCACTCAGGTGCTCCACGACGCCGCAGCCGAAGCCGTTGCGGAGCACATGGTCTTCGAGCGTGCAGATGACCTTCACCTTGTTGGCAAAGGCCTCGATGCATGCGGTGTCGAGCGGCTTGATCCAGCGCGGATTGATCAGCGCCACGGAGAGTCCCCTGGCTTCGAGTTCCTTCTTCGCAGCTTCCGCGACAGGGAACATGTCTCCGAGAGCGATGAGGGCCACATCGCCGCCATCGGCGATGACCTCTGCCTTGCCGATTTCGAGCAGGACTGGCTTTTCCTTCGGCAGGATGCCTGGGCCGTTGCCACGAGGGTAGCGGATGGCGATGGGGCCTTTGTCGTAGTTGGCCATGGTCCAGAGCATGTCCACAAACTCGTCCTCGCTGCGCGGCTGCATGTGCACGATGCCGGGGACGCCGCGCAGGTAGGCGATGTCGAAGAGGCCGTGGTGCGTGGGACCGTCGTCACCGCTGAGGCCGCCGCGATCCATGCACATCCTGACGGGAAGGCTCTGGATGGCCATGTCATGCACGATCATGTCGAAAGCGCGCTGCATGAAGGTGGAGTAAATGGTCAGGAAGGGCTTGATGCCGCGCGTGGCGAGGCCGCAGGCGAAGAGAGCCGCGTGCTCCTCGGCGATGCCGACGTCAAAGTAGCGCTCCGGAACCTCGTCCTTGAAGACGCTGAGACCGGTGCCTCCGGGCATGGCTCCCGTGATGGCGACGATCTTTTCGTCCGCCTTCGCAAAGTCCGTCACGGCACGACCGAAAACCTGGGAATAGGTGGGCTTGTCACTGGAGGCCGTCTCTCCCGTTTCGACGTTGTATTTGCCCAGGCCGTGGAATTTGAGCGGATCTTCCAGCGCCGGCTTGTACCCGCGGCCCTTCTCGGTGATGATGTGAAGAATGACCGGCTCGGTCTGCGTCTTGAGAAATTCGAATGTCTGGATGAGCAGCGGTATGTCGTGGCCGTCGATGGGCCCGTAGTAACGGATGCCGAACTCGTCAAAGAGCACGCTGCGATTCGTCGGTGTCTGACTCTGCGGAAGGATGATGTTCTTGGCCTTTCCTTCGACCTTTTCGGCGAACCGCCGGGCGTTTTCCCCCAGGACAAACTCGACAAACTTCGCCGCCTTCTGATGCAGGGTGGCGTAGCCCGGGTTCGTCGCTATGGCGTTCAGGTACTTCGCAATCGCCCCCACATTCCGGTCGATGGACCACTCGTTGTCATTGAGGACGATGATCAGCCGCTCGGTATGTGCGGCGATGTTGTTCATCGCTTCAAATACGGGGCCGCAGGTGAATGCGGCGTCTCCCGCGACACAGACCACGTGCTCGTCACCGCCGGCGAGATCGCGAGCGGTGGCCATGCCCAGAGCAGCGGACAGCGCCGTCCCCGCATGACCGGCACCGTAGCAGTCGTGCTCGCTCTCGGTGCGCAGCAGGAAGCCGTTGAGCCCGTCGTGCTGCCGGATGGTGTGGATACGGTCCCAGCGCCCCGTGAGCATCTTGTGGACGTAGCCCTGGTGCGCGACATCGAAGACAAACCGGTCTTTCGGCGTATCGAAGACACGGTGCAGTGCCAGCGTCAATTCAACCACCCCGAGGTTCGGCCCCAGATGACCGCCGGTCTGGCTGAGTGTTTCGATGAGAGTTCGACGGATTTTTTCCGCGAGGTCGGGCAGTTTCTCGAGCGGAAGGGCTTTGAGATCGGCGGGGGAGGTGATGGCAGGCAGTTCGGTGTGCACAGGGTTAAAAGAGTCGTATTTCACCGCCCTCGGCGGCGTTGGATTTGCGGCTGCGGGCTGCAGAACGCTGCTTTTCCGGCTGCTCCGAGGCTTCGTCGTCAGCGGAGGCGGCTTCAAATGAGGACAATGTAGCTTTTCCACCTTCTAGGTCAGCACTGATCACCTCGACACGTCGGCGGGCGCCATCAATTCGCTGGCGGCAGAGCTTCAGCAGGCTCACGCCCTCTTCGTAACTGGAAATCATTTCCTCCAGGGTCAGGTCACTGTCTTCCATGCCCGCCACGATCTCATCAAGGCGCTGCATGGCGTCCTCGAAGGAGGGTTCGTCGGACTTCGGGTTGGGTTTGCTCATGGAGGCCTGCTCGGGGAGGGACGCGGAAAAGGGCGGCCATTATCAGGGCATCAAAGAGGGCCGCAAGTGGGAAAAGCCATGTTGAACAATAGGTCCAGCCTCATGTGCCGCACCATACGCTCGATCCAGCCGAAAATAGAGCGGCCCAGGATCGGCGTGACAAGTCGCGGCGGGCTCGTTGGGAGGCCAGAAGATGTGCCGCCATGAGCAAAGCCCAGGATTTAACAAAGTTATTGTTTTTATGGTTTATTTTACTAAATTGATATTTACGTGGAAAGAAGCAAACCTCAAATCCAGAGATTCCTCTGCCTGCTAGCAGCCTGCTGCTGGCCTTGGGAGGCATGCGCCTACCTGGGCAGTTTCGAGGAGCAAGATGGCTACCGCATCCCTTTGGGCGGCCAAATCCTCTCAAACCACATCCTTGGAGACGCCCAGTTTTATCTCAACAACCTCGACACAAACGGTTACACGGGGGTCGTACCGCTCGGCGCCTATCCCAATACCCTTGGCGACAGCACTCACGGAGCGGATCTCAGCCGATACAATGCCGGAGCCTATGGGACGAACAACGGCGGTCCGGGCGGAACTGCGGCGGACATCGCCGACAACTCTGGACTCTGGCGTGCGCTGGCCGGCGGGCGGCTGAATGAAGATGTCGATGCGCCTTACTACTATGGCACCACCTTCACGCGAGACTATGCACAGGCCTATCGCTACCCGGGCGCCCGGACAGGATCCGCAGTCCTCAACTTTCTGGCTTCAGATACGGACCTCAGCTACGCCTACACACTCGACTCGCGTGATTTCAACGGGACCGCGCCGGGTGCCACTGGCGGCAGTTTGATCCAGATGGCGTTCTGGGTCTGCCCGTCCGAGTGGGACGACCCGGACACCGGCAACATCATGTCTCTGTCCCTGACGGACGCCATGAGTCAGACCGTCTTCCAAGTCGGCTACACGGGCGACAACCTGCTGCAATACCGTCTCCACGGCGGGGCCTGGCAGACGACCACCCACCGGCTCGGCTCCGCAGGCTGGTCCGAAGTGCTCATCGTACTCGATACCTTGAACAACACCGCCGGGCTTCTCACCAGGGCATTCAATGACGATAACTCGACCCTGGGGCCGCAAACCGTCGTTCTCTCCAATCAAGTCCTGGGCCTGGACGCGGACAGTTTGACAGGACTTCAGTGGGATCTCCGAGGAGGGACGTTGGACAACGGGGCGGTCAGTTTCAAAAACTACTTCGATGACTTCACCTTCACCCTCTCACCAGTGCTCGTCCCGGAACCAGGCAGCGCACTGCTTCTGGCCTTATCCTGGCTTCTGACGATGCAGCGACGCCGGGTAAATACATGACGGCATCAAGTGCTGTGATCCTCGACAGATTCAAAGCCACCACAGTTCCTTCAATCGGTGGCGGAATTGAATCGGTGGGCCAATCGGGAAATTCACACACGATGACGAGCTGTATAGACAAAAAGACACCCGGCATTGCTGCCGGGTGTCCGTATTCACCTTTAGAGTGACGATTAGGCGAAGATGTCCACGAT
>CAMAZK010000077.1 GCA_945863205.1 Akkermansia muciniphila | reverse complement strand
ATAAGCAGCGGTGCCATTCGGATCGAAGGCGATGCCAAAGGGACGCGAACCACGCGGCAGCGTGATGGTAGCCGCCACGGCATAGCTGGTGCCGTTCAAAATGGAAATCGTGGCGCTCTCCGCGTTCGTCACCCACACGCGGCCATCCGGCGCGAGCGCAAGACTGCGCGGTGCGAGGCCGACGCTGGTTTCTGCGAGCTTCGCGCGTGTCACGGCATCGAGAACGGTCACGCTGTCGGTGTCAGGATTGACGAGCCAGACGCGGTCGTTGCCCGTGGCGCGGTCTTCAAAGATGATGCTAGATGAAACGGTCGGCTTCTTCGACGTCAGCGGCGCATGCACGGCCTGGAAGAAGGTGCTGGTGACGATCCTGCCCGTGTCATCGATGGCGGTGATGACCACGGTGTAACGCCCCGGATTCGCGAAGGTGTGGCTGATGCTGGCGCTGCTGCTGAAGGTGGTTTCGGGTGTGCCGTCGCCGAAGTTCCATTTGAAGCGCGGATTCGCACCGCCAGTGCTGCCTGCGGTGAAGGTCTTGACCGCACCGGAGGCGTTTGGCGAAGACAGCGGCGGCTGCACAACGAGGTTTTGATTGATCACCCAGCTGAACGACACGCTCACAGGCGTGCTGTTGCCATCGGTCACCGTCACCGTGGGAGAGAAAGTTCCAGCAACGGTCGGTATGCCGCTGATGACGCCGGTGCCGGTGTTGATCGTCAGTCCGGCGGGCAAACCGGTGGCGCTAAAGGTGAGCGTGTCCTGATTCGCATCGCTGGCCTGGATGCTGAGTGACGCAGCTTGATTGATGACGCTGCTGCGAGCACCAGGATTCGTGACCACCGGCGGTGCGGGCGGCGCAAAGGCGTTCAAGTTAAGGTCCCAGGCGAGCACCTCATGCGTGTTCGTGGAGCCGCCGGTCGCGCCGGTGAAGCCGATCCAGGCCTGGGGACCGGTGATGTTGGCCAGCTTCAGCGCGGTTTGCGTGAGCAAGGGAGATGCGGGCTTCGTGGTGCTCACGCCTTGCACGAGATAGACGCGCAACGTGTCCGCCGGGCCATCGTAATCGACCCACAGCGTATGGCTTGCTCCATTTTCCAGATCGAAGGCGGCGTTCGCAGTGCTGAGATGCGGTGAGACGACGCCGTTCGTCAGCACGCCGATGTGGTTCGCGTTCGGGTCCGTGCCGCCGGCGAAGGTGTCGAGCTCGACGGCGAGACTTTTTTGAATGCCTTCATAAGCCAGCCCGCCCCCGGCCGCGCCGATGGCCGTCGCCCCGCTGCCCTGCAAAAGGAACGTCATGCCATCCGCTCCATCACCCGTACCGTTCATGCGAAACACGAAGCGGCTGCTGAAGGACGTGCCTTCACTGACAGGAACGGGTGTGCTGAGGAAAGCGGACCCCGCCTGGGTGCCGGCGTTGGGCGTCAAGACGAGCACACCGCCAGTCACAGCAGCATTGCCATTCAGCTGAAAACCTGAGGCTGAAGTGAAGCTGGCAAACTGCTGGCTGACATTCGGCGGCGTGATGGTCCAGGCGAAGGTGGTGCTGGCGGTGGTGCCGCCGTCCGTGACGGTGACGCGCGCGCTGCTGAAGGTGCCCGTGCTCGTCGGCGTCCCGCTGATGACCCCGGTTCCGGGGTTGATGGAAAGCCCGGCGGGCAGGCCCGTGGCGCTGTAAGTCACACTGCCGCCGCCAGGAGCCGTCCCATAGACCGCGAGCGTCGTCGGGACGTTCACCGCGCTGAACTGGCTCCCGGGATTGGCCACGGTTACCGTGCTCGTCGGATCGACCTGGATGATCTTCGCCACGGAGTAGGCGCCGTTTTGGCCGATGCCAAAAAGCATCCAGTAGCCCGGAGTCATCACGCTCAAATTCGAGTGGCTGGTGACCGTGTAAACTCCGGGGGAGGTCTCCGTGAAGGGCAGGCTGATGAAGCGCAGGTCGGTGTTCGTCGAGTGCGTCTGCGAGGACATCTTGATGAAATTGAACTTCGCGATGCCCGGCGTGGCCTGCACGGCAAAGGTGGTGCCCACACCAACATAGGACGGCGACTGCGTGATGACGGGCCGCGTGGCAGCGGACCCATCGGCATTGAAAAGCACGGGCGGCGTGAAAAGCTGCGCGTCGCGATGATCGGCGCTGTTTCCGCCCAGGCCGCTGCCGCCCGCCCATACGCGCCCGTCCGGCAGCAGCAGCGCCAGGGAGTGGTAGTTGCGGGGCACGCTCATCGGGGCGAGCTGCCGCCATTGGCGTGTGGTCGGATTCCAGATTTCCGGCACGAGGATGGAGCCGGTGTCATTGAATTTGCGACCGGAAGTGTTGCCGCCGATGATCATCACCTCGCCAGTCGGCAGGATCACCGAATTGGCGAACTGCCGGGCAAAGCTCATCGCGGGCGCGGTTTGCACCACGGGTGTGCCGCTGCGGATGTCGATGGTGAAGGCGGCCGTGGTGCTGGTGCCGGTGGAGCTGTCACTGGGGTTCGTGCTGGTGCTGGCGGAGCCGCTCGCCACGAGGATGCGGCCCTCGTCGTACATCGTGTAGGTGCCTTCCTTTGGATAAAGGACGCCGGGCACGTTCACCCCGCTGTAGGCCAGGCTGCCCGCCCCGGTGGTGGTCACCCAGTTCATCTGCCGCGTGGGACCACCGTGAAAGAGCCGCCCGTCCGGCGCCAAGAAGATCTGCGGATGCCAGCGGGTGACGTAGCCCGGCTGGCCGACCACCGTGGCCCAGTTGATCCCCGTCAGGCGCGACCAGCCGCCGGCGGAGGTCCAGCGCTCGGCGGTGTTCGTGCCGCCGTCTCCCGTCACGGTGAAGACGCTGCCGTCGGTCAAGGCCACGCTGGTATTGTACCAGCGGCCGTCGTTCATGTTCGGCAGCGCGGACCACTGGCTGGTGCGCCAGTCGAAGATGCTGCTCAGCCGCGTCGTGTTGCGCCCGCCATTGATGACGACGCGCCCGTCCGGCAGCATGGCCGTGCCGCCGCAAAACATGTCATGCCGCGTGTTGTTGATCTCGGTGAACACGCCCGTGGCCGGATTCCACACCGCCGCATAGGTGAATTCCGCGCCCACCGGAAACGTCGTGCGCTGATTCGAAGCAAAGGTCAGCAACCGCCCGTCCGGCAGCGTCGCCGCCGTCACCGGCAGATGCGGCGTCCAAGCGATGATGTTGCCCCACTCCCCCAGGGAAATGCGCGCGGTCGCCGTCGTCGCCGCCGGTGCCATGACTGGAAAGGCCGGAGCCAGCGCCTCTGCCTCGGCCGAAAGCTGATCGGAAAGCCCGTGATCCACCTCCCCGGCGTGCCCGGCTCCGCCCAGGGTGATCAAGGCCGCCATCGAGAGACTCCGACAGACCCTCCAGGTGGAAAAGCGGAGGGTTTCGGCAGTTAGGCTATCAGTTTCTGGAATTGTCACAGCTTTCACTCGCATAATCGGGAGTGATTATGGAAATTCAGAGCACTTGAAAGCAATTTTTACCGTTTTTTATAATTTTGATATTCAAGAAGACGGAAACTTGAGGACTCCTTCGGCATTCGAAAATTCGTCCTTCGGCATTCCCCGCCCGCTTGCCATCCACGGCATCCTCATCCACTAAAAGCCCCCTTTCCCACCCCGCACATGTCCCGCACCTTCAAACTCGCAGTCCTCCCCGGAGACGGTATCGGCCCTGAAGTCATGGCCGAGGCGCTCCGCGTCCTCGACACCGTCGCCGCCCGTTCCAGCCTCACCTTCGAATACAATCACCAGCTCGTCGGCGGTGCCGCCATCGACGCCGTGGGCAAGGCTCTCCCCGCTGAAACCGTCGCCGCCTGTGAAGCCAGCGACGCCATCCTCTTCGGTTCCGTCGGCGGCCCGAAATGGGAACACCTGCCTCCGAACGAGCAGCCTGAGCGCGGCGCCCTCCTCCCCATCCGCAAGCACTTCGGCCTCTTCGCCAATCTGCGCCCCGGCATCTGCTATCCGGCGCTCACCAGTTCCTCGCCGATCCGTCCCGACCTCGTCGAAGGCGGTTTCGACGTGCTCTGCGTGCGTGAATTGACCGGCGGCATGTACTTCGGCCAGCCCAAGAGCCGCACCACGCTGCCCGACGGCGACATCGAGGTCATCGACACCATGGTTTACAAAAAGAGCGAGATCGTCCGCATCGCCCACGTCGCCTTCAAGGCCGCGCAACTCCGCCGCAAGCACGTCACCAGCGTGGACAAGGCCAACGTGCTCACAAACTCCGTCCTCTGGCGCGAAACGATGGTCGAAGTCGCCAAGGAATACCCCGACGTCACCCTCGCCCACCTCTACGTGGACAACGCCGCCATGCAGCTCATCAAAGCACCGCGCAGCTTCGACGTGCTCGTCACCGAAAACCTCTTCGGCGACATCCTCAGCGACGAAATGGCCATGATCGCCGGCTCCCTCGGCATGCTCGCCAGCGCCAGTCTCGGCAAGCCGAAAGGCGACGGCCTCTACTTCGGCCTCTTCGAGCCTTCCGGCGGCACCGCCCCCGACATCGCCGGCATGGGCATCGCCAACCCCATCGCCCAGATCCTCTCCGTCGCCCTGCTGCTGCGTTTCTCCCTCGGCCTCGAACAAGAAGCCCTCCAGATCGAATCCGCCGTCAAAAAAGTCATCGACGACGGCCTCCGCACCGGAGACATCTTCAGCGGCGCCCCCGGCACGAAGAAGGTGAACACCCAAGAGATCGGCGACGCGATCATCGCGGCGCTCTGAGCCCACTGGCAATGCCATGAATCCGCACGTCACCATCACAGAAGTGCTCGGACGTGCGGAGCAAGGCATGACACGACCTTTCATCTGCTCCGCAGATCATTGGATGGTCTGCTACGTCAAGGGAGCCCATGCGGGCCAGCGTTCGCTTTGCTGCGAACAGTTGTCTGGTCGATTGGCGAGAATCCTGTTGCAGGGCTTGCCAGTAAGCGTGCCGGTCTTTGCCATCGCCGAGGTTCCGCAGGCATTGCTTGCCGGAAGCACTCGAAGAGACATCAAAGAGCTCGGAGCAGGCAGTGTTTTTGCCTCTATGCGGGTCGAGGGCGGTCAGGAGCTTTCGTGGTCCTCCGCCCAAGGCTGGCCGCAGGAGACCATGGCGGCGCTGCTTCTGCTGGATTTATGGCTCCAGAATGAGGACAGGAGCCTGTCTGCGAAAGGCGGGAATCCCAATCTGATGGTGACGCAGATTCCTCCATTGCCGGACTGGGATGAAGAAGGGGCACTCTGGAAAGACCAGCCACGGCGGGAGATGCTGTGGGCTTATGATTTCAATCTGGCTTTCGACCAGGACTTTGATCGTGCGCGTTTTTTTGATGCCCATGTATTCGCAGGCCAGCTCATGGAGTGGCCGCATGGATTCAGGGAGCGGATGGAACCACGCTTGCGTGAAGCCTTGAACGCCTTGCCCTGTCTGTATGGAGAGCTGCCGATCGAGTGGCTGCATGTCGATGCAGATGAGAGTATGCCCGTGCAACTGGACCGGAACCATGTAGAATCTGTCCTGAGCCTGCCTTTCACCCATCCAGACACGTTCTGGAAACTGCCATGAAAACCGCCCAAGCCGTCTGCAATTACGCCCTTCTGCAATTCCTGCCGTATCCTGAGACGGGAGAGTTTGCCAATGTGGGTGTTTTGGTTGCCTGCCAGGAACCGTGCCTGCTGGAGTTCGAAGGCGAGCCCCACATGCCGGAACGCGTGAAGGCGATGTTTCCACGGCAGGACGAACGGGTCTTTTCCTCGGCGATGCATGGCTTCATCCAGGAAATGAAGAGGGTTCAGGACATGGCTCGCAATCCAAAAGCCTGCCTGCAGGCGTTTGGCGAAAGCGTGCGTCGGCGGGAGTCCTTGTTTCGCTTTGGAGAGGTGAGGACGATCCTTTCAGACGATCCATCCCGTCTCGCTGCCGAGTTGTTGAAGCGTTTTGTTCGAATGGAAGCGCCAAGCCGACGCGAACCATCGGTCCTAGCAGCCTGAAGTTGGAGTCGGGGCGGCCTGACTTCTACTCGCGTCCGCCAAACCAGTCTCGCATGCGCTTTCGTAGTGGCTGCAAATCCCGGCGAAGGTCCACAAAAGCCAGCAGAACGACTCCACGATTCTCCGGGGAGTAGATGATTCCATAACGCCGACCGACGAGCAGCTTGCGCGTTGGTTTCTCGAAATGGCTCCCCATCAACGGCTGGGCGGCGAGCAGGGCCAGATTTAGTTCCACGTCTTCCAGCAAGGCTGCGCCATCCCCCTCGTGATAATCCTCAAGCTGCTCGTAATCCTCCTGGAGTTCACGCCCGGCACCCGCCGTCCAGATGATTTCTGTCATGCGATTTTCTGACGGGAGAGAATGCGCCGTTTGAGTTCATCCCACGAAAGACCGTTGTCAGGATCGGCTCGATACTCGTCCAGGCGTGTTTGAACACGCTCCCGCAAGGCTGGATTGCGCTGCACGTCCAGCATGGCGTCCATGCACAGCTCCTCGGAAAGCTGGAGCTTGTCCTCGGGACTCAAGGCATGCAGCGATGGATGTTGCTCAATGACCATGCACCGAGATTAGTGGGAGGTTGCTGCCTGCTCAAGCCTGCATTTTCCTCACCCGTTCACCCCATTCACCGGCTGCCCCGTCAGGACCGTCTTCAGAGTCCGCCCTTGGTCATTCAAGCCGCAAAGCCGCTCTTGTTCAACTGCTCCGCCACCCAGCTTTGCTCCGCCTCTGGCAGCGCGGGATCCAGCGGCTCCTGGTAGTTGAGCTTCCAGTAGCGCCCGCTTTCATAGACGCGATCCAGCATCTTCTGGAGATCCAGCGGCACATCGGGATCAGGTGGGCGGAGCGGAATGCGGATCACCGGCAGCCGCTGGCGCAGCGGGCAGATGTAAATCTCCCGCCGGTCCGGCATGCCGGCGCGGATGGCGCAGACCGTGTAGTGCTCGCCAGCATTCGGGAAGCGCCGCTGGTAGTCCCTGGCGTCCAGGTCGATCAAGCGTCGTCCCTGGCGCAGAAGGTCAATCTCCACCACGTTGACACCGGCGGCGATGTAGTCCCGGCGTTTGGTCAGGAAGGCGAGGCGGCCTGACTCACGGTTCGTGGGACTGATCACCTCAATGACGGTGACGAGCGTGCCGTCATCATGCCGCAGCTCGATCCAGCGCTCCGGCGGCGTCTCCACATTCACGATCTCCGGCTCGGCCACCACCCTCTCCACACCGGACTCATGCTCAGGCGTCCAAACCGGCGGCAGCCCCCGCTTCCACGGCTCATCCACGATGCTGATGTCCGGATAATACACCCCGGCATCGCCGCCAATGACATTCACCTGCTCCTCCGCCAGCGCCGAGTAGCTCTCCGGCAGCTCAACCCCGAGCTCGCTGCGTATGAAGGCGATCAAATTGAGATGCACATCACGCCAGCGCCGCTCCATGAACGGATTCATGCCTGGAAATGGATTACGATGTTCCATAGCGTTGACTATGCACCGCTCCCCCGATTCACGCAAGCACGTCGCCAGAGAGGACAAGGCCATCGTGCCCACTAGCTCGCCTACCGTGGGCAAAGCTCACCCGTTCACCACATTCACCGGCTTCCCCGCCAAGAATGCTTTCAAGTTCGCGGCGGTGATGTCGATGAGGCGGGCGCGTGATTCGCGGCTGGCCCAGGCGACGTGGGGGGTGATGAGGCAGTTTTTTGCGCCGATGAGCGGATTGCCGTCCTTTGGCGGTTCGACGGAGAGCACGTCGAGTCCGGCTCCGGCGATGCGGCCTTCGTTCAAAGCCTGGGCCAAGGCGGCCTCGTCCACGAGCGGTCCGCGGCCGGTGTTGATCAGGAAGACCTCACGCTTCATCAAACCGAGCGTGCGTTCGCCGATGAGATGCTTCGTGGCATCGGTCAGCGGGCAGTGCAGGCTGATCACGTCTGACTTGCGGAAAATGTCGTCGATCTCGGCGGCTTCGACGCCTGCGGGCGGCGGTTCCTTCCAGGTGCGCTTCGAGGCGAGCACCTTCATGCCAAAAGCCACGCCAATCCGCGCCACCGCGCTGCCGATTTCACCATAACCGATGATCCCGAGCGTGCGTCCGGCCAGTTCGATGATCGGATGGTCCCAGTAAGCGAAATCAGGGCACTTTGTCCAGCCGCCCTGCTCCACGCTCTTCGCCGCATGGCCAACGTGGTTCGTCAGCTCCAGCAGCAGCGCGATGACATGCTGCGCCACCGCCGGAGTGCTGTAACCCGGCACATTCGTCACAACGATGCCGCGTTCCTTCGCCGCCACGACATCGACGATGTTAAAGCCCGTGGCCGTGACACCGATGTATTTCAAATCCGGCAGCGCGGCGATGATTTCACGCGTCAGCGGTGCCTTGTTCGTGATCACGATCTCCGCACCTGCGCAACGCGCCACGGTTTGATCCAGCGGCGTGCGCGGATGCACCTCGCAGGGAGCGATGGCTTCGAGCGGCTGCAAGGAAAGGTCGCCGGGATTTGCGGTGTGAGCGTCGAGAAGAACGATTTTCATGAGTGGGCGATCCTATCGCGACGAATCGCCGGCGCTCCACCTGATTTTCAGCCGATGTACTGCGTGATGAAGACCTCGTTCCCCTCCGCATCGCGGTAGATGCCCAGCAGGATGGGCTCCCCTTCCCTCTGCGTGGGCGGTTGCAGGATGGTGGCGCCGGCCTCGCGAATCGTCTCCGCCATGGCCAGCACGTCGTCGAACTGGAGGCTCAGCCCGGTGGGATTGCGGCGACCGTCATGGCCACCGTGCAGCGCGATGATCGCGTCTCCGTGCCGCAGCTCCGTCCAGAAGTCGCTCACGAACACTTCGTCGAGACCGATGACGTCGCGGTAGAAGGCCACGGCGCGTTTCATGTCGGCGGCCATGAGCATGAACTTCACTTTTTCCAGTTTCATGGCGGCCACCGTGGCGGTGCTTGGCAAATTGGCAAGCTGCGCTCAAGATGCACGCCATGAAGCGTCTCCTGCCCGCCCTGCTGCTCGTCATGCTCGCCGCCTGCCGCCGGGAGGAGCCACCGCGCGCTGAGCCGGCCGCACCCGCACCGCCAGTGGAGCTCCCGAAGCCGCCAGTGGTCGCACCCGCGCCGCTGCCACCGCCTTCGCGCTTCGCGGAGATCGAGGCGATGCTCGACGCAGCCGGGGAGAATGCCGCGCTGGCAGGCGCGGCGATCGGCCTTTGCCTCCTCGACGAAAAG
This sequence comes from Akkermansia muciniphila, assembly GCA_945863205.1. Classification (GTDB taxonomy): domain Bacteria; phylum Verrucomicrobiota; class Verrucomicrobiia; order Verrucomicrobiales; family Verrucomicrobiaceae; genus Prosthecobacter. Next base: position 7,227 of record CAMAZK010000077.1, on the reverse strand, counting down.
GGCGAGATCGTGGTGAATCAACGCGCGGAGACCGCCTTCATTCCCGCTTCCAGTTTGAAGACGGTCACCACGGCGACAGCGCTCGAGGTGCTGGGACCGGAGTTCCGCTTCACCACTGAACTGCGAGCCACGGCAAAGATGGAGAATGGCGTGATCACCGGAGATCTCGTCATCGTCGGAGGCGGAGATCCGATGCTGAAGCCTGACGATCTGGCCGCGATGGTGACCCAGCTCAAAGCGCAGGGCCTGCTGCGCATCACCGGCACCGTGCGCGGAGACGGCGGCCTGTTTCCCGGCAGCATTTACAACAACTTCTGGAACTGGGGAGACATCGGCAACGGGTTCGGCAGCGGCGTTTCCGGTCTGAATTTGAATCACAACCGCTTCAGCGGCTGGTTCCGTGCAGGCGATACCGTGGGCGCAGCGGCAGCGTTTCTCGGCACCCGGCCGGACGTGCCGGATGTGCTTTGGAAGAACGAGGTCGTCACCGGAGCGGCGGATTCCGGGGACGGCGTCATGATCCACGGCGGGGAGGGAACTCCGGTGGTTCATCTGCGCGGCACCGTGCCGCTGGGAGCGCAGGAATTTCATGTCAAAGGCGCGGTGCCGGACCCCGTGCGCTTCACCGAGCATCATCTGCGCCGCAGTTTGATGGACGCCGGCGTCGAAGTCGGCACCAGCAGCAATGGCAGCGCGGAGGCCGCCCACGTCCTGTTCAAACACGAGTCACCGCCGCTGCTGGAGATCATCCGGAGCATCCACGCCACCTCTGACAATCACGAGACGGAGTGCGTTTTCCTCACGCTGGGCCTGAAGGCCGGCAAGCCGCCGGTCGAGGTCATCCGCAGCCATTGGGCAGCACGCGGGCTTGCCTTCACCGGTCTGCGCATGGAGGACGGCTGCGGGCTGGCCCGGGCGGACTTCGTGCGCCCGGCGGATCTCGCGCGGCTGCAGTTTCTCGCTGGAAAAGGGCCGCAGGGAGAGGCTTACAAAGCATCCCTTCTTTCACGCGGCGGGCTGCGCTGGAAAGGCGGTGCCATGTCCGGCGTCCGCACCTTCACCGGCTACGCCACCACGGAGGGCGGGGAGGAGTTCAGCTACGCCCTCATGGTCAATCACTACACCGACGGAAAAGCCGTGAGCGCCTTCTGCCAGACGGTTCTGGATGCGCTGCTGAAGCTGCCGGCAGAATAAATCCCTACCCGCCCATGCGGGATCGGTGCTCACTCGGACGCCAGCCGATCCATTTTTTGAAGGTGTTGCTGAAGACGAAGGGGTTCTGGTAGCCCACTTCGTGGGAGATGGTCTCCACTTTCAGGTTCGTCGTGGAAAGCAGCTCCGCGGCCTTGCGCATGCGCAGCCAGGTGACGTGGTGCATGGGCGTGCGCCCCAGCGCCTTCCGGCACAGGCGGCGCAGATGCTCCGTGCTGACGTGCGCCTGGCGGGCCAGCTCGTCCAGCGTCCAGTCATGGCCGACATTGGCGGAGACTTTTTCCCAGATACGGTGCAGGCGGTCATCCACCTGCCAAGGCTGGGCGAAGCGCTCCACGTAGTGCTGGATCAGCTCGGTCCAGTGAAACATCGCCGCCGGCTTCGCCTCATGCGCGGCCTCCTCGATCAAACCCTCGATGGCATGCCAGAGGGCGGAGCCGTCAAAGAGAGCCATCACCGGGGAGCTGCTGCTCAAAATGGGCTGCTGGGACGGCTGCTGCTCGTAGCGCACCCAGCAGCAGCGCCAGATCTTCCCCGGCACCGCCTGGAAGGCGTTCACCATGAAAGGCGGCAGCGCCACCGCCGTGCCGGCCGCACATTTCTTCCATGCGCCATCCACCAGCACGCGCCCCTCGCCCTCCAGGCAGGCCAGAAAATACAACCCGCCCTGGTGCATGCGGACGATGCGGTAGGGCGCACGGGCCGTCATCACCCCCGTATGCGCCATGCGGTGCGTGCCCAGCATGCCGCACACCGGCGCACCGCGCAGCCAGGAGCGCCGGTCCGCCTCCGAAGCCCGCACCACGCGGAATTCCGTGTCCGGCCCGTGCGTGTGGGTTTCGGATAGCTCTTGGATGGCAGCTTTGACGTGCATTGAGGAAAGTTTGCGGTTGTTTGCCGTTGTTGGCGGTGGTTTGCAATGGTTTAACAAACGACCGCAAACGCGCGAAGCGCCAACCATCGCAAACAATCGCAAACAACCGCAAACCCACTCCCCGCCATGCCCAATCCCTGGACCGGAATCGGAAATCCCTACTCAAAGCAGGAAGTCGTCGATCGTCTCAAAGCCACGCTGGCCAAGGGTGAGCCCATCATCGCCGCAGGCGCGGGCACGGGCATCAGCGCCAAATTCATCGAAAAAGGCGGCGCCGACCTCATCATCATCTACAACAGCGGCCGCTTCCGCATGATGGGCCACGGCAGCACCTGCGGCCTCATGGCCTATGGCGACGCCAACGCGATCGCCATGGAAATCGGCGAATACGAGGTCCTCCCCGTCGTCAAAGAGATCCCCGTCGTCTGCGGCGTGCACGCCACCGATCCGCGCCGCCGCATGTGGCACTGGCTCCAGCAGGTGAAGAACATGGGCTTCTCCGGCGTGAACAACTTCCCCACCCACTGCATCGTGGACGGTCACTTCCGCGGCGTCCTGGAAGAAACCGGCATGAGCGTGCAAAAGGAATTCGAGATGGTCGGACTCGCCACCAAGATGGACATGTTCAGCATCGTCTATGTCGCCACGCCTGAGGAGGCCGTCGAAATGGTCAAAAACGGCGCGGATGCCGTCATCGCCCACGTCGGCACCACCGTAGGTGGTTCCATCGGCGTCGTGAACGCCGTGGTGGACTGGGATTTCACCATCAAGCGCACCCAGGAGATCATCGACGCCGCGCGGAGCGTGAAAAAGGACGTCTTCACCCTCACCCACGGCGGACCGGTGAACACGCCGAAGGACGTCGAATTCATCCTCGGAAAAACCACCGCCGACGGCTTCGTAGGAGCCTCCAGCCTCGAGCGCATGGGCGTTGAAGACTCGCTGACCAGCCTCACCCGTGAGTTCAAGGCCGTGCGGCGTTGATGCCGGGCACCGCTCTGCACCCGGCATCCGGCTCCAACAGTCAAGCCTGCGCAAAGCTCAGCGCTGCTCTGCAACTGCCCGTCCCTGAAATGGCATGGCATGGACTGCGGCAGCCTGCTGCCGCTTTCGGCAGGCCAGCCTGCTGGCCGTCGAGCGTTTCGAGGGAATGCCACACCCAGGTGCTCCCGCCTTTGCGCCAGCAGAGAGGCCGCTTCGGTGACGAGAAGATGCCCGTGAGCCTGCAGGCGAGAGGGCGGCGTCGATGACACGACAGATGCCAGACGAGCCGGTGCCTGCATCCGTTCGGCTTGGCGGCATTTATTGTCATGGTTGCATCCCGAGTCCGATAGCGATGAGCAACAATCCGAAGGCAAAGGGGATGACGGAAAAGAGCCGACGATTCATTGCGGTCAGGACTTCGGGTTCTTTGCCTTCTGATGACAGCAAGACATCAACGGGTGTTCCTACAGCAGCAGGAGCACTGTTGCCATACTTGGACACAAAATCGTGAGCCTCCTCACCGATGGAATACTCAATCTTTGGGTGGTAGTAGGGGCCTCCCTCACTGGGGCTGGGATCCATGATGATCTCGACAATGACTCCCTTCACCACGACTCCACCGCGACGTCTGAGCCAGGTTAATTCGTGCACGACCCCCAAGGCAATGCAGGCCAGCCCAAAAACAATGAAGGCGATCGAGGGAGGGCTCATGGAGTCGCCAGCGGTGAGTGCGTGCACCACTGCCAGCGGCGGCGCACGTCGATCACGGGGCTTGGGTTGGGGTTACGGAAAATCGGTGAAACAGAACGGCTGGCAGGGGTTGTCACGGCGCGGCTTGTTCCACTTCCCGTTTCGGTTCCGAGGACGACTGCTTATTAGCTGCCAACCGCTCCACGAGATGGATCCGCTTCTTGACATGCGCTTCCCAATCCCCAATGCCGTCGCCGGAGACGTCGTGCGATTCGAACCAGAAAACCGCGCCCGATCCCACGCCAACGACAAACTCGTTCGGACGTTTGGCGGTAGCGTCGCGCAAGGCAACCACACCAGCATAGGCACGGTGCGGCGTGTCGCCCGGCACGATCTGTCCGAAGGTCTTCCCTTTGATCACCTCGAAGCCACTCTGTTGTAAGGCATGGATCAGTGCTTCGGTGTCCACTCCCTGCGCCAGATCTGCAGAGCCTAAACTCTGCCCTGTGGACTTTGCCGGGCCAGCATGAGGTTTGCACCCCAAGAGACTCCCAAGGGCCAAGATGGCTACAATGACGACGCGGGTTAGTTTGTTCATATTTTGCAGGACGACGAGCGCATGCACCCCTACCAGCGAGGACACGCGTCGATCATGGGTTTAAGGTTGTGGTCAGGGAAAAGTATCAAAACTGGACGGCTGGTAGCGCTTGTCACGACGCGGCTTGTTATCCTCTTCGATCATCAGTCAGGGGAGAAAATGCTCCGTGATACCCGTCCGTTCTCGACGAGGAAGATGACGGAGGTGCAATTCCTCGCCTTCTGAGACAAAAGCGAAACGTGAACCCGATCAAAGCCGCCGGCTTGGTCTTCATGGATCCACGGCATTGCGTAGGGGCTGCCGTCGTATTGCTGCTTCACGATGTCAACAATTGCTGAGGCATCCGTGCCCGGAGTCACCTTGAGCATCGCGGAGCGCAGCAGGCGCTCCGATGCAGGCGGCAAGAAGAAATTTGCTGCGAGAATGCCGAAAACCACCAGCGCAAACGCCGAGGCAGACTTCCCGAAACAGGCATGCCAAACACCGCCAAATGCCAGCGCTGCGAGCAGGCAAAACGCAAGGTATCTGTCGGTGAAAGCAACGACTCCGAACATTTGATCTGCCACATACGCCGCAGACGCAACGAGAGCGACCAAGAGCACGAGAGAGACTGAAAACACCATTCTCATTCGGAGGGAAAAGTTCATCGCAGAGTGTTTCTAGGAAAACGTGAAGCAGTGTATCCGAGCAGGAGGCGGGGGCAAGACTCGCTTTGTCGGTGGCACGTGGCTACCGCCGCCCGTTGAGGATCACTCACCGCAGGCGGAGCACGAGGCGGACGGCGTCGAGGCGGAGTGTGGTGGATTCGATGGCGGCGGTGAGGGCGGCGTGAAAACAAAGTGTCTGTGCCTTTCCAGCTTCGGTGGCGGTTAAAGAGCTTCCCCGGGAGCAAGGGAGCCATCCCCACTCCCGAGGGATGAATCCCTCAGAGGGCGGGATTCATCACGTGAGAAAAGGGAAGCATCCCCAGCTCTCAGGGAACGCTCCCCAGGTCCGAGGGATCGTTCCCGCGCTGTGCGGGAGGCTTACCTCGCGGCTGGGGATTCATCCCGCGCGGCGGCACCTGCATCCCGTGGCGTCAGGGATGATTCCCTTTTTGTCCGGGATTCATCCCCGGGCGCAGAAAACACATCCCTTTTTGCACCTGCGTCCGCTCCCGGCAGCCAAAACCCCTCCCAGGAGGCCCGCCTGAGATGCCCTGGGAAGAGGGCAGCTAGGACAGCACGTCCTGGATCCAGAAATAGTCACGCCAACATCCGACACCCGATAGAAAATACATATGACCCGCCAGGCCCTCTACCCCACACGCATCGCCGATCAGATCCTCTGGTTGGAAAACCTCCGCAACAGCAACACAGTGGCTCTGCCCCACAGTGGCTCTCCGCGGGAATCGAAGCCATGCCCCAGTCCGACACATACGGCCTCAGCCAGCGCCTCCGCACCCTGCCTTCCGCCGGTGCAAACGTGGCGAATGAGTAGCCCAAGGAACGGGGACCTCTGCCCCCCTCCCCTTGCTGGGGGACGGAGTCCCCCGCTCCTTGGGGGGGGCGCAACGCAGGCGGAGCACGAGGAGTAGGCGCACTCGCCAGAGTGCGGGGGCGGGTGGGCAGGCGCGGGCCATTCCTGGAAACCCTCGTTCTGGCGAACGAGCCTACGGTGCCTACGCGGCGACGACGGCGGCGCGGGCGTTTTCTTCGGCGCCGGTTTTTTCGAGGTAGTAGTCGTAATCCCCCGCGTAAGCGGTGACGTGCCCTTCGGTGATGTGCAGCACCTTGGTGGCGAGGCTGCGGATGAAGTGCACGTCATGGCTGATGAAGACGAGCGTGCCCTCGAACTTCTGCAGGGCGAGGATCAAGCCCTCGATGGCCCAGATGTCGAGATGGGTGGTGGGCTCGTCCATGAGCAGGAGGTTCGGCGGATTGACGAGGAATTTGACCAGATTGAGCCGGCTTTTTTCACCGCCGCTGAGCACGGCACACTTCTTGTGCACGTCTTCGCGCTTGAAGAGGAAGGAGCCGAGGATGCTGCGCGCTTCGTCCTCCCGGATTTCGGGTGAGACGCGCTTGAGCTCCTCCAGGACGCTGCAGTCCGGGTCCAGGGTGTCGGCGCGGTGCTGGGAGAAGTAGCCGAGCTTCACGTTCGTGCCGAGCCTGCGCTCCCCTTTCTGAAACGGCACCTCGCCGGCCAGGATCTTGATGAGGGTGGACTTGCCGGAGCCGTTCGGGCCGACGAGGACGGTGCGCTCCCCGCGCTCCACCTCGAGGTCGAGGCCGCGATAGACCTGCTTCGTGCCGTAGGCCTGGTGGATGTCCGTGAGGGCGATGAGGCGCTGACCGCTGCGCTGCGGCTGGGGAAAATTGAAGCGGAAGCCCTTTCGCAGCGGGCGCGGCTTGTCGAGCTTGTCCATCTTTGCGAGCTGCTTTTCGCGGCTCTGCGCCTGGGAGGCCTTGGAGGCGACGGAGCGGAAGCGGTCGATGAAGTCCTGGATCTGTTCGATCTCCTTCTGCTGGTTCTTGTAGGCCTGCATGGCGCGGTTCCAGTTCTCCTCCCGCTGCTGGAGGTGCTGGCTGTAATTGCCCTGGTAGGCGACGAGCCTGCCTTCGTCGATCTCGTAAACGGACTGCACGAGCTCGTCCATGAAGTCGCGGTCATGGGAGATCATGAGGATCGCGCCGGGGTAGTTCTTCAAATAGTTGCGGAACCACATAAGGGAGATGAGGTCCAGGTGGTTCGTCGGCTCGTCGAGGAGCAGCAGGTCCGGCTCCATGACGAGGAGGCGTGTCATGTGGGCACGCATGACCCAGCCGCCGCTGAACTCGCGGGCGGGGCGGTCGAAGTCCTGCTCCTTGTAGCCGAGGCCCTTGAGGAT
>CAMAZK010000076.1 GCA_945863205.1 Akkermansia muciniphila | reverse complement strand
CATCGGCGAAACACGCGTGCAGGAGATGCTGGCGAACGTCGCCTACCCGCTGCTCGTGCCCGAGCGCACGCGCCTGTGGGCCGAGTACCTCGAACTCCCCGCCCTGCTCGACAATCAAAAAGTCCGCCGCGCCGTGCAGCGTCTGTTTGGTGATGACCCACGCGGCAAAGACTTCACCAAGAAGCTGCACCACCAGCAGGGCCTGCTGCAAATTTACGAGGACTTCTGCCTCGAAGACGACTCCGCCTGCGCGAACTGTCCGTTCCCGGAACGGTTGAAGGAGTGGGGTTAAAGCGCCTGCCGGTAAATCTACCCCGCCGCATGGTCCTCCAGCAGACGGCGGACGTTTTTCTCGGTGCCGAAGAGCAGGAGAATGTCCTGCGCCTCGAAGATGCGGCCGGGATCGGGAATGCCGAGGATTTTGTCGATCTGCGGCAGAGTGCTGCTAACGGAGGATGCGTCTTTCCTGCGCATGACTGTGACGAGATTCAGCTCGTAGCGGGCGCGCAGCTCCAGCTCACGCAGGGTCTTGCCGACGATACCGGCGGGCACGCTGACCTCGGCGATCTCGTGCCCTTTGCCGACCTGAAAGCAGTTCAGCACGTCCGGGGAGCGCAGTGAACGTGCGAGCCAGGCCGCGGCGAGAGATTCCGGGATGATGACCTCCTCGATCTTGAGGAGTTTCAGCAGGCGGGCGTGGAGGGAGTTGATGATTCGGCTGATGATGCGCCGGGCGCCGATCTGCTGGACGTTCGCGGCGACGGAGAGAGCGGCTTCAAAATCTTTGCCAATGGCGATGATGACGGCGTCGCAGTCGGCCACGGGGATGTCTTGAAAGGTGTCCATGTTCGCGCAGTCGCCAGTGACGAGGAACTCGATCTCGTCCTTCATCGCGTCGGTGTGGGCGGGATCGTTGTCCACGCCGATGACCTCGTGGCCGTCACGAGCGAGCTGACGCGCGAGGTGGGTGCCGAAGGTGCCGAGGCCGATGATGCAAAAGCGCATGGTGAGGTGGGGTTGAAGTGAAAAATGGAGAGGCGTGCTCAGGCCAGGATGATGTCTTCCGTAGGCCGCTGGGCGGGTCGTTTGCGGTTCACCGGAGCGAGCGTGGAGACGACGGTGATCAGGCCGATCCTGCCGACGAACATGTTCAGGATGATCAGACAACGCGCGGCGTCTGTAAGCTCAGAGGTGAGGTTCATGCTCAGGCCGACGGTGGCAAAGGCGCTGACCAGCTCGAAGACCAGCCGGGTGTCGGTGACCTCCGGTTGAAGCTGGCGCAGGATGGCGAAGTTCACAAACAACCAGCCCATGGTGAGCACCAGGATGGCCAGGGCGCGCTGGCCGATGCCTTCTGGCAGCCTGCGGCGGAAGAGCACCAGATCAGGAGTGACGCGGATCAGGTTCCACAAATGCACGGCGGCCGTGGCAAACACGGTGGTGCGCACACCGCCTGCCGTGCCGCCTGGAGAGCCGCCGATGATCATGAGCAGCACCACCAGATGCACGGTCACGGGGCCGATGGCTCCGACGTCCACCGTGTTGAATCCAGCGGTGCGGGCGGTGACGGAGTGGAAAAAGGCCGTCAGTGTGGTGCCCGCATTGCTTTCCCCATCCCGGAAACAAAACTCGCTGACCCAGATGGCGGCAGCCCCGCCGACAAGGAGCAGGCCGGTGACGCTGAGCACCAGCCGCGTATGGACGCGCAGGCGTGGTCGGAGCTGAGCCGGATCGCGCAGCCGCCGCAGCATTTGCCGCAGCCAAGCCTGTACGTCTCGCAGCACCGCAGCACCCAGACCGCCGCAGATGATCAGGGCGCAGATGACGCCCTGCAGCGCTGCGTTTTCACGCACCCATGAGTCCGCCAGCCCGTCCGGCAGCGTGGAGAAGCCCGCGTTGCAAAACGCCGAGACCGAATGAAACACCGCCTGGAAAACCCGCTCTGAGAAGCCCCGGTCCGCAGGCAGGCATTCATAAAGCAGCAGCGCACCGAGCGCCTCGGACACAAAGGTGAAAATGACGATGTACCGCACCGAGTCGGACACCTGGGCCAGATGTTTTTCAGAAATCATCTCCCCCAGAGCCTGGCGGTCGTGCAGGGACATGCCGCGAAACAGCACCGTGCTCAGGTAAAAGGTCAGCGTCATGATGCCCAGCCCGCCCACCTGGATGAGGCCCAAGATGATGACCTGCCCGGTGGGCGTGAAGAAGTGCGCTGTGTTTTCCACCGCCAGACCGGTCACACAGACGGCACTGGTGCTGGTGAAGAGCGCGTCCAGCCAGGACAGAGTCTCCCCCTCCACCACCGAGCGCGGCAGCTTCAGCAGCAGCGTGCCCAGCACCACGATGAGGGCAAAGCTGCCCATGAACAGCCAGCCCGGCCGCAGATGCAGCCGGGTGATTTGCGCCTGATGCCGCAGCGCCCGCAGGCCCAGGGAGAGCAGCATGCCTCCCTGCACCACGCCGTGGGAAAGCATCGCCAGCTTGCCCTCCCCGGCACCCTCCCAAGGGAAGAAAATCAGCAGCGCCAGCTTCATCACGACCACCACGACGGCTGTGAACACATGAAATCCCCACCTTCGCATGTAGGCCCGGCCACTCTGCGCCAGCCTCCAGTTCAGCCCATGCTCCAGGGCAAAGCACAGCACCAGCGCGGCCGTCAGCCAGCGCAGCGCGGGCGTCACCTCCCCCAAAAAACCCACCTGGACCACCACGACCGTCAGCACCGCGAGCGCTAGCACACGCGAATACCAGCGCGGCAGACGCCGGACGGCATCGGGCAGGTTTGAAACCGGTGAACTGGGAGAGTGAGACAAGACCGGAACATGCAAGGCTGCCACCCGCGCCGGTCAAGCAAAGAACCGATCGAATCCGAAAACGCTACCGCGACCTGTTTCGCGAAGCCGTGGCCGACACGCTGGACTCGCCCACACCGGAACAGATCGAGCAGGAGATTCGAGAGCTGATCCGGCTCGGGGCGCGATGAATGAGCTGGAGGATCGAAGGAGAGTCAGTGCTTTCGAGCGCACTCACTCCTTCCGCTCCGTCGCTTTGATCAGCTTCGGCAGCGGGCGCTTTTTCCACGTCGCCACATCCTTCGTCAACACTTCGACAGCCTTGCTGAGCTGGCGGTCGGTTTTGTCACCGGGCTGGGGCCAGATGATGTGATCGGGCTTCGCGCCTTTGAGTTCCATGTCCTGGCCATCGGACAAGACATACCAGCCACGGAAGGGCAGACGGAGGGTGCCTACGTCCATGATCGACGTCGCGCCAGTGCTGATGACACCGCCGGCGGTGGGCACGCCGACGAGCTGGCCGCGCTTCAGCGTCTTGATGGCATGGCTGAAGACCTCGGCGTTGCTGTAGCTGTTTTGATTGCACAGCACGACGATGGGCTTCTGCCACGTGGCGTAGATCATGCGGTCCTGCGGATAACCGGGCGTGCTGCTGCCACGCGGAATGGCGATGGCGTGACGCGGCTGCGTGAGCGCAGTGAGCAGGTGATCGGTGGTGGAGCCGCCGCCGTTCTCACGCACGTCGATGATGAGGCCGTCTTTGCCAGCACCGGCATGATACAGCTCCTCCTGGAACTTTTGGAAGCTGGCGTCGTCCATGGCGCTGATGTGCAGGTAGCCCAAAGTGCCGCCGGAGACCTTCTCCACCTCGCTGCGGTTCGCCGCGATCCAATCATCATAAAGCAAACGCCGCGCGGTGATGTAGCTGATCGGCCGCAGCGTGACGCTGCGTGTCTTGTCGCCGTTTTGCACGGTGAGCACCACATCGCGCTCCATGGGGCCATTGAGCACGCTGCTCACATCCGTGGCGGGAGTCACGTCCTTGCCGTCCACCTTCAGGACGATCTCGCCAACCTCCACGCGGCTTTCTTTGCGGCTGGCGGGCGATTTCGGGATCACATGGCGCACCTTCCAGCCGGGTCCGGCAAAGGCGGGATCAAAGCGCAGGCCGAGGTGCGCGGTCTCCTCATGCCAGCCGCTCGTCACCGAACTGGAGCCGATCATGAAGCCGAGATGCGAGCCATTCAACTCACCGAGCATGAGCCACACACACTCCGCCGCGCCCTTCATGTCAGGGGCCTCGGCGGCCATGTCGCGATACTTCGCGCGCACGGCATCCCAGTCGCGATTGCCGAGTTTTTCGTCGTAAAAGTGATCGCGCATGACCTGCCAGCACTGGTCAAACACGGCCCGCTGCTTCTCCGCGCGTGAGTAGCTCTGCTGCGCCTTGAACGTGAAGGTCTTTGGCTCGCCGCCTTTGCCGGAAAGCGTCGCGGGCTTGCCATCGACCAGGCCCACGAGTTGGTCGCCCTCCTTCAGCCAAACGGCGTTTGTCAGGGCGGCATTGCTCAGCGGCTTCGGCGTCAAATCATCCGGGAACTCGACGACGCGGGTGCTTTTCTTCAGCTCGATCTGCGACTGAAAGGCAAGCTTCTTCGAGTCCGGTGACCACACGAGCGAATGCTCGTAGGTGTTCGGGAGGCGAATGCGGTGAATGCGCTCATGAATGTCGGCGAAATCGATTTTCATCGCTTCGGGCTTCTTCGGCTCCGGCTTCTTCTCCGGCGACTTGGCAGCCTCAGGCTTCTTTTCCTCAGGCTTCGAGGGGGGCGCGTTTTGATCTTCAGGCTTGCTCGGAGGCGGCGTGGCCGACGCGGGCTTCGGCTCCTCCTTTTTGGATTCTTCCTTCTTCGGAGCCGCTTTCACCGGCTTCTTGAACTTCTCACGCGCCTTGGCCAGCGTGCGTTCACGCTTCGTCTTTTCATCGTCTTCGGCACGCAGGTTCACATAAAAGATGTCAGCCTCATCCAGCTCCCGCTTTCCTGTCCAGGCGATCATTTTGCCATCCGGCGACCAGTGCGGGCGCGTGTCGTCATTCGGATGCTGCGACACGTTGAAGGGCGGCTTAGAGCCATCCGCAGGCAGCAGCCAGATGTCGTCGTTGAAGGCCTCATCCTCCTGTGAATACACGATCCACGTCCCATCCGGCGAAAACTCAAACGCGGGCGCATTCCACGACTCGATGAGCCGCTTCGCATTCTTCCCGTCCGCGTCCGCGATCATCAAATCCCCGCGCACACGCAGCCACGCGAGCTTTTTGCCATCCGGCGTGAATTTCGGTGCTTCGTCCGCTTCCGCGTCATTCGTTAGCTTCGTCAGCTTGAAGCCCGCGCTCTCCCACCACGCCTTTTTCGCATCCGCAGGCACCGCTTTCCACAGATCCGTCTGCCCGCCCGCATCACTCACGAACACGAGCGACTTCCCATCCGGCGCAAACACGACGTCGCGCTCCTCCTCCGCCGTTTTCGTCACGCGAAGAGGCTCCTTCAACTCCGTGTCCATCACCCACACATCACCACCGCTGATGAAGGCCATCTGCAGTCCATCCGCCGTGAAGGAAACGTCCGTCGCCTTCTCCAGCACCACACGGGTGATGTCCGTCGTCGCATCGTGCGCCGCCTCGATCTCGATTTTCACCGGCTCCTTGTCGCCCGGATGCCAACGATACAGGTCAAAGCGCACGCGGAAGACCAGCGTGCCGCCATCGCGCGAGATCGCGGGAAAGACGACGAGGTCGCCTTTGAAATTCGTGATCGCTGTGTGCTTGCCGCTCGCGAAATCGTGCTGCCAGAGGTTTCCATTCCGCACAAAGTAGAAGCCTTTGCCATCCGGCTTCCACAGCGGCCAGCGGTTCTCGTTCTCATCACTGATCACCTGTTTGAAACTGCCATCCGCACGATTGAAGAGCCAGATCTGGCCTGCGCGTGATCCTTTGAATCCCTGCCGCCACCATGACTCCGATCCCTCGCGCATGAACAGCATCTTCTGCCCGTCCGGCGACAGCACGCCGTCGAATCCATAGTCATCAAAGAGCACGCTCTCCGCCTTGCGCTCGTTCGCGTCGATGATCGCATGCCGCGCGGCACGAGATTCGCGCAACCACGAAAAATCCCGAGCCAGCGTCACCAGCAGGCCCTTGCCATCCGGCGTCCACTCGCGCAGATCGCAGCCGTCCGTGTGAAACGACAGCTGCTTCGGCTCACCGCCGTTCGCAGGCATCGAGTAGAGCAGCTTGAAGCCATCCCGCTCGCTGTTGAAGGCGATTTGCATCCCATCCGGTGAAAACGCCACACCCGAATCCAGCGCCGGATGCGACGTCAACCGCGTGGCTCGCCCGCCATCCGTCGGAGCCGTCCAAAGATCCCCCTGCCACTCAAACGCGACCGTTTTGCCATCCGGTGAGAGGGCAGGCTCGTGCGTGAGGCGGACAGGCTCGGCGAAGGCGAGCGCGGGAAGGAGGAACAGGAGGAGAATTTTCATAAGCAAGCGCATGGAACGCCAGGTAACGGTAGAATTAGTCGCGATAGCGTCGCGGAGTGCGGTGGCAAGCCTTGGCGCGACACCGCTGCCGCATGCCGGACGGCTTTCTCCGGCCATATAACCTTTTTCTTCGCTCGACGGCGGTGTCGCCGATGCAAGGTGCCCTTGCATCTCTGCCACCGCACTCCACGACGCTTCGCGCATTTCGAGCGTCATAGTCTCAATTGCTGCTTCACGTCCACAAAAGCCTTCACCGCCTTCTCCAAATCCTCACGCGTGTGCGCCGCGCTGATCTGGGTGCGAATACGGGCGTTACCCTGCGGCACAACGGGATAGCTGAAGCCGATGACGTAAACGCCGCGCTCCAGCATCACGTCAGCGAACTTCGACGCCAAGGCCGCATCTCCAAGCATCACGGGAACGATGGGATGCTCGCCGGGCACGATGTCGAAACCTGCGGCAGTCATCTCGGCGCGGAAGTAACGCGTGTTGGCCTCCAACGTGTCACGCAAAGCAGTGCTCTGCTTTAGCAGGCACAAAGCCGCGATGGACGCTCCAGCGATCGAAGGACAAAGCGTGTTCGAGAACAAATAGGGCCTCGAGCGCTGTCGCAGCAGCTCGACGATCTCCTTTCGACCGCTTGTGTAGCCGCCACTGGCGCCACCGAGGGCTTTGCCAAGTGTGCCGGTCAAAAGGTCGATGCGGCCCATCACGTCGCAGTGCTCATGCGTGCCACGGCCGGTTTTGCCCATGAAACCGACGGCGTGGGAGTCATCGACCATCACCAGCGCGTTGTATTTGTCCGCGAGATCGCAGATCGCCTTCAGCGGTGCGATGAAGCCGTCCATCGAGAACACACCGTCGGTGGCGATGAGCTTGAAGCGAGCGCCTTTGGCATCCGCAGCGACGAGTTGCGCCTCCAAATCGGCCATGTCGCAGTTTTTGTAGCGATAGCGCTGCGCTTTGCACAATCGCACGCCGTCGATGATCGAAGCGTGGTTGAGTTCGTCGCTGATGATCGCGTCTTCGGGGCCGAGGATGGTTTCAAACAGGCCGCCGTTCGCATCGAAGCAGGAGCCGTAGAGGATCGTGTCCTCCGTGCCGAGGAAGTCGGTCAAACTGGCCTCCAGTTCCTTGTGAACGCCCTGCGTGCCGCAGATGAAGCGCACGCTGGCTAGGCCGTAGCCCCAGTGCTCCAGCGCTTCGTGCGCAGCCTGTCGCACCTTCGAATGCTGCGCGAGACCGAGGTAGTTGTTCGCGCACATGTTGAGCACTGCCGCGCCGCCGTTCGCGCGAACGAGCGTGCCTTGCGGTGTGCTAAGCACGCGCTCGCGCTTGTAGGTGCCCGCGTCGCGGATAGCATCGAGTTGGGTCGTGAGATGAGCTTGGAAAGCGGCATTCATGGCAGCTTGAAGTCGGGTGGCGTGTTCGTGGCGGGGCGGGTGAAGGGCTCGCCGTAGTTCGTGAAGCCTTCGACGAAGCCGCCGTGCGAGAGGAAGAATTTCCCGGCTTCGACGCCCATGAAGCGGTCGAGGCGATGAGCTTTGCCGGTGGGATCGTGGCTGAATTTCGCGGTGGTGAGCTCGGTCCATTTGCCATCGGCATTGGCGATCCATTGCGGGCCGTAGAGGGCTTTGCGCTGCTGGTGGCCGTTTTGTCCGCCGAAGTTCTCGCTGAAGGAATGCAGGCCGCGCAGGTATTGACCGTCTTTCGGCGCACGGAAGCTCGCGATGAGCATCCAGCTTTGTTTTTCCGGATGGAACCAGTAGCCGCTGTAGGTCGTGTGTTCGCCTTCGGGCTTCACGGCGACGACAAACTTCTGCGCCTGGCCGGTTTTCCACGGATAGACGAGATGCGAGTGCCCGCCGGTGCCTTCGTGGCCGAAGACGCTGGCCTCGACGCCTTCGCCTTTGGCAAGAAGTTGCGTTTGATCGTCCTTCGAGACGGTGGAGCGGTCGATGGCCTTGGTGCCGTTGCCCGCGTCCCACACGGAGAAGATGATGCGGCGCTCCGTCTCCGAATTGACCTGCATGCCGAAGTAGCCGCGTGAGAAGCCGCAGGCCATGTAGAAGGTGTAGAGCGGCTCCTCGACGGCGGTGACCTCGTTGTAGAAAAGCGCGATCTTTTCGTCCTTCGGCGTCGGATACATCAAATGCACCGACGAGGCATTGCGACGCGGCTCGGGGTTGAAGTGCGCGTCCTTCGTCGCGGGTCCATCAAGCACGAGGGTGTCGATGATGCCTTTGCAGCCCTCTTTGGAGGTCAGTTCAAATTTCATGTAGCCAGCCTTCGCGATGTCGAATTCGCCAAACGAGGCCGTTCTGTTCGTCACGGTGGCTTCGCGGCACGTTTCGCCGACTTTGAGGCTCAAAACGCGTCCTTCATCGCCCTGCACGCGAAGCGTGGCGGTGAGTTTTCCGGGCGTTTTGATCTCGCCGAACCACAGCACACGCTGTTTGGCGTCCTTCCAGCCGCTGAGGCCTTTTTCCTTCGAGATATCGACTCCACGGAAGTCGGGCTCGGTGTAGGCGGTGAAGGCTGGAATGCTGATTTCGGCACGAACGAGCGAGCCCAGCAGGAGCAGGACGACGAGTGGTTTCATTTCCAGTTGGCGGAGTCAGTCGTGAAGTAGCTGCCGGTTTCGTTCGTGACCAAGATGCGGCAGAAGCCGCTGTCAGGCGCACCATCAAAGGCGATGCGCTGGATGCCGGGTGCGAGTTCGCCCAGGTCCTGTGATTTCGCCCAGCGGTGGTCAAAGGTGAGCATGTCCTCGGGTCCGAAGAAGACCTTAGCCTTGCTGCAGTCTTTCGCGGTCGTTTTTAGCTCCAGTTCGACATGCACGCGACTCCCCTGGCGCACGAGGCGCTTCACGGTGACGGTCGTGGGAAAGTCCAGCGCCTTGAGCGCAGAGTCGCTCATGTAGTCAGGCATCGCCTTCATCGTCGGCGCGGCGATATCGACGCCTTTCGGGTAGCGGTAGTGGGTGATGCCGCCCATCGCCATGCGGAACCATCCGTCGTTGCTGAGCGACCAGAGGCAGTTTGTTTGCTCGCGGTTCGCATCCGCCTTGCTGCCGTTCATGATGTCGAGCTGGTGCCACTTGCCCTTGTCATCGCGACACCAGCCACGGAAGTCCGCAGCGCGCATGATGTGGCCGGTGCGCTGGATGTGCGGCGGGCCGGGCACCTCGACAAAACAGCCCGGCAGCAGGCTTTCGACGCTGCGTTTCTCCGACCACTTACGCCCGCTGGCATAGAGCCGCCACTGACGCGTCTGCTGATCGAGAAACCAGCCCGTGTAGGTGTCATACGGCTTCCCCGGCTCGATGCGCAGCGCGAGCACGGTCGAGGCGAGCTTTTGACCTTCGTAGGGATTCCAGTCGCGCAGCTTCACGCCGGTGCCTTCGTGATCGAAGTGACCAAACGTGGCCAGGGGATGCCCGATGGCGAGCAGATGCGAAAGCTGCGGGACCGGCGGCTCCGCAGCACCTCGTTGAAACGACCACATGGAGAAATTGATGCCGCCTGAGGTGTGGTCCACATTGAAGGTGGAGCCGAAATAGCCAAACGGCGTCGTGATCGGGCTGTAGAAATCCTTTTCGCCGAAGATCGGGCGCACCTCCATGATCCACAGTCGGCTCTGCGCCGCGCCGAGATCCGAGCTCTTGAAGCCACTGTGAATCGCCGCCGGACGCCAGCGCGCACGCAGCAACTGCGCACCTGTGATGCCTGATCCGCTCAATTCGATGCTCTCGATCGTGCCCGGACCGGTGCGAGACAAAACGAGGTCCACGCGGCCTGCTTTGGCATTCTTGATCTCGAAGCTTCCCGAAGCGGTCGTCTTCGCCTCGCCGAGTTCCACGTTGAAACGACCGCTGCCGTTGATCTTGCCTGACACGCTTCCATCCGCGCGCAACCACAAGGGAAAGACGATGCGCTGCTCGGGTGATTTTAGGCCATCAATGGACTTCCATTGCTTGTCGCCATTGAGTTCGTCCTGAGCGGGCGATTCGCCTCCGAGCTTCGCACCCGTCGTGCCGGAAAAGAAGCTGTGACCGGGGAGCAAGGTGAGTTTTCCGTCCTGCGCTGTCTCCGCAAGAACGACCTGATCGACATCGTGTTCGGAACCGATTTTGACGACTTCGATCGTCTGCGCGCTGAGTGGAAGCGAGAGAAGAAGGAATGGAATGAACTGTTTCATGGCTCGATAAGACGGTGAATTTCTGCATTCCCGAAAGGATCAATATATATCCGGACGGAGTGTGTGGGCGCGGAAGTCGAAGTAAAATCGAACACCCAGCGTGTGGACTCCCAAGACTCCCGAGGCGCAGGAAAAGCCTCAGCGGGGAGGTTCTCTTTGAACTGATACCTGACTATCCCCTGCGCAGCCTGATAACGTGCATTGGCGCGACTCAAGAAGCACAGTCCGATTGCTATGCCTACACACAGAACTAGCCAAATTATTCGAGAAGGTTTCATTGTCAGTTGCTCCAATCGAGCACCACTTTCCCGCAATTACCACTCTCCATCGCGGCGAAGCCCTGTTCGAAGTCGCTATAGTGGAAGCGGTGGGTGATGACGGGTGCGATGTTCACGCCGCTCTCCAGCATGACGCTCATCTGATACCAGGTCTCATACATCTCGCGGCCGTAGATGCCTTTGATGGTGAGCATGTTGAAGATGACCTTGTTCCAGTCGATGGCGATCTGCTCGCTAGGAATGCCGAGCATGGCGATCTTGCCGCCGTGACACATGTTGTCGATCATGTCGCGAAAAGCGGTGGCGTTGCCGCTCATCTCCAGCCCGACATCGAAGCCTTCCTTCATGCCAAGCTGTTTCTGCACGTCGGCGATGCTGCCGGTCTTGACGTTCAAAGCGACCGTCGCGCCCATCTTGCGAGCGAGATCGAGGCGATACTCGTTCACATCCGTGATGACGACGTGCCGCGCACCGGCGTGTTTGACGACCGGGATCGCCATGATGCCGATAGGACCGGCTCCGGTGATCAACACGTCCTCGCCGAGGCATTCGAAGGCCAATGCGGTATGAACGGCGTTGCCAAAGGGATCAAAGATGCTCGCCACCTCCTCATCCACGCCTTCGCGATGATGCCAGACGTTCGTCATCGGCACGCTGATGTATTCGGCGAAGGCTCCGGTGCGGTTCACGCCGATGCCGACGGTGTCTTTGCAAAGGTGACGGCGTCCGGCGAGGCAGTTGCGGCAGCGCCCGCAGACCACGTGGCCTTCGGCGCTGACGATTTCGCCGGGATGGAAGTCGCTTACGTTTGAGCCGACGGCGACGACCTCGCCCACAAACTCATGGCCCACGACCATCGGCACCGGGATGGTCTTCTGTGCCCATGCGTCCCATCTGTAGATGTGCAGGTCGGTTCCGCAGATGCCGGTTTTGTGGACCTTGATGAGGACATCATTGATGCCGACTTCAGGCTCCGGGACATCCTGGAGCCACAGTCCGCGCTCCGCTTTGGCTTTGACGAGTGCTTTCATGGTATGGCGGCATATTGGACGCTCATCCGGTAAATTGGCAAACTAAACTTTCCTGTTTTTTGGACACGCGTCCACTATACCGCCATCAAGCCAGAATCTCGGGAATCACGTGCCCAAAGTCGCGTTCCAGCCGCTTGCGGCCCGGGATCTCGAGCTTGTGCGGATCGAGTCCGAGCTGGTACAAGATCGTCGCATGCACGTCGGTGACGTAATGCGGATGCTCGACGGCGTGGAAGCCGAGTTCGTCGGTGCTGCCGTGGATCGTGCCGCCTTTGACGCCGCCTCCGGCCATCCAGACACTAAAGCCATACGGATGATGATCGCGTCCGTCGCTGCCCTGCGTTCCGGGCGTGCGGCCGAACTCGGTGGCGAAGACCACCAGCGTGTCGTCGAGCATGCCCCGCTGCTTGAGATCCTTGAGCAGGCCGGAAATCGGCTTGTCCACCTGCTGCGCGAGGTTGGAGTGATTCTTCTTCAAACCGGAGTGCGAATCCCACGCACCGGCTGCGCCATCGCCATGCTGGAGCTGGATGAAACGCACGCCGCGCTCGGCAAGACGCCGCGCCACGAGAAGCTGGCGCGCAAAGGGCTCAGTCACCTTCTCATCGAGACCGTAGAGCTTCTTGGTCTCGGCGCTCTCGCTGTCGAGGTTCATCGTCTCGGGCACGGCGGTCTGCATGTTGTAGGCGAGTTGGTAGCTCTTCATGCGCGCGGCGAGCGTCTTGTCGCCCGGGTACTGCTCAGCATTGAGCGTGTTCAGCTTGTGAATGAGGTCAAACTGCACCGCCTGTTCGCCTTTGCCGATCTGAAACTCCGGCGCGGCAAAAGTGAGCGGATTCTTCGGATCGACCTTCAGACTGATCGCGTCGTATGCGGGGCCGAGGTAGTGGCCGTCGCGCGTATCGAAGTAACGCGGCCCCATGTTCACGAAGGACGGTAGATTGTCCGACATGGAACCGAGGCCATACGTCACCCACGCGCCGAGCGTCGGCACGCGCGGCTCCAGCATGTGCCGCCCGCTGGCGAACTGCACCTGCGCACCGTGATTGTTGTCAGTGGTCCACATGCTGCGGATGAAGGCGATCTCATCCGCGCAGGAGCCGATGTTCGGAAACCAGTCGCTGATTTCGACGCCGCACTGGCCGTAGCGTTTCGCACCGGTCTGCAGCGGGTAAATGACATTGCGCTGCTTGCCGTTCGCGTCGTTCACCACCACCACGCGCACGTTCTTGAGCTTCTCCGGCGCCAACACGTCCTTGAAAGGCGTCTCCTCGATCGACTTGCCCGCATACTTCGTCAGCATCGGCTTCGGATCAAAGCTCTCCATGTGACTGACCCCGCCGCGCATAAAAAGCCAGATCACCCGCTTCGCCCGCTGCGGCAGCATCGGCAGTCCGCTCGGTGGCTGCCAGCCTTCCTCAGCCCTCAACATCGACGCGACCGCAATGCTGCCAAGTCCGCCGAGGATGTCGCGGCGGAGAAAGGGGGTGGGCTGATGCAGCGGGTTCATCGCAAAGTGACGAAGTCGTTGTGGTTGATGAGCGCCTGCAAAAACAGGCTGCGGTTCTGTTTCAACGCGGCAAAGCCCTCCAAACTCGCCTGTCGCTCGCCTTCCGTGGGTGGACGGCCGAGCACGGTGAGGAAGGATTGGGTCACGAAGGACTCGCTATCGAGCTTGCCAAGCTTCTCGGCCAAAGCGTCGGCGCATTCGCGGCTGAGCTTGCTGTTGGTCAAAGCGAGTGCCTGCTGCGGGACGACGCTTTCGTTGCGGCGGTAGCATTCGAGGACGTTGCTGTTGTCGAACGTGGCGAGGAAGCGGTGCTCCTCGTTCGCATTCTGCACGAAGTAGAGCGAGCGACGCGGGCTGGTCTCGGCTTTGACCAGATCGATGCTCGGACCGCCCTGAGTCAAATCGAGCTTTCCGGCGATGTGCAGCAGGCTGTCGCGCACGAGCTGGCTTTCCATGCGGCGCGGATTCATGCGCCAGCAGTTCGCGTTGTCCGGATCAGCGGCGAGCGTGGCCGGATCGGCCTCCGCATTCGACGAACTGCGGCGATACAGTTCGGAGAGCACCATGGCGCGATGCAGATGCTTCAGGCTCCAGCCGTTGTTCATGAAATCGACCGTCAACGAATCGAGAATGTCCTGATGCGGCGGCGCGGGCGAGCGACGACCGAAGTCATCCACGTTTGCGACGATGGGCGCTCCAAAATGCCGCATCCACACTTGATTGACGAGCACACGCGCCGTGAGCGGATTGCGTTTGTCAGCCACCCAACGGGCAAAGGCGAGCCTGCGACCCGTGCTGGTGTCTGGATAGGTCTGCACGGCGGCGTTGGTGCTTTCCTCCGGACCTTCCTGCGCCTTCAAACTCGCAGGCAGCGCGGTGTAAGCCTCGCCGGGAGCCGCCAGTTGCTTTGTTGCCTTCTCCACCGCGTCACGGGCGGTTTTGATCTTCTTCGCGGCGTCCTTGGCCTTCGGATCGGTCTCGGCTTTCGCGAGATCGAACTCGGCTTGAGCGAGTTTGAACTTTGCCTCGGTCACAGCCGCGGCCTTGGCGAGCGCCTTGTCCTGCTTCGACTTCTCTGCGGCGAGAACGGCGCGAATCATCACGGGTCTCGCGGCAGCGGCGGCGAGTTGTTTCTCAGCGAGTGCGACTGCGGCTTTCGCATCGGCGAGCGGGATCGCCTTGTCGGCGGACGGCTCGCGCATGAGGACGTCGGTGGCGAGTTCGGTGAGTTTGAAGCTGTGAAACTCCACATCAGCGTCGAAGGCGCTCAGCGCCATCGCACCCGTGCGGCGACTCTGCGGCAGGCGATAGGCGAGAACGGCATCGCCATTGATGCTGGCGTTGATGAGTTGGCCGCGCACGCGCAGCTCGAGCGTGTAGCGCACGTCCTGCGAGATCGGACGAGACACCGCGCCCGTCGGCGGATAGCTGGACTTGCCGCCGCTGCCGATCGCAACTTGGATTTTCGATCCGCCGCTGACGGCGCTCATGTAAACCATCACGTCGTCGCCATCCGCACTGCCGAAGACGATGCCGACGGACTTCCATTTCTGCCCGCCGCGAATGGTGAAGCTCAAGCTGGCTTCGAAGTCGGCAGGCGGCGGCGTTTTGAGGCGCAGCATGCGGCGTTCCGCACCGGTTTCGCTCTGGCGCACGCCGGTGGGAGAGTGTTTCCAGTCGCCCTTGAGGACCTCCCACTGCGCGGGCTTTGCCGTGGTGAAATCATCGCTGAGGATCACTTTAGGTTCCGTCGGTGCCTTCCGTGCGGGCTGAGGAGATTTGGCGAGTGTTTGCCGCGCCTGGTCGAGAGCTTTCTGTGCAGCGGCGATGTCGCGTTTGGCGGCCTGGAGTTGATCGTCGAGGACAAATGGCAACAGCACCGGACGTGCGGAGGACGGCGGCAGTTTGACAGGGTTCGGCTGGAAGGCGGCGAACTCCAGCACCTGTGGGATGCCAGCCGACAGCGACTTCGACTTATCCTCGTTCTTTTCGTCGCCGCGCGCATGCCGATACGTCGGCCTGTCGAGATGCAGGTCGAAGACACGCGGCAGACCGTTTTTTTCGAAGTCGGTCTCACCTTGCCAGGGATCAAGCCGCACGTGCAGCGGTTCAAAGATGGCGCGCATGCGATAGTAGTCGGCCTGCTCGATGGGATCGTATTTGTGATCGTGGCACTTCACGCACTGCATCGTCACACCGAGAAAGGCGCGGCAGGTGTGCTCGATGGTTTCATCCAGCCATGTGGTGCGATTGAAGAGGTAGTAGCTGCGGGCCAGAAAGCCGGTGGCGCGAAGGTTGTCGCGATCCTCGGGCGCGAGCTCGTCGGCGGCGAGCATCTGCACGATCATCTGATCGTAGCCTTTGTCAGCATTCAGCGACTCCACGATCCAATCCCGCCAGTGCCAGATGTGCTTCTGCGAATGACGGAGCTGCGCGCCAAGGCCATACCAGTCGCAATAACGCCAGATGTCCATGAAGTGCCGTGCCCAGCGCTCGCCGTATTGGGGGGAGTCAAGAAGGCGGTCAACGACGCGGGCGTAGGCGTCATGGGACGGATGAGAGGAATGAAAAGCATGCGTCTCATTCTTCCCATCTGTCCCATTCAGCGCTCCCGTGAACTGCGCAATTTCCTCCGGCGACGGCGGCAGGCCGATGAGATCGAGATAAACACGACGCAGCCAGATCTCCGGCGCGGCCTCGGGCTGCGGTTTGAGTTTCTTCGCCGCGAGTCGCGCCGAAAGCAGCGCATCCATCGACTTGCCGGAGGATTTCGGCAGCTGATAAGCCCAATGCGCGCGCGGATCGGCTTCGGGCTGTTCATCGGCAGGCGCATGCGCACCAGCGGCCATCCAGGCTCTGAGTTTCGCGACTTGTTCACTCGTTAGCATCGAACCCTCGCCTTCCGGCGGCATGCGATCGTCCTTATCGGTGGTCGTGACACGTTCGAGCAGCAATGCATGCTCTCCGGCGAGGATGTCGCCACCATCACCGCCCTTCCGCATCGCAGCCGTGGTGTCGAGGCGAAGATCGGCCTTTTGCTTCAAAGCGCCATGGCAGGCGTAGCAGCGCTCCTTGAGGAGCGGCTTGATCTCCTTTTCATAATCCACCGCCAAAGCGGGCAAAGTGGTGCAGCCAAGCATGACCGCCCCTCGCATGACGATGATGCGCAGGATCGAATGGGCGTCTGGTTTGTTCATGGAGCTTGGCGTTGGAACATTACGCCGTCCGAGTGCGAAGTCTTTGCCGCCGAAAAACCGCCTTCCCATGGCTGGCAACGTCTGCCATCCTTGGAATGCCCCCATGCACCTGTTGATCTCTTGTTTCTCCGCCACCGGCATGTCGTTGACCGTGCGCATCTGTAGATTGGCCATGTTCCATGGTGCCACGGTATCGGTGGATGGGGGCTCGACTCCGGTGCCCCCATGAATACGATTTTCACGATCCACCTCGCGGTGACCTGGATGCTGGTCGGCCTGATCTGGGTCGTGCAGGTTCTTGTTTATCCGCAGTTTCTGCGGGTTCCGGCTGAAGCCTTCAAGCCCTACCATGCCGCCCACTGCTTCAGGATCGGGATCGTCGTGGCTCCATTGATGTTCGCGGAGGCGGTGACAGCCGCGTGGATCTTTTGGGAAGGCGGCGGGCCGGCTTTCCGGCTGAGCGCCTGGCTCATACCGGTCGTCTGGCTGTCC
>CAMAZK010000075.1 GCA_945863205.1 Akkermansia muciniphila | reverse complement strand
GGCGCGCATTTCCACGAGACCGAGCCGGCCGGTGGCGCTGTCGGGCGAGTACAGCTTGTCGATGCAAAACTCGGCGCGGTGCGTATTGCCCGTCGAGTCGATAAGCAGGTTGCGATAGAGACGATCAACGAGCCAAGGCGGCACGTGGCCGGTTTGAGATGCGGCTTTGAAGGCGACCTCCAATTCGTAGAGCGAGTCGTTGCGCGCCTCGTCGATGCGAGGGCTCTGGCTGGTGGGGCCGATGAAGAGGCCGCTGAACATGAAGGACAGCGCGGGGTGGTTCTGCCAGTAGCTGACGAGGCTGCGGAGCAGGTCCGGGCGGCGCAGAAAGGGGCTGTCCGCCGGAGTCTCCGCACCGAGCACGATGTGATTGCCGCCGCCGGTGCCGGTGTGGCGACCATCGACCATGAACTTCTCCGTGCCCAGCCGGGTGAGACGCGCCTCCTCATAGATCGTCTCGGTGATGTTCACCATCTCGTCCCAGCTTTTCGCTGGCTGTACGTTCACCTCGATCACGCCCGGGTCGGGCGTGACTTTCAGCGTGTGAATGCGCGGATCGTAAGGCGGCGCGTAGCCTTCAATGATGATCGGCTGGTCGAGAGCGAGCGCCACGTCCTCCACGGCGCCGAGGCAGCTCAGATACTCCTCCAGCGTCTTCGTCGGCGGCATGAAGACGAAGAGCTTTCCATCACGCGGCTGCACGCAGAGCGCGGTGCGCACGATCTGGTCGGCGGACTGGCCGAAAATTGGGGGTTGGAAGGCCGGATCGATGAGCCCGTCCCGCTCCACCTCGGTCGATTCTTCCGAGCCGGCAGGGCCGCGGCGTTGCGCGAGCCTTTTCCAGAACGAAGGAGGCACGCCTGCGATGCCGCGCACAAATTTCTGGCGCTCCGGCAGTGGCGGGCGCTCCTCCATCGGGTCCAGCTCGTGGTGGTAGGGATAGTCCGTGGCCTTGACCCAGGGCTGGGAATCGAGCGGCAAACGCAGGCCGATAGGCGAATCGCCCGGGACAAGGTAGCAGCGCTCCGTGCGCAGGAACCAGGGGCCGGTCGCCCAACCGGCACCGGCGGCCTTCAGCGGCAGCACGTGACCGATGATCTTGTCGAGGCCCTGCTCAAAGACCTTGGCCAGACGCTCTCGTTCCTCCTTCTCCTTCAGGTTCGATTTCAGGGGATCGACGTTCACCGGCAGCTTCCGCTCGCGCCAGAGGTAGTAAAAGGCGTCCTCGTAGGTGGGCATGATCCACTTCCCGCCGCAGCCGAGACGCTCGGCCAGCGCGTGAATGAAGCGTGCGGAGTCCTGCTCGGTCACACCGTAGTCTTTTTGCATGTTCGCGAAGAGGTGCGGGTGCCCCCAGAGCGGCTGGCCGTCCTTGCGCCAGTGGCAGCCGTAGGACCAGCGCGGCAGAGACTCGCCGGGATACCATTTGCCCTGCCCGTAGTGCAGGAAGGCGCCGTTCGCGAAACGGTCTTTGAGGCGCTTGAGCAGCTCGTCGGAGAGTCGCGCCTTCATCGGCCCGACCGCCGTCGTATTCCACTCGGCGCCTTCCATGTCGTCGATGGAGACAAAGGTCGGCTCGCCGCCCATCGTGAGACGCACGTCGTTGGCGACGAGTTCCTTGTCCAAAGCGTGCCCGAGAGCGGCGATCTCCGCCCACTGCTCTTCCGTGTAAGGCTTGGTGACGCGGGGCGACTCGTGAATGCGCGTCACCGTCATGTCGAAGTCAAACTCCGTCTTGCACGCCTCCACCCCGCCGCTGATCGGCGCGGCGCTGCCGGGATCGGGCGTGGCGGCCAGGGGGATGTGCCCTTCCCCGGCGAGCAGGCCTGACGTCGGGTCCAGGCCGATCCAGCCAGCACCGGGCAGATAAACTTCGCACCAGGCATGCAGGTCGGTGAAATCGACTTCACTGCCGCTAGGGCCGTCGAGGGATTTCACATCCGGTTTGAGCTGGATGAGGTAGCCGCTGACAAAGCGCGCCGCGACGCCGAGCCGACGCCAGATCTGCACCATCAGCCACGCCGAGTCGCGGCAGGAGCCGCTGAGCAGGTCCAGCGTCTCCTCCGGCGTCTGCACGCCCGGCTCCATGCGGACCGTGTAGCGGATGTCCTGCCAGAGGCGCTGATTCACCGCCACGAGCATGTCGATCATGCGCAGACGCTTGTCTTTGGCGGCTGCTTTGGCCAGGTCGCCGGGCTCCGGCAGCGGGCCGTGCTCATGCACATTGACGCCTGACTCGGAATGCGTGCCCGGTGCGTGCGGCACGGCTGCACCCGGACCGAGGATTTCGCGCTTCAATTCGGAAAGGTAGGCCTGAAACAACGGCGTGAAGGGCAGGCACTTCAGAAACGGCGCCAGCTCCTGATCGAGAGCGGAGTCATACTTGAAGGGGTAATGCTCCGCCTCCGGCTCCAGGAAGAAGTCGAAGGGGTTCAGGACCGACATCTCGGCCACCAGGTCCACCTCGATGCAGAACTCCTGCGTCTTCTCCGGGAAAACCAGCCGCGCCAGGTAGTTCGACTGCGGATCTTGCTGCCAGTTCAGGAAATGCCCCTCCGGCGTGACTTTCAGCGAGTAGCCCAGAACACGCGTGCGGGAATGCGGCGCGGGACGCAGCCGGACGACCTGGGGGCCGAGGGTGATGGGTCGTTCGTAACGGTAGCTCGTACGGTGGTGGAGGGCGACGTGGATGGACATGGAGGTTGGCAGCGCGGAGACTGTCCGTGCTTAATTCTTTAGCAAGTTCGCGGCCAAACTTGTTTTTGACCCTTGAAAAGTGCTCTCACGCCTTGCCTCCCCCCTTTTCCGCGAGACTGTGCGCGGCTCTTTTTCAACCAACCGCCATGCCCAAAAAAACCGCCTCCCCTACTGCCCGCAGCCAGTCCGTCGAGCCCGCCATCCGGCCGATCAAGAAGCTCATGGTCGCGAACCGCTCTGAAATCGCCATCCGCGTCATGCGTGCGGCCACGGAGCTCGGCATCCGCACGGTGGGCATCTACGCGCAGGAAGACCGCTTCTGCCCGCACCGCTTCAAGGCGGACGAGGCTTATGAATTGAACAAAGACAAGGGACCGCTCGGCGCCTACCTCGACATCGAAGGCATCGTCACCCTGGCGAAGGAAAAAGGCGTGGACGCCATCCACCCCGGTTACGGTTTCCTCAGCGAGAATCCGCAGTTCGCCACGGCCTGCGCCAAGGCCGGCATCATCTTCATCGGCCCGGATTCGAAAATCCTCGATCGCATGGGCGACAAGACCGCCGCGCGCAGCATCGCCCGCAAGCTCGACGTGCCGATCCTCGAAGGCACGGAAGAAGCCGTCAGCGACCGCAAGGAAGCCATCGCCGTGGCGAAGAAAATCGGCTTCCCGCTGATCATCAAGGCGGCCTTCGGCGGCGGCGGACGCGGCATGCGCGTCGTCCGTGAGGCCAAGGACCTCGAAAAACTGCTCGATGAGGCCCAGACGGAGGCCGAGCGCTCGTTCGGCAACGGCGCAGTGTTTCTGGAGCGCTTCGTCGGCAAGGCGAAGCACATCGAAGTCCAGATCCTCGCCGACAAGCACGGCAATGTGCTGCATCTGCATGAGCGCGACTGCTCCGTCCAGCGCCGCCATCAGAAGGTCATCGAGCAGGCGCCGAGCTACGGCGTCGATCAGGCCGTCATCGACGGCCTGTGCAATGCCGCCGTCAAAATCGCCAAGGCGGTGAACTACACGCACGCCGGCACCGTCGAGTTCCTGGTCGATTCCGAGACTGGCGAGTGGTTTTTCATCGAAATGAACCCGCGCATCCAGGTGGAGCACACCGTCACGGAAGAGATCACCAGCATCGATATCGTCCGCTGCCAGATCCTCATCGCGCAGGGGCACAAAATGCACGAGGAGCCGCTCGGCCTGCCCACGCAGGAGCATGTGCAGAAGAGCGGATTCGCCATTCAGTGCCGCATCACCACGGAAGATCCCGAAAACGGCTTCACGCCTGACTTTGGCAAGATTTTGAACTACCGCAGCCCTGGCGGCTTCGGCGTGCGGCTGGACGGCGCACTCGGCGCCACGAATGCCGTCATCACGCCCTACTACGACTCCATGCTGGTGAAGATGACCGTCTTCGGCCGCACCTACCAGCACGCGCTGGACCGCATGGACCGCGGCCTGCGCGAGTTCCGCATCCGCGGTGTGAAGACGAACATCCCGTTCCTCATGAACGTGGTGCACCATCCCGATTTCAAGTCCGGCCAGGCCACCACGCGATTCATCGACAACAACCCTGACCTGCTGAAGTTCGTCGCCCGCAAAGACCGCGCCACGAAGCTGCTGAACTACCTGGCGGACACCATCGTCAACGGCAATCCCTTCGCCAAAGGCCACAAGATCACCAAGCCCTTCACCGCACCGCCGATCCCGAAGTACGACCACCGCATCGCTCCGGCGAAGGGCACGAAACAGCTCCTCACCGAGATGGGGCCGGAGAAGTTCTGCAAAGACTGGATCGCCAAGCAGAAGCGCCTGCTCATCACCGATACCACCATGCGCGACGCGCATCAGTCCCTGCTCGCCACCCGCATGCGCAGCTACGACATGCTCGCCGTGGCCGATGCCGTGGCACGCCGCACGCCGAACCTTTTCTCCCTCGAAATGTGGGGCGGCGCCACCTTTGACGTGACCATGCGCTTCCTGCGCGAGGACCCGTGGGAGCGCCTGCGCGAGATCCGCGAAAAAGTGCCGAACATCCTCCTCCAGATGCTCTTCCGCGGCTCGAACGCCGTCGGCTACACAAACTACCCGGACAACGTGGTGAAGGGCTTCATCAAACACGCCGCCGACAGCGGCATGGACATCTTCCGCATCTTTGACAGCCTCAACTACCTGCCGAACCTCACCGCCGCCATGGATGCGGTGCGTGAAAACACCAGCAGCATCTGCGAAGGCACGCTCTGCTACACCGGCGACATCCTCGATCCGAAGCGCGACAAGTACGACCTCAAATACTACGTCCGCCTCGCCAAGGAGCTCGAAAAGATGGGCGCGCACATGCTCTGCATCAAGGACATGGCCGGCCTCGTCCGCCCCTTTGCCGCGAAGAAGCTCGTCAAGGCGCTCAAAGACGAAGTCGGCATCCCGATTCACTTCCACACGCATGACACCAGCGGCCTGAACGCCGCCAGCATCATCGAAGCCTCCACCGCGGGCGTCGATGTGGTCGATGCGGCCATCGCATCCATGTCCGGCGGCACTTCGCAGCCGAACCTGAACTCCATCGTCGCTGCGATGCAGAATACGCCGCGCGACACCCAGCTCGACAGCGATGCGCTGCAGGAGTTCACCGACTACTGGGCCGCCGTGCGCAGTTTCTACAAGCCATTCGACACCTCCGAGCCCTACGGCACCGCCGAAGTCTATCTCCACGAGATGCCCGGCGGCCAGTACACAAACTTAAAGGAGCAGGCCATCGGCATGGGCCTCGGCCCTCGCTGGCCCGAGATCGCACACGCTTATGCGGAGGTGAACCAGCTCTGCGGTGACATCGTCAAGGTCACGCCATCGAGCAAAGTCGTCGGCGACCTCGCCATCGAGTGTGTCGCCCGCGGCGTGAAGCCTGCGGACATCATCAACCTCCAGGGCACCAAGTGGAGCAAGGACGTCACCAGCATGTTCGAAGGCTGGCTCGGCGAGCCCTTCTACGGCATGGAGGCCAACAAGGCCGCCGACAGCCGCAAGAAGTGGAACGCGCTGGCCGATGCCATCGTCGGCAAAGGCGGCAAGCGCATCAAAGGCCGCCCCGGCACCCACGCCGCCAAGATCAAGCTCGACGACGTGCGCGCCGAGCTGGAGACCAAGATGAAGAAAAAGCCCACCGAAGACGACGTGTGGAGCTACCTCATGTATCCGGACGTGTTCCTGAAGTTCGCCGACTTCCGCAAGACCTATGGCGACGTCTCCCACCTGCCCACGCCCGCCTATTACTACGGCCTGCAGGACAAGGAGGAGATCCACGTCAACCTCGAGGAAGGCAAGACGCTCTTCGTCCGCCTGCTGAACATGACCGAACCCGACGTGCACGGTCAGCAGACCGCGATCTTCGAGCTCAACGGCTACCCGCGTCACACCACGGTCACCAACAAAGCCCTCGCCAAAAACGTCGTCACCAAAGCCAAGGCCGATCCCGCCGATCCGACCCAGGTCGGCGCACCCATGCCCGGCATGGTCGCCAGCATCGCCGTCAGCGTCGGTCAGAAGGTGAAGGAAGGCGAAACCCTCCTCACCCTCGAAGCCATGAAGATGTTCGCCGCCGTCTCCTCCCCCATCGCCGGCACCGTCACCGAAATCGCCACCAAAATCGGCGACAGCGTCGAGAGCAAGGATTTGCTGGTGAGGCTCGCCAAATAACCCTGCCTGCCATGATTCGAGCCGTACTCGATACGAATGTCCTCCTTTCAGCGCTTCGTTCGCGGAATGGAGCGTCGTTCGAGATCGTGGCCCGGTATCGCAAAGGCGAGTTCACACTGTATTTGAGCCAGACGGTTTTTTGTGAATACCAGGAGGTCTTAAAGCGGGAGATGCTCCCGCTCGGGCTGTCATCCGCTGTGATCGACCGCTTCATCAGCGCCATCGCCTCACAAGCAGTCCAGTTTCGCACTTCGGCTTTCTGGAAACCCGCTTTGCCCGATGCAGATGACGCAGCGCTCGCCCAGCTCGCCACGGAATCCAAGATCGATTATCTGGTCACGCACAACCTCCGCCACTTCCCATCGGACCGGCTGCCCGCCGTCCGTGTGGTTGATCCGAAGACTTTTTTGGACATACTCCGCCAGTCGCCATGACCACCATCACCGCCAACATCCCTGATTTTCTGGCACGCATCCTTTCGGACGCGGCCAAGAAGGAACGCACATCGGTCGATCAAATGGTCGCTCTC
Organism: Akkermansia muciniphila; assembly: GCA_945863205.1. GTDB lineage: Bacteria > Verrucomicrobiota > Verrucomicrobiia > Verrucomicrobiales > Verrucomicrobiaceae > Prosthecobacter. The sequence continues at coordinate 10,192 of CAMAZK010000075.1, read as the reverse complement.
GCCTTGCAGGCTCAAGTCACTGCCTGGGAGGTGCGTGACACACTGGAAGCAGCCGCCAAGAGAGGTCGCATTGAGGATTTAGACGACATCCTCGCCATGGTCCCCGACGTGCCGCCCATGCCGGGAGATGAGAAGTAAGCGCCCGCGCCTCTCACGACCATGAAGAAATACTTCTTTGACGCCGTGGCTGAAAGCCGGAAGTGGAAGCAGACCGTTGCCGAAACGACCGCAGGCATGACCATCGCCGAGCGCATGGCCTGGTTCCGCAGCCAGTCCAGCGTTACCGCCATCCGCAGTCGCGCCAAGTCCCCCTCTAGTGTCCCCGCAGGCGCTTGAAACCGTTGTCTCCTTCGAGGAATGAAGGTGCTGTCTGACGCATTCTTATTTTACCATCCGAACGACATGACCGGCAGCAAAATCCTCACAGTCCTGCTGGGCTTTCTGCTTCTCCTGCCGCTGGCGTGGAGCTTTGGGATCATGCTGTTCCGGGACTACCAGACACCCAGGGCCGAGGCGCAGCGGATCTTTGACGAAGAGGAGAGCAAGATGCAGGGCGAATCCGGCACGCAATCAAGTCGCACCACCATGCTCTGGGGCATGATGATCGCTGATCTCGACTCGATCCATCCGGCGATGGCGAGGTTCTGGCTGTTTTCACCGCGGCGCTGGGTCGGCGCAATTGGCCTCGGCTGTTGCGTGCTGGTGTTCAGCCTCTGGACGTGGTGCGCCGTGAGCTATGTGGACATCGCGCCCGCAGTTCCAGACACGACCGGCTTCATGGATGCCGACGATGGACCGTCGCCCGAGCTCGCAGCGCTACCGTTCTATCCGACCGGAGACACCCGCTTGAATGAGTTGATCGAGTCGATCATGGACTATGAGGACGTGGACAAAGCCGTAATGGCCATGCAGGCGCTGGAGCGCGAAGCCAGGCCGGAATGGCGGGACACGCTCCATCAGTCCTTGCAGGTGAAGGAGCAGTTCTTTTTCCGCGAGGGCGTGGCTCCGGCGGTGGTGCGACTCGACGGGGTCCGCTCTCTCCCGCGATTGCTGGAAGCACTCAGACTGGGAACAGCCGAAGGGCACGACAACGATGGATTGGTCGGGACCATCTGGGATCTGACAGATGGGCACAAGCCAGAGGTGGCTGAGATTCTTCTACCCATGGCTGCCTCTGCAGACGCAGGAGAGCGAGAGAGCGCCGCGTGGCTGCTGGCCTCCGTCCATGATCAAATCCGACCGGAAGTTCTCATCAAACTGGCCGCCGATTCGGTGAGTGATGTGAGACAGAGTGCATTTGGGTCCCTCGCGTCATTCGAAGACAGCGAGGCCGTGTTCGAGTGTCTCGTGCGCGGTTTGGATGACCCGGAGACAAGCGTCGTCGTGGCCGCAGCGGGTGCCATGGGCTATTTCGGCGACCCACGCGCGCTGCCGCTGCTCAAGGCTCTCAAGACGCGCCTCCCGCCGCAAAGCCATTGGATCGTGGAACAGTCGATCAACCGCTTGGAGAAGTCGCAGCCCAAATAAAACCTACCCCAAGCCCAACGGGCTTTCGTCATGCAGCCCAGGAGTGCCGAGCGATGGCGAGTGCTCTCCTGGGAACCGCGCCACCCACGATCCCCGCCGGATCATGAACCGCAACGAGGTTCCGTCACTCGAACGACCCTGCACCACCGCATCGCCCGTGACGGGACCGCGTTGCGGTCCGGGAGTGACTCCTGTTTTGACAGAGGGCCGCCCGTGAAGCATGCTCCAATCATTGAGCCGTTCATCCCCATCACCCAAGCCCTCGAACTCGCCCGTGACGATTCCGATCGCGCAGGTGCGGCAGGCTTTCTCCGTCGCGCGGCGCAGAGCCTTGCGAACGCAGGAGGTGGTGACGCTTCAGAAAGCGCGGGCGAATCAATTGACGATGAAATCGGTGTCCTGAGCGACCTGATCACCCGGAAACGCCGCTGGCTCTCCGCGGATGAGGTGGGCCGAGAGCTTCAAACCGATGCCCTGAAAGGCGGCAAAGAGCATCGCGTGGCCCTGCTGCCGGGCCAGAACCTCGTTCTCAAGGTCGCCGATGCGGGAAAACTCGCCACGGAGTCGCTGTTCGACTACCTGAGCGATCTGCTGCTCTCCAACCACTTCTTCGACGACGAGATCCAACTGCTCGGCGGCATGATGGAAGGCGGGCGGCTCCAAATCGTCCTCACGCAGCCCTACATCGACGGCATCCATCCCGAATGGGCTGAACTCAAAGCCGGTCTCATCCGCCAAAACCTGCGCGATCCAGCCCCGCGAGCCCTCGGCGGCAATTTCATCCTCGATCACGACCTCCTCGGCGAAGTCGATGTCTTCGACCTGCACCCCAACAACGTCATTCAAGACACCACGGGCTGGCTGCACCCGATTGATGCCCATTTCTACTTCGACAATCGCTCCGCCCGCATCGCCGCCCTGAAAGCGCTCGGCCTTATCAGCCCCTCACTCAAAGAAAGCGCCCAACGCGGCGATCCTGAAGACCTTGGCAGTATCCTCGACATGGCTCCAGACGGGCCGCCGACGCCTGGAGACGAATCGTAGCTTGAGATCCCCTCCGGATCACGAGTCCGGTCGGTTCACCTTGATCACTCCCCCCCTAAAACGGCTTGGCACGACGACGAGGCCGCATAGGATCGGCTTCATGACCAACGGCGAAGGCACACACGACTTGAGGCACCACAATCCTTTGTTTCAGACGAGGAGGATCGGCGTATGAGCGGCGGTCTGCTTTCTCTTCTGGATGATGTGGCGGCGATCGCGAAGGCCGCAGCGGCGTCCATCGACGATGCCGCCGGCATGGCGGCCAAAGCAGGCAGCAAGGCCATGAGCAAGGCGGCGGGCATCGTGATCGATGATGCCGCGGTGACGCCGCGTTACGTGGTCGGTTTCGCCGCTCAGCGCGAGCTGCCCATCATTGGCAAGATCGCGTTTGGCTCGCTCAAAAACAAGCTGCTGCTCCTGCTGCCCGGCGCCCTGGTGCTCAGCCTGGTCGCGCCATGGACCATCACGCCGCTGCTGATGTTCGGTGGCGCGTTCTTGTGCCTGGAGGGCTACGAGAAGGTGGTGGACCTCATCAAGCCGCGCAGTGTCGCGGCGGAGGTAGAGAAGGCACTCGGGCTGACGCCGGAAGCCGAGGAGGACGCCAAGGTGAAGAGGGCGATTCGCACCGACTTCATTCTCTCGGCAGAAATCATGGCCATCACGCTCTCCACGGTAGCGACTGCGTCCACGTGGCTGCAGGCCGTGGTTCTGGCCGTCGTCGGCATCGGCATGACGGCCCTGGTCTATGGCGCGGTCGCCATCATCGTCAAAGCTGATGACGTAGGTGCCGCGATGGCTGGCGGGGAAAACGCGACCTTCAGGGCCATGGGACGCGGCATCGTCAAAGGGATGCCCATTCTGCTAAAGACGCTGAGCCTGATCGGCATGGTGGCGATGCTGTGGGTCGGCGGCGGCATCCTCGTTCATGGCCTCCATGAACTCGGCGTGCATGGCCCCGAAGAACTGATTCAGGGGTGGGCGAAGGCGGTGGCAGCTTCCCTGCCCGTGATCGAAGGCTTTCTTCACTGGCTCGTCGCAGCCGGGATCTCGGCGGTGATCGGCGTGGCGGTCGGGGCGTTGTGTGAACCCATCGTTCACCACCTCATCGCCCCCTTGTTGGATCGCTTCAAAAAGAAACCAGCCGGGGCCTGAGTCAAAAAGACACGCACCCGGCGGGATGCCCGGGTGAACAACAAAGCTCTCAAAAAGCGCGCTGGCATGCCGTCATTCACGTCATACACACCTGATAATTAAGACATCCTAAATAAATCCGAGGTTTTAACGGGGTAAAAACCCGAAATAAATCCAAACCCACCTTGACCATCGGGTCAGGTTGGAATTAAAATGGGGTTATAACTCGGTTATTACTGGATGGCCCGCCCCTCAAACACCTTCGACTCACTTTCGCTGACGATCGCGGTCACCCCGCAGATCAAGCAGTACCTCGAAGACATGACCTTGAAGGGCACGTTCGGCAGCAGCCCCGCCGAGGCGGCGCGGATGCTTCTGAGCAATGGGATCGATTCCATGTTGAACACGGGTGCTTTGGAAAGACGCAAATGGGTGCTCAAGGACGGCGAACTCGTCCTGGTCACACCCGACCAACCTGCCCTCACATCATGACCCTGCAACTCGATCCTCAAGCCGACACCGCCGTCTTCTCCGCCCTCGTCGAAGTCGAAATGACCGACTCGGACCGCAGCCTCCGGGGAAACTGGAAGTCCGAGACGCGCCTCTCCATGCTCTCCCACGAAATCGCCCGCTACATGCCGGAACTCGCCGCCATGCTGGTCGCGAACGGTCGTGAGAAGCTGCTGGCGGCTTGAAAAGCCCGCCGCTCTGCGCCAACAGGGCGCATGACCCTGATTTCCGGAACCGCCGTCGCTGAAAAAGTCCTCGAAGAATGCCGCCGCGACATCGCGGAACTCGCCGCGCAGGGGCGCAAACCCGGACTCGCCGTGGTTCTCATCGGTGATGATCCCGCCTCCCGCGCCTACGTCCGCTCCAAGGACAAAAAGTGCCGCGATCTGGGCCTGCATTCGGTCAAGCTCGAGCTCCCGGCCACGACCACGCAGGATGAGTTGCTCGCTCACGTCCACGCCTTGAACAACGATCCAACGATCCACGGCATTCTGGTGCAAAGCCCGCCGCCGAAGCACATCGACGAAGCCGCCATCGTGCGGGCGATCGACCCTGCGAAGGACGTGGACGGCTTTCATCCCGTGAACGTGGCGAAGCTCGCTCTCGAAGACCCGTCCGGCTTCGTGCCCTGCACGCCCCTCGGCTGCCAGCGCCTTTTGATTGACGCCGGCATTGAGACCAGCGGCGCACACGCCGTTGTCGTCGGTCGCAGCATGATCGTCGGCAAGCCGATGGCGCTGCTTTTGGTGGCGAAAGGCAAAGGCGGCGACGCGACCGTGACCGTCACGCATTCCCGCACCCGCGACCTCGCGGCCATCACCCGCACGGCCGACATCATCATCGCCGCGATCGGTCGCCCGCATTTCATCCGGGCCGAGCATGTGAAGGAGGGCGCGGTCGTCATCGACGTCGGCATCAACCGAGTGGAAGATCCCACCACGGAAAAAGGCTACAAGCTCGTCGGCGATGTCGCATTCGACGAAGTCGCGCCGAAATGCCGCGCCATCACACCCGTCCCCGGCGGTGTCGGCCCGATGACCATCGCCATGCTGATGGCGAACACGATCAAGGCCTGCAAGCAGGCGTGATCAGGCAGCGCCCTTCAAGAAGACTTCGATTTCCTGGAGGCCCTTCCCTTTCTGGCAGACCTCCCGCAGATTCGCCACGGCGGAGGGAATGTGCTCCAGGTACTGCTTTTTGCCGAGGTTGCGGCTGAGATTTCCATAGGCACCGAGCGCCTGCATCAGACGCTGGGCGGCGCAGGGGTAGAAGACCTGGCGCAGTTCCGCCGGATCGAGGCGGCGATGCGCGGCGTAGTAGCTCAGAAGCTCCTCCCGCTGCCCGGTTGAAAGACTGACGTAAGGATCATAGATCAGCGAGGCGAGGTCGTATTCGGCGCGTCCGAGACGCAGCCCCTGATAATCCACAAGCCAGGCCTCCCCCTCGCGAACCAGCACATTCTGGCTCTGAAAATCACGGTGGACCAGGCAGCGGGGCAGCTTGGCGAGATGATGGCGCAGCTTTTTCAGCGCCTCATGCGCGTTCGCAAACTCAGGAGTGCCGAGATTGCGCCCGAGGTGCCCGCCGACGAAATGATCGAGGAAGTAGTTCTGCTCCCAATCGTAGAGCGCCTCGTCAAACACGGGCTCCAGCTCTTCCCGATCCGTGGCGGACAACGCATCCTCTCCCACAGCATGGAATTTGGCCGCCTCCCGCAGCGTCGCCTCGTAAAGAGGCCGACGCACCTCCCACGGCTCGTCATTGAGCGATTGCAGATCCACCCGCCCGAGATCCTCCAGCCAGACGCAGAGCCGCCGGTCATCGGAGGCGAAGATCTGCGGCACATGCACCCCGATTTTTTTCAGCCGCAGCGTCGCGGGCACGAACTTCGGATTGTCCCGCCGTGCCAGGGTGTAAACCATCAGGATCATCGGCTCGCGACCGTCCTGCCACTTGAGGCGGTAAAAATGGCGGTCGGAGGCACCTTTGAGGATAAGTTCGACCTCGCACGGCACGACGGCCAGTTCGGGGAACTGTTCGCGGGTGAGAATGAGAAGGGCCTCGTGTTCGGGGGGCATGGTGGAAATGCAGAATGACGAATGCAGAGTGACGAATGTCCAATGCAAAGCCGCGCAGGCTTAAAAATCGGCGTCCTCCACGATCCCGGCCGCCGTGATGCCACTGCGGACGATGCAGCGCTTCAGCTCCGCACCGCGCACCACGCGCCCGCCGGGCCAGACGATGGTGTCTTCGAGCTGGGCGCCGGATTCGATCAGCGCTCCGGGGCCGACGACATTCGTGCCGCGCAGGATGGCGCCGCTTTCGATCTGCGCTGCGGGATCCAGCGCCGGACCATACATGCCGTTCAGAGCGGCGTGAGCCGCCAGATAGGCGGTCCGGCTGCCGAGATCCCACCAACTGCCCTCGTCGATGACGACCGCTCCCAGCCGTGCTCCTTCGCTGAGCATCTTCAGAAAGACGGGAATGACCGATTCCACCTTCCCCGGCGTGATCCAGTTGTGAACCGCCGGATCGCAGGCATAGATCCCGGTGAAGAGATACTTTCCCTCATCGCCGGTTCCCAGTTTGTTGCGGATGTCCGTCACCAATCCGCGAAGCGGATCAAACGCGATGTGCAGGGACGGCCCGTGGCTGCGCAGGACCAGCGTCACAAGATTTCCGTTCTCCCGATGCTCCGTGAGCAGCGGCTGCAACGGCAGATCGGTCAGAATGTCGCCGTTATAGACGAGAAAGGGATCGCCGCCCAGAAGGTCGCGCACGTTGGCGATGCCACCCGCCGTTTCGAGCCGCACGGGACTCTCGTTTCGAAAATGGATCGGCACATCGCGATAGCTCCGCTGTGGAAAAGCACGGTCGTAGGCCTCCGGGATGTGGTGGGTGTTCACCACGAGACGTGAGACCCCCGAAGCAATGAGATGATCGAAAGCGTAAGTGATCAGCGGCCGGTGAAACACGGGCACGAGCGGCTTCGGAAGCTGTTCCGTCAGCGGCCGTAGCCGTTCACCCATGCCTGCGCCCAATACGAATGCCTGATTCACGCGCCGGACTTACGCGGACGCGCCCCCGGCGCAAACGGAACTTGCCCCGGCAGGCTCAGGCCGCCCGCTTCTTTCGCAGCCAGGTGACCAGCAGCACGATGAAGGCCACCGCCGCGACTGCAGGCACCGTGTAGCCGCCACCCGTCGCCATTTCACACATCGGGCAGTCCACCGCCAGCGCTTCGGCATCACCGGCGGAGGGAGGCAGGGCGGCCTCCGCCGTGATCGGTGGTGGCGCCTTGCTCCGGGGCTTGAATGTCTTCAGGTCGAGCACGTAGCTCGACTCCCCCGGAAAGAGGATCTGGTAGCGCTCCACCTTCTTGCCCAGCGCCGTGTTGTGATAGAGCACACTCAGCGTGCCCTCAGGCAGAGCCTCGATCGAGTAGCCGGTCGTTCCTTCGGGAATCTTGCCGCGCCAGGTGCCAGTGAGCATCACGGGGTCCTCCGGCAGCTTCAGCGGGGCGTTTTCCATCGTGGTGAATTCCCAGACGAATTCGGGTTTCACCGGCACTGCGGGGTCCAGCACCACCTTGACCACCCGCTGAATGTAGTCGCCAGCGGTGGTCTTCAGCTTCGCCTGCTGTTCCGGAGCCGTGAATTCGAGATCTGCCTTCGTCAGGTAGGGTGCCACGTTCGGATCAGGCTCGAAGCTGCGCGGATCGATTTCCGCTTGGAGCACCCAGTCACCGTTCTCCTCAAAATTGGCACGGAAAGCAACGTCCGGCAGCGGGTGGGCGATCAGCGGGGCCGCCAAGGCAAACAGGCCCGAAACCAGGGGAAAAAGGGAGAATCTCATGACGGGAGCGTGGCACAGGGCCAGGGCATGTGACGAGTCTTTTCACCGGACCCCACAAAATTTTTGATTGCCAGAGCCCGCCCGAATCGTTTTGAATGTGCTCAAGTCCGATTGGGGCAGTTCCCTGCCGGAAAAGCCAACACCTGAATCCAAACATGAAATCCATCATCACCACCCTCGCCGTCATCGGCCTCTCCGCTTCCGCATTCGCCGGCTGCGGCAAAACTGAAACCACCAGCGGCAAGCTCAAGTCCGTTGACGCCGACTCCAAGTCCATCGTGATCGAATCCGAAGGCAAGGAAGTCAAGCTGACCCTCACCGCCGCCGTCAAAAATGCTGACAAGCTCGTCGGCAAGGACGTGGTCGCCGTCAGTTCCCACAAGAAGGTGGAATCCCTCAAGAAGAGCTGATCCATTTCGAGGTGATTGATTTCACCCGCGAGGCCCGGAGACATCGTCTCCGGGCTTTTTTCATCCATACAGCTCTGCACAGCCTCGATCACGATTCGCTGCAGAGTTTCCAGGAATAAGACGTTCTAAACAATCCTCTGACAATCGTTCACCGCTCCAGCGGGCCGTGCCCGTTTCCAGAATCCAACACCACACCACATCATGAAAGCACTCCTCACCCTGACCCTTCTCGCCACCGGCCTCACCCTCAGCAGCTGCACCTCCGACGGTCGCTGCGTTTTCGCCGGCAAGAAAAAAGACTGCTGCAGCGCATCCGGCAGCGCCTGCTGCGCCACAAAGAAGGCCGACGACTGCAAGACCTGCAAAAATTGATCAGTCGGACAACGATCCACGAAACCCGGAGCACGCGCCTCCGGGTTTTTTGTGCCCGGATTGCGCCGATCCTGCCGTGGAATGCGCCTATCTTGGCGCGACCGCCTTAAACATGCACCGCCCATGCAAGTTTAACCAGCCTCCCTCGTAAACCGGGCATGAAACTGAGCCTCTTCACCGACTACTCCCTGCGCGTCCTCATGTTCGCCGCGCTCAAGGGGGAATCCTTTTCGCTCAACGAAGTCGCCGAGGCCTACGACATCTCACGCCACCACCTCGTCAAGGTGGTGAACTACCTCACCAAGCTCGGCTACCTCGAAACCCGCCGCGGTCGCGGCGGCGGCATCGCCCTCGGCATGAAGGCTGAGGACATCCGCATCGGCATGGTCGTCCGCCGCACGGAGGACACGCCCTTCATCGTCGAATGCTTCGACAAAAAGCACAACACCTGCCCCATCAACGGCAGTTGCCAGCTCAAAGGCGCCCTGGCCCAGGCCCTGAACGCTTTTTACGAAACGCTCGACCGCCACACGCTGAAGGACCTTGTCGGCGGCGCGGACGGCGCCCGCATGAACCGCATCCTGCTGCGGCAGAAATGACTCTACGAAGTCACGAAGTGAAATCAGAATGATGAATACCGGATCTCCAGAAATGCACTCTCGACTCACATCGCCTTCGCGGGCGAAATCCATCATGGTGTCGTGCTTCGTCATTCTGGTTTCGTCATTCCTCCTCCCGACGCTCCTTCCAGCCGAAGACGCCTACGAAAACGCGCCCATCCGCTACTCAGAAACCGCGCCCAACGACGCCACACAGCGCCTCGAACGCCTGATGGCCGCAGGAAAGGTCAAGATCGACCGCACCGATGCGTGGACCGTCCTGAGCGGTGTGATGAAGCAGTTCAACATCACGCCGGAGTCGCAGGTCATGGTCTTCTCCAAGACCAGCAAGCAGAACGACCGCATCAGCCCGCAAACGCCCCGCGTCGTCTATTTCGGCGATGACGCCTACGTCGGCTACTCCGTGGGCGGCTCGATCGAGGTCGCCACCATCGACCCGAAGCTCGGCCCCATCTTTTACCTACTCGACCCGCATGAGGAGCCGCAAAAGCCGCTGCACTTTCAGCGCGACAACAGCTGCCTCAGCTGCCACGGCGGCCCCTTTTCACCGGAAGTGCCCGGCGTTCTCGTGCGCTCCGTCTTTCCCGGCCCTGAAGGCCATCCCATCATGAGCCAGGGCAGCACCGTCGTCGATACCACCACGCCTTTCACGGACCGCTGGGGCGGCTGGTACGTCACCGGCAGGCATGGCAGCGTCCTGCATCGTGGCAACGTCACCGCCAC